>JBCNPL010000276.1:0-4267 GCA_039593375.1 Paraburkholderia sp. | reverse complement strand
AGCGCGCATTACGAGCAGGCCAAGGCAACGCTCGCCTTCAATTCGGCCCAGCGCCTGCCCGAGCTGGATCTGTCGGGCGCGCTCGCTCGCGAGAAGGTTTCCAGGGATAGGCCGCGGCTCAGCTATACGACACCGAATCAATCCACGGTGCAAAACGAGGTGCTGGTGCAGCCGACGGTCACATACGACACGGATCTCTTTGGCCGCATACGCCGCGAAGTGGAAGGGGCGAAGGCCTCGGCACAGCAGGCAGCCGACGACCTGGCCAATGCGCGCCTCGTCCTGACGACCGACCTCGCCACCGACTACTACGCATTGCGCGAGCTCGACGCCGAGATCGACGTGCTGAATCGATCGGTGACGCTGCAAGAGAAGGCGCTCGATTACGTGAAGGCCGAGCACGAGCTCGGCTCCGTGTCCGGGCTCGATCTGTACCAGCAACAGGCGCAACTCGACGCGACACGGACGCAGGCCACGCTGCTGCTCAATCAACGCGCGCAATACGAACACGCGATCGCCGCGCTGATCGGCACGCCGGCGCCTCAGTTCTCGATCGCGCCCGAGGTCGTCGAAACGAAGGTGCCGTCGATTTCCGTCGGCATTCCGAGCGACCTGCTGCAGCGGCGCCCCGACATCGCCTCGGCCGAGCGTGCGATGGCCGCGGCCAATGCGCGGATCGGCGTCGCAAAGGCGGCGTTCTTTCCGAACCTCGTTCTCTCGCCGAGTATCGGCTGGGAATCGACGGCTTTTTCGAGTCTGTTCACCGCGCCGAGCCTGATGTGGACGCTCGGTGCCTCGTTGAGTCAGGTCGTCTTCGACGGTGGCCGGCGCAGCGCGAACGTGAACTTTGCCAGCGAGGGATATCGCGCGGCGCAAGCGAACTACCGCCAGACCGTGCTCAATGCGTTTCAGCAGGTACAGGACGGCATCACCGGTCTTTCGGTGCTCGATGTCGCTTCGAGGCAGGCGCACGCGGCCGTCGTCGACGCACAACGGCTGCTGTCGCTCGCGAACGATCGCTACTCGGGCGGGCTCGTCGCTTACCTCAACGTGATCGATGCACAACAGTCGCTGCTGACGAGTCAGCGTCAGGAAGTGCAGATTCACGGCCAGCAGATGGCGTTTTCGATTGCGCTCGTGAAGGCGCTCGGCGGTGGCTGGAACGACAAGCTGCCGGCCGATGCGGGGATGGCGTCGAGCGGGCAGCCAGGCAGTGTCTCGGCGGAGACGTTAGCGGCGCGCGCTATCCGTTAGGCACGCAATCCTCCGGACGTCCTCTCCAAGCGCCCGCGCGGATTCGGGATTCAGCCTCGCGCCGCCCCGCGAGGCTTCTGTGTCACGAGCCTAGCGTATCCGTCGTCGGCTTTGCGACATGGTGATGGTGTGCTTTGACGGACTTGTGAGCGTGCGCCTTCGTAGTACCCGGCTCGACGCCGTCGCGATCGGCCTGTTTCGCCGACCGGTCCTCGGCGCGCGCCAATCCCTTGTCGCGATCGCCGGAGTCGAAGCCGTTCGTATTCGACATGCCCTTGCTGCTCATGTGGCTGCCCGAGACGCCGCCCGCATTGCCTCCGGCCGCGGCACCCATGCCCATGCCGCCGTGACCGCCGCTGCCCCCGGCTCCGCCGCCCGCGCCGCCGCCATTGCCGCCACCGCCGCCGTTGCCGCCCGCCGCGGCGAACGCGACCGACGACACAAGCACCGTCAATACGGCAGCCATCCTAAGCGTCCAATGCTTCATATTCATGTTCATGTCATGTCTCCCCAATTACCGTTCCGATGCGGCCATTCTAGTAAGCTCCCGTAAGGGCAGGCGTTACCGGTTGTATCAAACGCAACAGGCGACGCGAACAGGAACATGTAGCCGGATGGCACGAGACATGCCGCGTGCGTGACGGCATCGCCGCGCGGGCGAGGGCTGCGGACGGCTGGAAGGCGGTATCGCCCAACAAGGAGTAAAAACTTCCGCTGACCGCGACGGATATCGGCCACGTCCGCCGTTTAATGCCAACCGAGTCCTTTTTGGAAGAAATTCTCCCCGACAAGGACTGCGGTGCCAGGGACGGCAAACAAACCATCAACCGGAAGGCAGCCAAAACATGAAAATTCAACCCATCCACCGCGGCGAACCCGCTGGCAAAGCGCGTGCATGTAAGAGAAGTCTCGAGCGCGCCGCCGCCAGTACCCTCGGAGCCATGCTGCTCTGCGCCAGTCTGTCGGCGTGCGTGGTCGCCGAACCCGAACCCACCGTGGTCCGCTCGGCGCCGCCGGCGCCGCGTGTCGAAGTCGCGCCGCCGCCGCGCGCGGGGTATGTCTGGGTGGCGGGACACTGGCGTTGGGCGCACGGCGGTTACGTTTGGGAGCCGGGGCATTGGCAAGTCGAACGCGTCGGCTACCACTGGGTACCGGGACACTGGGCGGCGCGCGGCCCCGGCTGGGTGTGGGTGGAAGGCCACTGGGCGCCGTGATTCGAGCGATCCGGCGCAGTCGCTTCGTCGAGCGCCGGATATGGAGCGACGCAAATCAAAAAAATTATGAGTCGCTCCATCACCGTCGCTTACCATCCTTCTCGAAGGCCGTTATCCTGATCGCTTTCCGCCGACACCAAGAAGCTCCGCCTTCTCGCTGCCGCTCGCGCGGATCGCCCGCCCTTAAAGAAAGAACAGCCGACGTCGCGAAGATGCCGGTGACCGAGAAGTTGTCATGTCCGAGTTTCGAGAGGAGCACGTTTCAAAGTCGAGTGCCGACAGCGAGCGCACGGCCGCCGAATCGCCGGAGGCCGCACGAACCGGGCCACTCTCCGAGGCCAAGCTGCTCGGACGGCGAACGCCGCCCGCCGCGGTGGCAGTCACGCACAAAGCAGGCGCGCAACCGCTCGGCAGCTATCAATCGCTTGCCGGCCTGCTCTTCGGGTACGCGTTGCTCATCGTCGGCAACGGACTGTTCCAAACGCTGATTCCATTGAGAATGCTGAATGCCGGCACGTCGACGCTCGTCGTCGGGCTCGTGCAATCGTGCTACTACGGAGGATTCGTGGTGGGCGCGGTATGCAATCGCCGTCTCATCGACAGGATCGGCCAGCACCGGACGTTCGTCGCCTTCTCGGCAGCCGTGGCCATTCTCGCGCTGGCCTTCAACGTCTTCCAGTCGCCCTGGGCGTGGGCTGCGATCAGATCGCTCACCGGCTTCGCGTTCATGGGTCTCTATACGTCGATCGAGAGCTGGCTCAACGGGACCTCCCGAAACGAGAACCGAGGGCAAGTCTTCGGCCTTTATGCGGGCATCAACTATCTGGCGGTCGGATCGGGACAATTCCTGCTGCACCTCGGAGACAGCCCGGACGGCCGGCTCTTCTCACTCGTCGGCGCGCTGTTCGCCGCCGCGGTCATGCCCGTTTCGCTCTTCGAAGGATGGCCTGTCCGCGTTGCCGACGAGAGCCTCGACCGATTGCCCCCGCAAAGCTGGCGCGCAAGCCTTCGCTCGATGGCTCACGCGACGCCGCTTGCGATACCCGGCTGCATACTGGCCGGCTTTCTTTACAGCTCGTTCTATTCGATGACGCCCGTGTTTCTCGCGCGCACGGGATTCTCGACCTCCGAGCTGTCGACATTCATGGGCGTGGCGCTGATCGGCGCGCTCGTTCCACAATGGCCGATGGGACGGCTGTCCGACCGCATCGATAGGCGGCGGCTCGTCTATACGACCGCGCAGATATCCGCGGCCCTGAGCCTGATACTGGTCGTGTTCAACGTATCCGCGATCGTCTGGATCGCAACGCTCGGGTATGTCGCGGTCACGTTTACGCAGTACAGCCTGATCGTGTCTCACGTGAACGACCGCACGGAGCCGCATCTGCGCGTGGCCGTCTCGGCCACGCTGCTCCTGCTGTTCTCCGTCGGCGGCCTGATCGGCCCGGCGATCGCATCCCTGCTCATGACGGTTATCGGCCCGAGGGGGCTCTTCGTCTTCAACGGGCTCTCCAGCCTGCTCATGATGCTGAGCGCAAGGCGAGCCTTGCGCGCGATGCGGTAGCGGCCGCTGCCGGGAGCGGCATCGTCGATTAGGGTTGCGCGAACTCGATGAACTGCGCCGATGACCAGACCTTGCCGTCGTTACGCTGCCGGCCGAAGAAATAGACGGGCCGATGGCCGAACGGCGCATTGTGCGGCGCGACCTCGATGCTGCCCGCAAGATCGGTCGGCAACGGCCTCTCGGTCAGCCGCTCGAGCGCGATGAAAAGCTCGGTGCCGCCGATCTCTTTGCGCAG
>JBCNPL010000275.1:0-4269 GCA_039593375.1 Paraburkholderia sp. | reverse complement strand
GCTTAAGGAAAAAGGGGGTTCGTTCCGTTCGATGAGTGGCGGGTCGAACCGCCACACATATTAAGGCAGCACGCGGACCAAGGCAGCCCGAATGTGAAGTGGGTTTGGCAGTGACGCGAAAGAGTGTATGCGCGCGAGCGCGTTCGCCCTCAGGCTTCGAACCGCTCGGCGCGGTACGGATCGAGCAGTTTCACAGGGATACCCTCGATCATTTCGGTCACGATCAACTGCGAAAGGATCGCTCCCAAGCTGACGCCGGCGTTCGTCGTAATCGCCGCGATCCCGGGACGATCCTTGCTGCGGCTGAACACGGGCAGCCCGTCGGCTGGAATCACGCGGCGCGTTTCGGTGACTTTCTCGACCGTCGCGCCTTTCAACCCTGGGAGAAGCGCGGCGGCAACCTCGACGAGTTGCTCCGGATTTGGCGCGCTCGGGTCTCCGACGGGCGAGCCCGAGAAATGCTGCGCGATGACCACACGGCCGTCGAAGCGTTGGATAGCGTGCACGTGCGCACCCAGCACGACTTTATCGAACAGTGGCGGGATAGGCGCCAGGTGAACGACGCTGCCGACGCTATGAACGAGCGGCGCTTTCAGTCCGACCTGCTCGGCCAGTTCGGGATTGGCAATCCCGCCCGCGAACACGACGATATCGGCATCGCGCTTTCCCTTCGCGCTCGTCACCGTATATCCAGCCGCGGTTCGCTGCAGACTAGCGAAAGCATCGTTCGGACTGTAAGCGGTGCCGAGGGCGATCGCTTCGTCAAGCATCGTAACCGTCATCTGTACCGGCGCCATCATTCCTTCATCCGGCGTGTAGGTGATGAATGTCTCGTCACCGGGGTGCAAGGCCGGTTCGAGTACTCGCGCCTCGGCGGCACTCAGTCTGAACGTCGGGCTCCCCCACCTTATGCGACGCTGCAATTCCGCGTCGAGTTCCGTTGCTTGCTGTGTACCTGGAACCGCCAATTGCAGACACCCGCACCAGCGGATCGGTAGCGTCGACTTCACCTCGTCCTGCAAATAGCGCCAACGCAGATGGGAAAGGCGATGAAGATTGAAGTAATCGCGCGCGCCCGCCTCGCCGAGCATATCGGCGTTGCGAAACTTGGTCTGGTTCGTGATCCAGGCAAATGATCCGGCCGTAGCGCCGCTCGCACGCTCGCTGCGATCGAGCACGGTGACGCGTGCGCCGCGGCGCGAGAAATCGTAGGCGAGAATGGCGCCGATGATGCCTGCGCCGACAATCAGGACGCGGGGAGAAGAAATCGTCATGTACGGACCTCGTTGTTGCTCACAGGGGAAAGCTGTTCGCGCGCTTGCGGCGGCTCGGAGTCGGCAAGCGGCAGATTGCGTGTTTCGGGCGCCATCCGGTACGACACCAGCAAGCCCAAGGCAGCGATGCCGGCCGCGATCAAGAGCCCGTTCGCCGCACCCAACTTCGCGATCGTGATCGGCAGCACGAAAGTCCCCGCCGCCGCGCCAATGCGGCTCACCGACATCGCGAGGCCCATGCCGGTGGCACGAACGTCCGTCGGGAACACCTCGTTGGGATAGACGAATTGCAGCGCCGAGCCGGCGGCTTCGGCGATCGTGAACAGGATGAAAAGCGCAATGGCGAAAGCAGCCAGTGCGGAGAGCGGTGTGGCGAGCGCGAACAACGAGAGCGTTGCGATAGTGCCCGACGCGATCAGTAATCGCCGGCGGCCAATTCTATTGATCACGAACATGCCGAGCGCGGTGCCGACGATCGCGAAGGAGATGATCACGAGCGTGCCGGCGAGCACGTGCGTCACGCCGAGCGATTTCAGCAGCAGCGGCTGAAACGTCTTGATCGCGAACGAAGGTGCTATCTGGCACGTCCAGAATACTGAGCAGAAAAACACCATCCGACCGTAACCGCGAGCGAATAGATCTCGAATGCTCGACAAGCCAAGCCCGGTTCTCGGCGCGCTCCGCGACGTATGTGCAAGCAGATGATTGAAGTCGGCCTGCCGCCCGAGATGCGTTTCGACAACTCGCCTCGCTTGTTCAATTCGCCCGACCGAAACGAGCCAGCGCGGCGATTCGGGGATGTTCAGTCGAAGCACGAGGAAGATCGCGGATGGAATGGCCGCGCTGGCCAGCACGTACCGCCAGGCACCGCTACTGCCTGCATGCACGAAGAGCCCCGTGGCAAGGCTCAGCGTGTAACCCACCCATAAGCAGAGCACGAGACTCGACAACACGGGCCCGCGAAGCCGTCTTGGCAAGAATTCGGACGCGAGCGCGGTTGCGATCGGATAGTCCGCGCCGAGCGCAATGCCCATGACGAGGCGCAGCACGAAAAGCGCCGTCGCACCCGCGACGAAAAGATGCGCGATCGAGCAGAGCAGGAACACCGCCAGGTTCAGCACATACATCGATTGGCGCCCGAACCGGTCCGTCATCGGGCCAAACACGATTCCGCCGATGAACATGCCGAGCAGGCTCGCCGCGCCGATCAGCCCAGTCTGAGCTGCGCTCAGGTGCAGGTCGTGTGCGATGAGCGGCAACGCGACAACGATGATCCCAAGCAAATACCCGTCGCAGAACGGTCCGCCGGCGGCGACGAGCGCGACGCGTCGATGGAAGCGACTGGTAGGCAATTCGTCGAGGCTGACACGTCTCTCTGTCATGGTGCGACTCCCGATGCGTACATGTGGGGCAAAGAGCGGCGTTTTTGGATCCGCTTGCACCAAGGCTAGAGACGCGCTAAATATCGGTCAATGTCGTTCTTTATTTACGTCATATCGAGGGGATCGATATGTTGTTCAGTGAAGAGATCAACACCTTTCTCGCGGTCGTGCGCACCGGGAGCCTGCTGCAAGCGGCGGAAATCGTATGTGCGACGCAGTCGACGGTTTCCTATCGTATTCAGGCGCTCGAACGACGGATCGGCCATTCGTTGCTGCTGCGCTCGCGCGGTTCGCGGCGAATCGCGCTAACGCCGCATGGCGAGCGGTTCCTCGATATCGCGGAGCGATGGAAGCGCCTCGAGATGGAAGCTGAGCAGTTGAAGATGGAAAGCGATCGCTATCTGGCGATTGGCGCTGTCGATGCCGTTGCGATCCACGTGCTGCCGCCGTTCGTGAGCGAACTATCGCGCGAAGATCCGCCGATCCGCCTGCACCTCGAGAGCGGGAGATATTGGCAGTTGGCGAACAGAGTGGCGTCGGGACATCTCAACGTCGCATTTACCTTGTCACCCGCCGATCACGCCGATCTCATATCGACACGCATTCGAAGCTACGCAATGCGGATCGCCTACATGCCGCGAAAAGGGGAGCCCGAGATTGCGGAGTGCGCCGATTTGACGAGCTTCGATTACGCGCGCGAGGTTTATCTGCCCTGGTCGGGGCAGTTCGATTTGTGGCGCACGAAGCGCGGACTACTCAGGCCGTTGAACTCGGCCGACAAGAGTCATTTGCTTGCGCCGTTGCTCAAGCGTCCGGGAGCGTGGGCGCTGGTGCCGTCGTTCATGGTGGAGGCGTTGCGCGCACAGACGGGTTGTTCGATCCATCGACTCGCGCATCAACCGCCGCCCGACATCGCGCTGTATCGGATCTCGCGCAGGCACGACAGCACGTTCGCCGAGCGCGATTCGGAGGCCGTGGAGCGGGCGTTAGGAGCGTTGCACGCCTGACAGGATTTCGCGTGAATGAGGAGCGGTGCGCCCGCGCCGCTGCCGAAGAATTCCAGAGCTTCGCCCATGGTCCATTTGACTCTGGCATATACAGCCGATCCTCCTTTAAAACCGTCTCCAATGCGATAGGCGACATCCTGTCGCCGAGCTTCGGAGCGCAGTCGTGAAGAACGTCATCCGAGTTGGCGATTCGACCAGCCACAATGGTGTCGTCGAAGCAGGGGCGAACAATTTTTTCGTCGACGGTCGGCCCGTTGCCCGCGTGGGGGATCGATGTACATGTCCCATCGACGGTCATCAGGACTGTACGATCGCGGAAGGGGGTCCTGCTTTCATTGTCGCGGACCGAGCGGTTGCCTTCGATGGTCACAAGACAACCTGTGGCGCGACGCTACGATCGAGCGCAACGAATCTTGCTGGTAGCTGATTCTGCAATACTCGGCGCGAGACGCACGATACCGACTATCAAGCACTGCTTACGCGATTCGGCGAGCGCGCCGCTACGACTCTCCAACAAATCCGCTTCGGCCGACTCCCGAGCGCTGCTCGGGAGCCGCTACTATCACCGCCCTACTGCAACGAAGCCCACGTCGTCCCGAAGATGCT
>JBCNPL010000274.1:0-4274 GCA_039593375.1 Paraburkholderia sp. | reverse complement strand
GCGACGTCGGCGTTGCCGACGAAGCGAAGCAGATTGTTCGGCACGGACTTCGGCGCGAAAAAGAGATCGGCCCAGCTGCCGACGAGCATCAGCAGGACCGGCAAGAGAATCGTGAAAAGCGTGACGCCGAAGCTCGGCAGTTCTCGGCTACCCGCCGCAGGGTTGGTGCCCGACATGAGCGAGGCGCCCGCCGCGCCCGCGGTACCGTTCGGGTTGCCGCGACCGTTGCCGTTGCCGTTGCCCTGCACGAACTGCTCGGCAAGCGGATTCACGTCCGGCAGCTTGATTTGCCGATGCACGAGCAATGCGAAAATCGGACCCGCGACGAGCGCCGTCGGCACGCCGACGATGATCCCGTATGCCACCGTCTTGCCGATGTCGGCGCCGTACGCCTGCACGGCCAGCAGCGCGGCCGGGTGCGGCGGGATGAGACCGTGCACGACCGAAAGACCGGCCACCATCGGCAACCCGATCAGCAGCAGCGACTTGCCTGTACGCTTCGCGACGTTGAAAGCGATCGGAATCAGCAGCACGAAGCCCACTTCGAAGAAGACGGGCAAGCCGACGATGACGGCGACGAACATCATCGCCCAGTGAATGTTCTTCTCACCGAACCAGTCGATCAGCGTGGTGGCGATGCGTTCCGCGCCGCCCGACTCCGCCATCATTTTGCCCAGCATCGTTCCCAATCCGACGACGATGGCAATGTGCCCGAGCGTGCCGCCGTTGCCGTTCTCGAACGACTTCACGATCTTGTCCATCGGCATGCCCGCCGCCATGCCGAGCCCCAGCGAGACGAGAATCAAGACCAGGAACGGGTACAGCTTGTAGCGCGTGATCAGCAAAATCAGCAGTGCGATGGCGATCACCGCGTAAAGAAGCAATAGGCCGCCTTGGACCGATTCCATGAGCACCTCCTTGGTGTGGATATCCGTTTGACTTGTTGTACGACCGGCACGGAGCATCGCCGAAATCGGGGCCCCGCACCGACGCTGCATTGTAGGCGGGCGGAGCACCCCTGGATAGAACCGGTTCCATCGAGGAAAACCCTCAACGGCCGCGCTGCGCGTTGCCTCTATTCGCGGGCGCGGCTTTTTCCGACCTCGATCCGGATACTCATCGCGCGTGCACGAACGCAAGCGGGCGCACCGCGAATGCGATGCGCCTCGTCCTTCGTTCCCGCAGCGTGCTCGGAACTTTGCGCTAATCAGCGCTGATGTGCGGCGAGTTCGGAAGCGCCGCGCGCGAGACGCGTCACCTCGTCCCAGTTCTGCGCCGCAAGGGCTGCCTTGGGGGTCAGCCACGAACCGCCGACGCAAACGACATTCGGCAACGCGAGGAACGTCGACGCCGTTTCCGCGGTGATGCCGCCCGTCGGGCAGAACTTCAGCGCCGGAAACGGGCCGTGGAAGGCCTGCAGCATGGCGACGCCGCCTGCTTGTTGGGCAGGGAAGAACTTGACGATCTCATAGCCGAGCTCGAGCGCGACGAGAATGTCCGTCGGCGTCATGACGCCGGGCAGCAGCGGCAGTCCGGCATCCTGAGCCGCTTTGTGCATGTCTTTCGTCAGCCCCGGCGAAACACCGAACCGGGCGCCGGCTTTTTTCGCGAGCGCGCAGTGTTCGGGCTTCGTGATCGTGCCGACGCCGACGACGATATCGGGAGCGAGCTGGCTCGCCCGCTCGATCGCCTGCAAACCCGCGGGCGTGCGCAGTGTGATTTCGAGCACTTTGACGCCGCCTGCGTGAAGCGCGCGCGATACGTGTTCGCCTTGCTCGACCGAATCGAACGCGAGCACGGGAATGACCGGGCCGAGGCGGACGATGTCTTCGATCTTGTTCATTGAGAACTCCTTCATGATTAGCGCGTCGCGTGAACGCTTGGTTCGGTCGTCTCGCCCACGAGCGGTCCAAACACCGAGGCGCCCATCTCCGCCGGCATGGCAGCGGCGCGGAAGACGCCGAACAGCTCGCGCCCGAAGCCGACCTCGTTCTCGGCCTGATTCTTCGGCGCTTCGACTTCGCGCGCGGACCATTCTTTGTCACCGAGTTCGACGTCGAGCACGCCGCGCTCGGCGTCGATGACTATCGTATCGCCCGTGCGCACTTTGCCGAGCGGGCCACCCTGTATCACCTCGGGCGACACGTGGATGACGGCCGGCACTTTGCCCGATGCGCCCGACATGCGGCCGTCGGTGACGAGCGCCACCTGAAAGCCTTGATCTTGCAGAACGCCGAGCAGCGGCGTGAGGCGATGCAGCTCCGGCATCCCGTTGGCCCGAGCGCCCTGGAAGCGCACGACCGCGACGAAATCGCGCTTGAGCTCGCCATTATCGAACGCCTCCTGCACCGCTTCTTGCGAATCGAAGACAATGGCCGGCGCGCGCACGCTTCGATGCTCGCGCGCGACCGCCGAAATCTTGATGACGCCACGACCGAGCTTGCCGCGCATGAGCCGCAGGCCGCCGTCGGGCTGAAACGGATCGCCGATCGGCCGCAGAACCTTGGTGTCGCCGCTCTCGTCGACACCTTGTACCCACGTCAGCGAGCCGTCGACGAGGCGAGGCTCCTGCGTGTAGCTCGACAGGCCATTGCCGGCCACGGTCTTGACATCTTCGTGCAGCAACCCGCCTTCGAGCAGGTTACGGACGAGAAACGCCATGCCGCCCGCCGCATGATAGTGATTCACGTCGGCCTTGCCGTTCGGGTAAATTTTCGCGAGCAGCGGAACGACGCCGGAGAGCCTGTCGAAGTCGTCCCAGTCGATGACGATCCCAGCGGCGCGCGCGATCGCGACCAAGTGCAGCGTATGGTTCGTCGAGCCGCCCGTGGCAAGCAACGCGACGATACCGTTCGCGATCGCCTTCTCGTCGACCACATGGCCGATCGGCGTATAGTTGCCGCGCTCGGCGGTGAGATCGAGCACCCGCCGCGCCGCTTCGGCCGTCAACGCATCGCGCAGCGGCGTGTGCGGGTGCACGAACGCGGCCCCGGGCAAATGCAGGCCCATCACTTCCATCAGCATCTGGTTGCTGTTTGCGGTGCCGTAGAACGTGCAGGTCCCGTGCCCGTGGTAAGCCGCCGATTCGGCCTCGAGCAGCGCATCGCGCCCGACTTGCCCCGTGGCGAACTGCTGGCGAATCTTCGCCTTGTCGTCGTTCGACAGGCCGCTCGTCATCGGCCCGGCCGGCACGAAGATCGTCGGCAGATGGCCGAACTGCAAGGCGCCGATCAGAAGACCCGGCACGATCTTGTCGCAAATGCCGAGGCAAAGCGCGGCGTCGAACATGTTGTGCGTCAGCGCGACAGCCGTTGCCATCGCGATGACTTCACGCGAAAAAAGCGATAGCTCCATGCCCGGGTTGCCCTGCGTAACGCCGTCGCACATGGCCGGCACGCCTCCCGCGAATTGCGCGACGCCGCCCGCCTCGCGCGCGGCCATCTTGATGATGTCGGGAAAATCCTTGTAAGGCGCATGCGCGGAGAGCATCTCGTTGTAGGCCGAGACGATGCCGATGTTCGGCACCCGCATCGCCTTGATCGCGAGCTTGTCGTTGCCTTCGAGTCCGGCGAAACCGTGCGCGAGGTTCGCGCACGAAAGCGTGCCGCGCGTCGGGAATTTTCCCTGGGCCGCGTCGATACGCGCCAGATAAGCCGAGCGTGTCCGCTCGCTGCGCGCAATGATGCGCTCGGTCACTTCGATCAGCGTGGGATGCAGCGAAGCCATGGGGAAACGCTCCTTTGCTTGGAAAAACCGCGAGCACCGCTATCTTGGCTCGCTTTCGATCGCAACGACACGGCGGCGGCTGCCGCCGGACAGAACAGCGGGACTGACTGAGCGCACGGAGTTTAGTAGAAAAACTACATCACAGCAATGGGCAGCATCCCCGATGTCCACGACGCCGCCTTCCTGCTCTGGGCGCTTTAAGCGTTCAACTAAAACTCGCGTAGCAAAATTATGTAGATTTTCTACACACAAACAACGATACTGGGTAGACGACCGACCATTGCGCACGACGCGTGCCCCGAACCATGCTTGCCCGAATCGAAGCGATGCGCGCGCAACTGCGCCCGTCCGAACGCAAACTCGCCGACTACATTCTCGATACCCCGCGCGAGGTACTCGACCTTGCCATGACCGAGTTGGCCCAGCGCGTCGGTGTCAGCCAGCCGACGATCGCGCGATTCTGTCACGCGCTCGGCTGCGGAGGATTCCGCGAATTCAAGATCAGGCTCGCGCAAAGCATCGCGCAGGGCGTGCCGTCCGTCTATCGC
>JBCNPL010000273.1:0-4280 GCA_039593375.1 Paraburkholderia sp. | reverse complement strand
CGCCTTGCTTGATCGGCAGGTAGGCGAACACCGTGCCGGGTTCGATCCGTTGCAGCCCTTCGATTCGGATGTCTTTCACCACGAAAGGCGTCGTTGCATGGGCGACGAGCCCATGAGCGGCAAACGCAGCGGCCGCGACGGCATTACGAGCAAAGCGATGAGGTTTCAACAACGTGCATCCCCAGTATTTTTAGCTGCAACCATCCATGAGCGGCCTGCCGAGCGCAGGAGCCGCCGGACGCTTTAGAAGTGGATTAACCGAGCCAGATCGTTGAATAGCGCGATCGCCGACAACGCGACGATGCAAACGAGACCGGCCCTTTGCAGAACGAGCTGCCAACGCTCCGATACAGCTTTGCCGGTCGCGGCTTCAACCAAATAATATAACAGATGCCCCCCGTCCAATACCGGAATCGGCAATAAGTTCAACACGCCGAGGCTGATGCTCACGAGCGATAGAAAGGACAGGAAAGGCTCCCAGCCGAGCCGTGCGCTCTTTCCAGCATAATCGGCGATCGTCACGGGCCCGGAGAGATTCTTGATCGAGGCCTCGCCCGTCAGCATCCGGCCGAACATCCGGAGCGAGTACACGCCGATCTCCCAGGTGCGCCGCGCGCCGCGCACGACGCTCTCGAGCGGACCATAGCGGACGTCGACCGTCGAAACCTTCGTCGCGAGCGCGGCGCCGATGCGGCCGATCGCGAGGCCCGTGTCCGGATCGCGGCGCGCTTCAGGCGTGATCGTCACGGCGATCGGGGCTTTCGCCGCGCCGCCGCGCTCCACTTGCAGCACGATCGGCCGGCCGGCGTGGGCCTTCACGTAGGCAATGAACGCCTGCGCGCCGTCGACGCGCCGGCCGTCGATGCCGCGCAGCACATCTCCCGTGGCAAGGCCGGCGCGCGCGGCCGCGCTGCCGGGCTCGACGGCGGCGACAGAGAGCGTCCCGCCTTCGTCGAAGCCGAGCTTCGACATGAAATCGTCGTCGACGTCGCGCTCGGGAACCTTGCTGAGGTCGACTTGAAAATCGTAGATGCCGTGCCCGTCGTGCGCGCGCATGACGACGCGCCGATGATCGAAGGCCGCGTCGAGCAGCTTCCAGCGCAGGTCCGACCATGACCGCACGGGCTCGATATCGGCGCCGTGCTCGTCGCCGATCGAGAGGATCGTTTCGCCGCCTTCGAACCCCGCGCGCGCGGCAACGGTGCCGGCCGGCGGCGTCGCGAGCGTAGCCGTCGGCTCGACGACACCCGATGCGAACACGACGGCAAAGAGCGCGATGGCGAGCACGAAGTTCGCGAGCGGGCCGGCCAGCACGATCGCGATGCGCTTGACGACGGACTGGCGGTTGAACGCGAACGGCAGATCCTTCTCGTCGATACCCGGACCGGGATCGCGCTCGTCGAGCATTTTCACGTAGCCGCCGAGCGGCAACGCCGAAATCGTCCATTCCGTGCCGCTCTTTTTCCCGACCCAGCGCACGAGCGGGCTGCCGAAGCCGATCGAAAACCGCAGCACCTTGACGCCGCACAGCCGCGCGACGCTGAAGTGCCCGTACTCGTGCACGACGACGAGCACGCCGATCGCGACGGCGAATGCGGCGATTTCGATCAGCAGGTTCATCGATGCCTCACTGCACCGCGCGATCGGCGGAGCCCGTACTGTTGGGGCGACGGCCGACAGCCGGCCGCGACGCGATGAAATCGAGCGCCGCGCGCCGCGCCGCCGCATCGGCTTCGAGAACGTCCGGCAGGCCGTTCGGGACGCGGTTCGGCAGTGCGTCGAGTACGGCCGCGACCGTTTCCGCGATCCTCGTGAACGGAATGCGCCGCGAGAGGAAAGCGTCCACGGCCACCTCGTTCGCGGCGTTGAGCGCCGCGCTGGCCACGCCGCCCGCGGCGAGAGCCTGCATCGCGAGCGCGAGGCAAGGAAAGCGCTCGTAGTCGGGCTTCTCGAAAGAGAGCGACGCGACCTGGGCGAGATCCAGTTGGGGCACGCCCGAATCGACGCGCTCGGGGAACGCGAGCGCATGCGCGATCGGCGTACGCATGTCGGGATTGCCGAGCTGGGCGAGCACCGAGCCGTCCGCGTAGGAAACGAGCGAATGAATCACGCTTTGCGGATGGATCAGAACGTCGATGCGCTCGCCGGGCAGGTCGAACAGCCAATGAGCCTCGATCACCTCGAGCCCTTTGTTCATCATCGTCGCGGAATCGACCGAGATCTTGCGGCCCATGACCCAGTTCGGGTGCTTGCACGCCTCGTCGGGCGTGACGTCGCCGAGCGTCGCCGGATCGCGCGTGCGAAACGGCCCCCCCGACGCGGTCAGAATGATCTTCGCGACGCCGCCGTGCAACGACAGTTCGCGCGGCAAGCATTGGAAAATCGCGTTGTGCTCGCTGTCGACGGGCAAGAGCGTCGCGCCGTTGTCGTGAACGGCGTCCATGAAGATCGCGCCCGACATGACGAGCGCTTCCTTGTTCGCGAGCAGGATCCGCTTGCCCGCCATGGCGGCCGCGAGCGTCGGGGCGAGACCCGCGGCGCCCACGATTGCCGCCACGACCGTATCGCAGGCGGCGCTTTTCGCCACCTCGACGAGCGCCTGCTGGCCGTAAGCCACTTGCGTCGCCGAACCGGCGGCCCGCAGCTTCGCCTCGACGCTCGCAGCCGTATCGGCATCGCCGACCACGGCAACATCGGGCTGGAATTCGAGGCATTGCGCGACGAGCTTCTCACCGTTGCGATGAGCGGTCAGCGCATGGACCGCGAAACGTTCCGGGTGACGGGCAACGACGTCAAGCGTGCTGTCGCCGATCGAGCCCGTGGAACCGAGCAGTGTCAAACGTTTTTTCATATCTCTTTCCCGGGGCCTCGAGGCGATTCGCCTGAAACCCGAACCCTCATCCTCCAACGCAGCCCGCTAGCCGATGAACAGCATCGCGAGCGGCAGCGCCGGCAGCAACGCATCGACACGATCCAGCACGCCGCCATGCCCTGGCAGCAATCCGCTCGAGTCCTTCACGCCCGCCTGACGCTTGAGCATCGATTCGAACAGGTCGCCCACGATGCTGAACGCGACGACGAGCGTCAGCACGAGCATGGCGCGCGCCCATCCGAGACGCGTGCCGAGCGCCGTGAAAAGCGTCGGCGCGAGCGCATGGGTGGCGAGCGCGGCCGCCCCCACGACGATGACCGCGGCCCAGCCGCCGAAAACCCCCTCCCACGTCTTGCCGGGGCTGATCGCCGGCGCCAGCTTGTGTTTTCCGAATGCCTTGCCGGAAAAGTATGCGCCGATGTCGGCGAGCCAGACGACGATCAGGATCGATAGAACGAACGATACGCCGATCGCGCGCGCCACGACGAGCGCATGCCAGCACGCCGTGAACACGACGATGCCGGCCAGAAACAGAAAGACACGCCATGCGCCGTGCGCGAGCCGCGGCTTGCGCACGAGCACGAACGGCCCCGCGAGCAGCCAGAACACCGCCGCCGCCTCGAACAGCGGCCGCGCGGCGCGCATTCCGGAGCCGAGCCTCGCGCTCGCGAGCACCGCGAGCGCCGCCAGCGCCGCATATCCCACGGCCGGCATGCCTGAAAGATTCAAAAGACGTGCCCATTCCCACGCCGCCACGACGACGACGAGCCCGATCAGCGCGCCGAACCCGGCCGCCGGCGCATAGAGCGTGACCGGAACGAACACCGCCAGCAGCACGACGGCTGTGACGACACGGGTCTTCAGCATGGGAGCGAATCGGCGTCCTGCGATTGCGGCTCCAACTGCGCGCTCGTCCGGCCGAACCGCCGCTCGCGCCGCCCATACGAGGCGATCGCGTCGGCCAACGTGTCGGCGTTGAAATCGGGCCAGAATGTCTCGGTAAAGTAGAGCTCGGTATAAGCGAGCTGCCAGAGCAGAAAATTGCTGATGCGCGTTTCTCCGCCCGTGCGGATGAAAAGGTCCGGTTCGGGCGCGTAGGCCATCGCCAAATGCTCCGCGAAGGCCTGCTCGTCGATGACGCGGGCGCTGCCTTCGCGCGCCGCCTGTTCCGCGACTTTCCGGGTGGCCTGCAGAATGTCCCAGCGGCCGCCGTAGTTCGCCGCGATCGTCAGCGTGAGGCGCTTGTTTCGAGCCGTTTTGGTTTCGGCCCGGTGAATGAGATCCTGGATCCGCGAATCGAACTGCGAAAGGTCGCCGATCACGCGAAGCCGGATGCCGTTCGCATGCAGCTTCCCGACTTCGCGCTCGAGCGCCGTAACGAAGAGGCGCATCAGGAACGAGACTTCTT
>JBCNPL010000272.1:0-4292 GCA_039593375.1 Paraburkholderia sp. | reverse complement strand
AGTAGGTTGATGCCGTTGAGGCGCAGTGCCGAGGTGATCATGGTCATGAAGAGGTGGACGCATGGAACGCCCCGAGAAGGCTGACTATACGAACGAGCAGTGTTCGCTGTCGCCCGACGAATGCTCGGCGCTGCAAGCGCGCGTGCGGCGAGCAGAACAGGAAGTCGGTCGATTGCACAATCGCCTTGAGCTGAAAACCCAGGAACTGGCTAACTTGACCCGTGCAATTGTCGATTCTTCCGTCAGCCATTGCGATGTCGAGGCGCGATTGCAACGCGAGCTTCACGCGGTGTGCACGGGCATGGGCAGAACCACAATGCCAATGTCTGGTTTGCCCCTTCAAGCTGATTCGCCCGGCAAGCTTGTCACGGTCGAATTGCCTTATACGACAACGATCTTGGGCGTATTGTTCGAGAGCATGTTCACGTTTTGGGCCGATTGTGATCCTCGACGCCTGCCCAAATCGTCGACCGTGGCGCGTGCCATCGACGAGCGACTTGGGTTTTCTGCTCAGGCCAATGGCGAAGCGTCACGCAGTGCTCAGGCTTATGCATCTGCGATTCGGCCGGACTGGGTGAAAGACACCGATCGCCGACATCATCGCGCGGGCCCGCGCATGTAGCGCGTTCGCGCCGGGCGGGGTGTGTTCAAACCCGCTGCGGCGCGCAATCCCGCCGAGATGCCGCGTCAGTTTCTGGTCGGAAACGGTGTTTGGCACCGGCCAGCGGCCTTTCAATGACCGCTGGTATCGGGCGGGGGCACGGACATCGAAAGTGCGACTCACGTGGGATGGGCGCCGAGCCATGTCACGGCGGCCAAAAGCTCGTGCGCGTCGCACCCCAGATTCGTGAACGTCGATCGCGTGAGTTCGATTGCGCCAATCAGGTAGGCTGGACGACCTGCGGTTTCGACAGTGTTGACGACTTGGAGCGCCAGACCGCAACGCTGGTAAAGTCGTGCCACGGCACGTGTCATGGCACCGATGACGCATGTGGCGCCCAGTGACGCGGCGATTGCGAGAATCGAAGGAAACAGCTGCATTCCAGTTGATGCGCGCATGGTCGGGTTTGTCCCGCAGCGGGCGGCAAACCGCGACAGTTCCCAGACCGAGGGTGCGCATGGCAAGTCTAGAGCCGCTGAAGGCGCGCACAGTGTCTGGAGCAAATACGGCTGTGTGGTCGGTATCAATCGTGCACACCCGCAAATGTGCTGAGCCTGATCGACCGAGACGACGTGAATCGTACGACCCCGATCAAACTGATCCCATTCGGTCAGGCTCGTCGCGTCCGCTCCGGGTAACTGCCAACCCAGTCGACCTACAAAGACGTCGTAGCGGAACACGCCGAGGCGGCGATGCATCATAGTTGGCATGTCGTCGAAACTGCCAGCGAAGATGGATGGCACGATTTTCCCCTCAAACAAAATAGCCGATGCCACGCTATCAAGCGCGTGAGGTGAGGGGAACTAGTTAGGTGGGGAGGTGCGGCGCCGATGAAGTTGACAGGACGCCCGTAGCGAGTCGCCCTCGCGATGCATGCGATTGTGCGGGCACGCGCGGGTAAGCTCGAATGTGCTGATGGCGCCATGAGTCCACAATGAGGCCGGTCGATGGTCGGGTGGCCGGCAGGAACTGCCGCAGACGGTCCTGCTGGCCGCTTACACCTGGATCAAGCCGGTTGTGACGGCATGCACGGCTGCCGCGGTTCGACTGTTGATGCCCAGAATCTTCATCGCTTCGGCGATATGGTAGTCAACGGTATGGGGCGATATGCCAACAATGGAGGCGATCGCCCATGACGATTTACCCCGGGCAACCCACGCAAGGCACTCTTGTTGGCGCGGGGAGAGTTCAATCGCCGGCTCAGGCCGATGGGGCTTCATCAATCGATGGAGCTCTTGATGAAAGAGCGCGCCAATTGAGCTCGCGAGGCGCATGTGGACTTCTGTCTTGATCTCCGGCGACGGACTGGCGAGATTCACCAGCAGGATGTCGCCGTTGGTCTCGCGAAGCGGGATACTCACGCCACTGGTTAATCCCGCGTCGCGTGCCTCACCGAGCACGCGTTGCTCGATGCGATTCAAGCCTCTGATGTCGGCCCATCGATAGGGTGTGGCACGGGCAAACGCCATCCGATGGACCGGATCGACCGGACCGTAGTCTCGTTGCGCGTAATGGGCGACCCAATGATCCGGATAGCGTGCGCAAAGCGTCTCGACCGCCATCGCGCGGCCGTTTCCCGTGTGTCTTCGTGAGACTCGGCTGATGGCAAAGCGTGGGAAGCCCAACGAAGCGGACACGTCACCGAACAACTTCAGCAAAGACGACAGGTCCACGGTATTGAGAAAGGCGGTGGCCAGCGGTGCCCATCGGCCGGCCAGGCTTGATGTTAAGGGCTGCGGTACGGTGGGTGTGTCACCCGCGCCGCGTTGACAGACTCGATCCACAGGAGGCCCTCGGAGGAACTTCGCGCACTGGTGCGCGGCGCGGTGGCCGGACGTGCGTCGTTTTGGATTGAAGCAGCACAATGCGTGGCGATTGCAGGTGGCGCATGTTCTGCTATTGACCAATTGATCGCCATGCAAAAAGCAAGTGTAGTCGCTTGCAGCCGTATCACAGCCATAAAAATGTAATGTTTTGATACATCGACCCGCGCACTCGCGTATATCACGTCGATCCGCGGCTGCATGGCATGAGGCCATGGGCTTCCAGGGGCGATCGGGTGTGGAGTGTGCGCATCTAATGAATCAGCAATGCGGCAGCTGAAAATCCCCCTACGCCCTGCGCATAGAGCACCAAGGGGGCGCCTTGCGCGATTGGGCCGCAGTCAGCCAGGTTGATAAACGGGTCGCTTACGGTAACGTGTGCGATACGGGAAAAATTGTGCGCGAAAAGGCGCTCGGGTGGCAGCCCCATCGATTGGACGAGACGCCGCCACGCAGGCTGATTCAGATGAGGCGGCAAGATGCGATCGAGCTCGGTGAGCGCAATGTGTGCATCCTGGGCGACTTGCGCGATGAGTTTTCGCGCGACGAGCTGGTACTGCGCAAGGAAACTCGCTTCGGTCTGTCCTAGCATTCCGCGCCAGCCGCGACCGCTCGCATGCGTGGCCAGTGCGACGAGGCGATTGGTGCGCGCGTGGCGCTCGATCAACGCGGCGAATGCGCCGTCGCCGAGCAGCCCTGACGCGCCCATCGCGCGTTCGGTCTCCATAGGCATCACGTCCGCCCCGACGAGCAGTATGCGATGAACGGCGGGATGAGCGATGAACATTGCACGAATGATGCGCAACGCACCGAGCGAGGACGCACAGTGTTGCTGGGCAAACGAGAACGACGGGACGCCTACAAGGCGGAAATACTCGCATAGCTGCCGCGGCAAAGACACCGGTGGCGGGGCGATGCTGCCCTGCAGCGTGTGAGTGTAGACCAGGCAGTCGATTGACTCGGGCGAGATTGGTGCACTGCGCAGCAGCGAGTCGACCGCTTGAATCGCGAGGCTGAAGGCACTTTGCCCGCGTGCCACGTGAAAATTGCGTACGCCGGCCTGCTCGAGCTTTGCCACCACAGCAGCGGATTGGCCGGTGCGACGTGCCCAGTGGCGAACGCAGTCGACATGTTCCGGAAGGTGGTAGGCGACACACGGGATGCCGATTGAGGTGTCTACCATGAGGAGCGCTCGCCCAGGGGGCGCGCGAGCACTGGCGCACTATGTGCGTCGAGCAGCGCGCAACCTACGTAGCCGCACGATGCGATATTCCATAGCAAGACGGTGTGCTGTGATGGGAAGGTATGCGTCTGGGCCATGCTCGTCAATTGTTCGATCGAATCCGCTGCACCGAGATTCGCATCGTGCGTGTGCACGCCTGCAAGCGAGGCGATGCCGAGTTCCTGCTGCAGTGCAGCGGCAAGCGCGTGCGTGTGGCATTGTCCGACGGCGATGACGTCGCACGGGGCAATCGCGTGTTTTGCGAGCAGCGTGGCGATCAATTGCAGCATCGTTTGAAGTAGACGTGGGTCAGGATGCGCGTGGCGATGCGGCGAGTCGCCGCTTGATGCCGGACAAGGATGGGTTTGAGCGTCGATGAGGCGCAAGCCGCGCGTGCTCGCACCAAAGCGTTCCAGAAGGAGGGCGGCGGCTGCGTCCCCTTGCAGTGGGCCCGTTCCAATGTGGCGAGAAAACGGTGCCACCCACTTCTCTGCGGCAGCAATCACGATCGTACGTAGGTCGCGTTCGGCGACGAACAGGTCCTGCGCCAGTCGTAAGGCCGTGAATGGGGCAGTGCTGCCCTGCT
>JBCNPL010000271.1:0-4297 GCA_039593375.1 Paraburkholderia sp. | reverse complement strand
AACGGGGGCCGGCGAGCTATCGGCACTGCGTCTGCTGGTAGAGGGCAGCGGCGCGTTTCCGGACTGCGTGCGCACGATGACGAGCGAAGACACCGCGCGCCTAGGCCGCGAGTACCTCGCGCGCGTGGCACCGCTTGCGCGGGGCCGCGCGCGCATGATCGACAAGATGCCGGCCAACTTCCTCTATGCCGGCCTGATCCCGCTGAGCCTTCCCGGTGCGCGCATCATCCACTGTCTCCGCGATCCGATCGATACATGCTTCTCCTGCTATACGAAGCATTTCGGCGGCGAGCAACTCTTTAGTTACGATCAGCGGGAGCTAGGCGAGTTCTACGGATATTACGAGAAACTGATGGAACACTGGCGCTCGGTGTTGCCGGCCGACCGTTTTATCGAGGTCGATTATGAGCGCATCGTCGACGATCTCGAGAATGAGGCACGGCGACTCGTCAGCTTCGTCGGCCTGCAATGGGAAGACGCATGTCTGCGCTTCCATGAAAACCGGCGCATGGTGCGCACGGCCAGCGTCAACCAGGTGCGCCAGCCGATCTATCAAAGCTCGAAGGGCCGCGGCCTGCGCTATGCGCAATACCTCGGACCCTTGCTCTCGGCCCTCGGTGTCGACCGGCAATGAAGCCGGAGGACATCGCCGGGATCGAGCGGCAGGTCACGGCGCTCGTCGCGGCCGGCCGCTTTGAAGACGCCGAAGCATTGTTGCGTCCCTACGTTGCATCGGGCCGTGCGCCGCTGCCGATCTGGCAACTGCTTGCGCGCGTCATCCGGCCGCAGGGACGCATCGAGGAAACACGAGCCATCCAGGAAATGATCGTCGCTGCCGTACCGGGCGATTACCGGATGCGCTTCGACCTTGCCGAAACACTTTTGCTACTCGGCGAGTTCGAACGCGGCTGGCGCGAATATGCGTACCGGTACAGCCTGCCGCATACGACGACGATCGAGCGCAAGGTGCAACGGCCACGCTGGGACGGGCGCGCCATCCCTGGCAAGACACTGCTCATCCACGACGAGCAGGGCTACGGCGACACGTTTCAATTCCTGCGCATGGTCGCCTGGGCGAAGGCTCGGAGCCAAGCCCGCGTGATCCTCGAGATCAACGCCGAAAGCCTTTCGATCGCCCAACGCGGCGCCGGTTTCGACGAACTCATCGTGCGCGGCACGCTGCCGCCGGCGTTCGATATGCACTGCGAGATGATGAGCCTGCCGATGGCAATGGGACTCGAGCTCTCCGAATTGCCCGGGCCGGCCCTTCCCTATCTGTCGGCTGACTCGGGACGTACCGCCAAATGGCGGCAGCGGCTGGCGGGTCTGCCACGACCGCTCGTTGCACTCGTCTGGGCGGGGCGGCCAACACACCCGAACGACGGGAACCGCTCGCTGACACTGGCCCAGCTCGCGCCGCTCGCGCGTCCCGGCGTCACGTTCGTGTCGATCCAGAAAGGACCAGCCGCGGCGCAGGCCGCGGCGCCGCCGACTGGCATGTCCCTCGTCTCACTGAGCGATGAAATCGCCGACTTCGAGGATACGGCAGCGATACTGACTGTCGTGGACCTGCTCATTTCGGTCGATTCCTCGCCCGTGCATTTGGCCGGCGCGCTGGGGCGGCCGGCGTGGGTCATGTTGCCGCTGGTGCCGGATTGGCGCTGGTTGCTCGGCCGCGACGACACGCCCTGGTATCCGACGGTGCGACTGTTTCGCCAGAGCGCCCGGGCCGATTGGACGGGTGTCATCGACGCAGTGGCGTCCAATCTGGCTCAGGTCGAAGCTTCATGAGAACAGCGCACTTTGCCGCATAGGATGATCGCCCTTAGTCGAGCGAGATGCGCTTGATATCACCTACGACAAAAATGTAGGCAAGCGCGCCGATCAACGCGACGACGCCGATGAAGAGCAGCGCCCCGACGAACGATCCGGTCGCGGCTACGACGAAGCCGACCACGAGCGGCGTTACGATGCCCGCGAGGTTCGCCGCGAAGTTGAAGATCCCGCCCGTGAGCCCGAGCAGGCCTTCCGGCGCGATATCGGACACGAGCGTCCACCCGAGCGCGGCCATCCCCTGTGCAAAGAAGGCGAGCGACATGATCGCGATCACGACCGTATCGCTCTTCACGTAGTTGGCGAGAATGATCGTCGATGCCAACAACAAGCCGGCGATGATCGGCAGCTTGCGTGCGACATTGGCCGACTTGCCCTGGCGCAGCAGTGAATCGGAGAGCCAGCCGCCGAACAGCACGCCAACCGATGCCGCGATAAATGGCAGGACCGCGAAGAAACCAATCTTGAGCCAGCCCATGTGCCGCTCGGTGGCCAGGTAAGTCGGGAACCAGGTCAGGAAGAACACGAGCGTCGAATTGCCCGCGAACTGACCGAGGCAGATGCCCGCCAGTTGACGCTGCTTGAGCAGCTTTCCGACCATCTTCCACGAAAACCGATTCTCGCTACGGACCGCCGAACCGGTGTGTTGATGCGTCAATCCGCCGCCCGCCTCGATGTATTCGAGTTCCGCCTGGTTGGCACGCGGATGCTCACGCGGCTCGCGGTAGAGCCACCACCACACGATGGCGAACACGATACCCGCGGCGCCGACGACGAAGAACAGCGTGCGCCAGCCGTATGCACCCATCAGCGCAAACAGCAACGGACTGAAAAACGCGAGCCCGATGTATTCGCCGACCGTATAAGTGCCCGTCGCCAAGGCACGCTCGCGCTGCGGAAACCAGGTAGCCACGACGCGGCTGTTCGTCGGAAAACACGGAGACTCGGAAACGCCGAGTCCGAGCCGGAACGCGAGGAGCGGCGCGACGCCGTGCACGAGCCCTTGAGCGAGTGTGCAGAGCGACCAGAACGTCATCGAAAGGTAGTAAGTCAGCTTGCTGCCGAAGCGGTCGAGAAACAGACCGCCCGGGATCTGCGCGGCGACATAGGTCCATGAAAACGCCGAGAAGACGATGCCCATCACGGCCGCGCCGATGCCGAGCTCCTTGGTGAGCTGCGGCGCCGCGATGCCGAGAACCGTCCGGTCCAGGTAGTTGATCATCGTGCCGATCGCGAGCAGCGCGAGAATCCGATAGCGCGCCGACGACCGGCGCATCACGTTCGCAGCCGCGCCCGCCGAAGCGTAACGCTCGTTTGGCAGTCCTGACGAAATGGGCTTTTGCATTACCTGTCTCCTAATCTGTCCACTCTTCTCGTATTGTCGAAAGCGAAAGTCGAAAGCGCGCCCTTAGCGCAGCAGTGTCCGAAAATGCGTGTACATCCGCTCGGCGTCGGGCGCGATTCCGGTAAACAGCTCGAATGCCCCGGCTGCCTGATAGACGGCCATTCCGCCGCCATCGAGCGTGCGGCAACCGCGCGCCCGAGCCGCTTTGAGCAACTCCGTCTCGATCGGAAAGTAGACGACGTCGGCCACCCAAAGGCTTCGGTGCAACAACTCGGCCGGCAACGGTAGGCCCGGGTGCTTGGCCATTCCCGTCGGCGTCGCGTGGATAAGACCGTTGGCCGCGGCGAGCGCGTCGGACAAGGCCTCCGGTGAGCCGTCGCCCGCACTGACACGGGCCGACGGAAAGCGCGCCTGTAACGCGGTGGCCAATGATTGTGCCCGCGCGGGATCGACATCGAAAATCGTGAGCTCGCGGGCCCCCATCGTCAGAGCGGCGTGGGCCACGGCCGCACCGGCGCCGCCCGCGCCAAGCTGCACGACCCGTCCAACTTCGACGTCGGGCAAGCCGCGCTCGAACGCGCGCTTGAAGCCGGACCAGTCGGTGTTGTGTCCGATCCGTCGGCCGTCCTTGAGCTGCACTGTGTTGACGGCGCCTAGCGCGCGCGCATCGTCCGACAGATCGTCGAGCAATGGGATGACAGCCTGTTTGCAGGGATGTGTGATATTGAGGCCGTCGAAGCCCATCCACTCGGCGGCGGCCAACAGCTGGGGCAACGTCGGCTTATCGCGCCAAAGCGCCTCGAGGTCGATACGGCGATAGATACAGCCGACTCCCAACTGCCGGGCCTCCTCTTCGTGCATCGCGGGGGACAGCGAGCCGCCGATACCCCCACCTATCAATCCGACTAGAAAAGAACGCTCGAATGTTTTCCGCACATGAAGCTCCAAAAGCAATGACCATCGTCCGCTGATCGCACGCGACGCCCCGACGCCGACATCGAGGCACGCGTCGTGCGGCGATTCCGACGGAGTTTCGCGCATTCGCAGTGTTTTGTCGTTTGGGGTTTATACGAATTTGTACCATCTAGTTAGTTCGTAGAATCGACTACAATGATCCCG
>JBCNPL010000270.1:0-4313 GCA_039593375.1 Paraburkholderia sp. | reverse complement strand
GGCGCATCGTCTTCGGCGGCAGCGACATTCCGGCAAGGTTGATCATGTTTTCGAGCCGCGTCAGCGCATCGCGCGGCGTATTGGCGTGGATCGTCGCGAGCGATCCCTCGTGGCCGGTGTTCATGGCGGCGAGCATGTCGAGCGCTTCCGCGCCGCGCACCTCGCCGAGGATGATGCGATCGGGACGCATCCGCAACGCGTTGCGCACGAGCGTGCGTTGCGTAATCTCGCCGCGTCCTTCGATGTTCGGCGGACGCGTCTCGAGCCGAAGCACGTGCGGCTGCCGCAATTGCAGTTCGGCTGCATCCTCGATCGTGACGATGCGCTCGTCGCCGGGAATGTAGCCCGACAGGATGTTGAGCAGCGTCGTCTTGCCGCTGCCCGTGCCGCCCGATATGAGAATGTTGACCTTGGCGCGCGCGAGCGCGTCCAACAGTTCGGCCATCGGCGGCGTGAGCGTATGCAGCTTGATCAGATCGGAGATCTGCAGCGGATTCACGGCGAAGCGACGGATCGAGACGAGCGGTCCGTCGATGGCCGAAGGCGGAATGATCGCATTGACGCGTGAGCCGTCCGGCAGACGCGCATCGACCATCGGGCTCGATTCGTCGATGCGCCGCCCGACGCGCGAGACGATCTTCTCGATGACCTTCATCAGATGCGCGTCGTCGTAGAACGTGACATCGGTCAGCTCGAGCTTGCCCTTGCGCTCGACGTAGGTTTGCTTTGCGGTGTTGACGAGGATGTCCGAGACGGTCGGATCGCGAAGCAGCACTTCGAGCGGGCCGAATCCAAACATTTCGTCGTAGACGTCCGTGACGAGCTGTTTGCGCTCGACATCGTTGGCGGGCGCTCGTTCTTCCTCGAGAATGCGGGCGATCAGCGCGGCGATTTCCTGCCGAACCTGGTCCACGGGGAGCCTCGACAAGCGCTCGAGCTCGACGCGTTCGAGCACCGCGAGATGGACCTCGCGCTTGAGACTTTGGTAGGCCGCGTGCGCCAGTCCGTTCGCTGCGCCGGGCGCGCTGTCACGTTCTCCGAACGACTGTACGAACTGGCCGCTTATCTGTTCACGCAACGACATGGCGATCTCCTTGCGAGCGCTGTCTCGGGATTACATGGTTTTCAGTTTCGGCGTCGCGCCGCGGCCGAAGAAGCGCGACGGACGAGATTCGACATGCGCGCGACCGTGCGTAGGCACGGGCACTCGGGCGACGATGTTATCGGCGAGCTGCTGGATGGCGCGCGCCACGCCGGAGTTGCGTTTCATCTCGGCTACCGGAACGCCCTCGTTCAGCGCGTCGGATACGACTTCGGCGTCTTCCGGAATCACCTGGTACGGCACCATGTCGAGGACCTCTTCGAGCGCGGCGCGTGTGCGGTCCGCGCGCCGGTGGTAGCGATTAAGCACGAGCCGCATGCGATCGGACGCGTAGCCCAGCGATCCGAGAATGTCCTGCAGGCGCCGTCCCGCGCGCGCGTGAGGCATGCTCGGCTGAAGCACGAGGTGGATCTCGTTGCTGCGATCGAGGGCGAGAATCGAGAGCTGACTGATCGATTCGCCGAGATCGAATATCACGTAGTCGTAGCGAGGGATCGCGATGCCGAGCAGCCATTCGAGCTTGTCGCTGCTGACTTCGGCTGCCTTCACGGGGTCACCCGCGCCGGCCAGGATATGGAACGTGTCGCTGACGTGGACGAGGCTCGCATCGAGAAAGGCCGAGTCGAGCCTCTCGACGCTGCTGCATATCTGCGGGAGCGTCGACGCGGGCGTCTCGTTCGTGAGGAGGAAAGCCGCGTCGCCGTAGAGCGGGTTGAGGTCGATCAGCAGAACGCGCTTTTTCGAGTGCGTCGCGATCGCATGCGCGACGTTGGCAGCCACGAACGTCGTTCCCGTTCCGCCTTTGCACGACATGAATGAGACGATGCGCGTTTCCTGGCCGCCGCGCGCCGCGCGCTTACTCTCGGCGCGCAGTAGCGCTTCGCCGAGCGAGCGCTGATCGAGCGGCCATGCGAGAACGTCGCGGAAGCCCGCGCGCATCGCGGCGATCAACGTTTGCGGGGAATCGTCCGCGGTCAGCAGGATGCAGGTGAGCTGATCATGACGGTGGCTGATGTCGGTGACGACGGACAGCTCGGCCTCGGCGAGCGTGGAGGCGTCGACGATCAACGCGTCGAACGATTCGAGCGTGTCGCCCCGCTGAGCGATCTGCGACGGACTGCCGAGCGTGCGCGTGGTTCGGTAGCCGCCGCACTCGCCGATCAGACGAGCGACCTGTGCGAGCCGCGAGGCGTCCTTCGAGATGCAGAGAATGTCGATCATGATCGTTTCGCAGTGCTCAGTGAATTATTGGCAGACGGAGCCGCCCGTCGACGTTGCGAGACTCTCACGCGGCAAGGTGGTGGTGAGCGGCGGCATCGTCAGTGTCAGGGGCAGGAACGGGATCATCGTCTGAACGCTGACGTTCGTTACGCTGACCGATACGAACGTGCACGTGTTGCGCGCCGTCGTCGGATCCGAGTCGCAACCGGACGGTGAGTAGCTGACGCTGACGTTGGAGGACGCCAGTAGCGGAAGCAGTCCTGTGATCCTGGACTTGACGACCGATGCGTCGGCGTCGCAAACGACGGCGGTGCGCGCGCCGAGACGTAGTGCTTCGCTGGCCGTATTCCAGTAAAAGAGAACGCGGGCAAATTCGAACGCGCCGATCAGCAACGTGCAGAACACGGCGGCGACGATAGCGAACTCGACTATGGCTGCGCCGCCTTGCTTGTGCCGACGCGACGAAATGCGAAGCGCGTGAGAGTTCATGACACCTGCCTCATCACGGTAAGAATATTGTTGAAATTGAACGGCGTCGGCAACTTGAAGAACGGCTCGATCGGCGTGTAAGGGAAGCCCTCGACCTTGACCTCCACGAGGTTGATGCTGCCCGATTGCGTGCCGCCGGACGCGTTGTTGGTCGTGTCGTAAGTCGGCACGTTGCTGAACTGAGTGGGATCGGTCGAATCCTGGCAACCGGCGGAGTTGACCGCATCGCAGATGACCACCATCGAAGTCGTCAGGCCGTCGACGAGGGGCGTGCCCGTCCCGCTCGGGCAACTGGTACTGCCATAGACGACGAGGCACTTCGCGGAGGCGACAGGGTAGGCGGGATCGTTCGGCAAATAGGTCGAAAGGTAGCGCGCCGCGTCACGCGTCGACTTGGTGAGCGCTTCATACTGCCAAATGGCGCGACCGAATTCGGCCACGCCCATGGCCAGCATGATGAGCGGAACCAGGACGATGGCGAACTCGACCATGGCGACGCCGCGCGTCCGCTCGCGCCGCAACAGTCCGGGACGCCTTGGATGCTTGAAATGGCGCGTGCTCATGTTCGCCTCGTCTATTGGACCAGGACGGGGACGCGCGGTCCCACCGAATTGCTGTCGCCTGGAACGCCATGTGTCGCGCAGGGAACCGATGCATCCGTGGACTTTCCTTCGTATTCCAGATGAACGGGGCCGGCCTTTCCCGTGGATTGCATCGGATCGAGCATCAGCACGCAGTCCCACCAGAGGATTGGCATCGTGTGTGTGCCGGTGGTGCCCAGAACCGAGCAGTCCACCTCGGGTGCGAGCGCGAGCCTTCGGTCGGCACCAAGCGTGTAATCGGTTGTCTGGTACGAGCCCGATGTACCGCCGTTGCCGGTGCCGAAAGCGGTGCCGTCCCCCTGGTAGGCGGCAAATTTGGCGCGCTCGCTGACGAAGTTGCTGGTACTTCCGTTGCCGTTATTCCCGTTGTACGCATTCGATCCCGAGGACCATGTCAGGGACGTATAGGCGTACCCGGTGAAGTCGGGAGTTGCCCCCGATTGTGCGTACGGGTTTGCGTAGATGCCGAAGCGCGTGTTGTACGCGCCCGCGTCGGCGACCTTGTTCCCCGTGGTGCCGATGCTCGAGCCCACCGCAGGCAAGCTGCAGTAGTTCGACGTCAACTCGTTTTTGATCGATGTCGCGCTGTCCGAGCCATCGAGGGCAGCCCATCCGAAATTGCCCGACCCGAATGCCGGTGCTGCGCCGTCCTTGGACGCGATCCATTCGCCGACTGTGTGGCTCACGTTGTAGGTCGGCGACGTTCCTTTGGTGCACACGAACACCGGGATCGCGCAGGTCGTCTGCGCGGGGCCCAGTTGGGCGACGGCGAACGACGATACCGACCCGTTCGCGATCGAAACGCCGGGCAGCATGTCGAGCACCTGTATGAGCCAGTTCGGAATGTTCGCGAGCGACGCCGTGCACTGCACGTACTTCATCGCTGAGGGATTGGTCAC
>JBCNPL010000027.1:0-17606 GCA_039593375.1 Paraburkholderia sp. | reverse complement strand
TCGCGCGCAGATCGGCGACGAGCGCCTCGAGCGCGGCCGCGTTCGCCCGGAATTCATCCGAGCGCGGATTGAGCTTGCTTTCGATGGTCGGCATAGGATCGTTTGCTTCGATTGGCGACCGTCACCGGAGCGACGGCCCAGCGTTCGTTGTGCGGATCGATTCGCGAGTGAACGACATGCCGGTTCACGCCGTTTCCGCGAACAGCTCCCGGCCGATCAGCATGCGCCGGATTTCGCTCGTGCCGGCGCCAATCTCATAGAGCTTCGCATCGCGCCAGAGACGGCCGACGGGGAATTCGTTGATGTAGCCGTTGCCGCCGAGGATCTGGATTGCCTCGCCGGCCATCCACGTCGCCTTTTCGGCCGTATAGAGAATGACGCCCGCGCAGTCCTTGCGCACCTGGCGCACATGCTCCTTGCCGACCGAGTCGAGCTGGCGCCCAACCGCATAGAGATAGGCCCGGCAAGCCTGCAGCGTCGTGTACATATCGGCCACCTTGCCCTGGATCAGTTGGAACTCGCCGATCGACTGGCCGAACTGCTTGCGGTCATGGATATACGGCACGACGGCGTCCATGCAGGCAAGCATGATGCCCGTCGGGCCGCCCGCGAGAACGGCGCGCTCATAGTCTAGCCCGCTCATCAGCACGTTCACCCCGCCGTTCAGCTTGCCGAGGATGTTTTCTTCGGGCACCTCGACGTCCGCGAACACGAGCTCACCCGTGTGCGAGCCGCGCATGCCGAGCTTGTCGAGCTTTTGCGCAACCGAGAAGCCCTTCATGCCCTTCTCGACGATGAACGCCGTGATGCCGCGCGGGCCGGCGTCGACGTCGGTCTTCGCGTAGACGACGAGCGTGTCGCAATCGGGCCCGTTCGTAATCCACATCTTCGTGCCGTTCAGCACGTAACGGTCGCCGCGCTTGTCAGCGCGCAGCTTCATGCCGACGACATCCGAGCCGGCGTTGGGCTCGCTCATCGCCAGCGCGCCAACGTGCTCGCCCGAGACCAGCTTCGGCAGATATTTGCGCTTTTGCGCATCGGTGCCGTTACGGTGGATCTGGTTGACGCAGAGGTTCGAATGCGCGCCATACGAGAGACCGACCGACGCCGACGCGCGCGAGATCTCCTCCATCGCCACCATATGCGCCGTGTAGCCCATGTTGGCGCCGCCGTACTCCTCCGCGACCGTCATGCCGAGCACGCCGAGCTCGCCGAACTTGCGCCAGAGATCCATCGGAAATTGATCGGTGCGATCGATCTCGGCTGCGCGCGGCGCGATCTCCTTCATCGCGAAGTGGTTCAGCGTATCGCGCAGCATGTCGATGTCTTCGCCAAGCGCGAACTGAAGTCCGGGCACGTTGCTCATGTCTCCAATCTCCTGGAATTCGTTAGGGCGGCCCGCCGCCACGCCTCGGTCAGGCGCGGGACGCCGCACATGCGGTCACCGCGCATTTCACGCCACATTTACGTATGCGTCAACTGTTTTATTGAGTATTGCTCAATTTCCTGTGACACGTGCCAGGCCAGCGTGCACGGTGCTACTATCCGTGACGGAAGCTGCCGTCTCCATGAAATCTGAATATGACTCATACGATGGAAGAACTCAAGGCCGAAGCGAACGGAATACGTCGCCAGCCGGCGGGGCCCAAGTCGCAGCAACGCGTGAAGGACATCCTTCAGGCGGGCCGCGACGTGTTCTCCGAAAAGGGTTACGAACGCGCCACGACGGCCGAAATCGCTCAGCGGCTCGGCGTCTCGGAAGCCACTGTTTTCAGCTACTTTCGCGGCAAGCGCGAACTCTGCGCCCGCGTCATCAGTGATTGGTACGACGAAATCATTGCGGCGATCGAAGAAGGTCTTCCGCGCGACGGCAGCGTCCGCCAACAGTTCGCTTTCATCGTTCGCATGCATCTGAGGTTGATGCTCGTGCACGGCACGGGGCTTTGCTCGCTCGTGCTGTCCGAGGGGCGCACGAAACAACACGCGCTCGGCGACGAACTGACGGCCTTGCAACGGCGCTATACGGCGCCACTGATGCGCGTGCTCGCACAGGGCCAGCAGACGGGACAGGTTCGTACCGACGTGCCGCTGCGGCTCATGCGGTCGATGGTGTTCGGGCCGATGGAGCACGTACTATGGGAAGCGACGCTCGCGCATCGCAGCGCCGATATCGACGTCACGGCCGAGCAGCTCATCGAATTGCTTTGGGCCGCGTTGCAGCCGCCCGCGCCTGACGTCGCGGCACTGGCGCGGTTGAAGGACGAGGTGAGCGAGGCGATGCGGCGCTACGAAGCCGGCGCGGGCGCGAAGAAAACCAGGATGCCGACATCATGACGACCCGACTCACGCCCGCGATCGCCTCGAAGTTCGCCGCGCTCGCGCTTTCGCATCTGACGCGGGAATATCCGAACAAGCTGACCCATGCGCTCGCCGGCCCGGAAGACGTGCGCTCGCCACGCGAGCTGCACCCGATCTTTTACGGCAGCTACGACTGGCATTCGTGCGTTCACGGTTACTGGCTCGTACTGCGACTTCTGCATCGCTACCCCGGCCTGCCGGAAGCCGCGCGTATCACCGCGGTCGTCGACGAGCATTTCACGCGACGGAACGTGGAAGGTGAACTCGCGTACCTGAGCTTGCCGCACAACCGCACCTTCGAACGTCCGTATGGATGGGCATGGTTGCTTGCGCTCGCCGGCGAGCTACACGCGATGGCGAGCGCCAACGCCGCGAATGCAGCGGGTTGGGCGCGAACAATGGCGCCATTGACCGACCTCTTCGTCGAACGATTCGAGGAATTCCTGCCGAAGGCGAGCTATCCCATGCGCGTCGGCACGCATTTCAATACCGCATTCGCGCTGTCGCTCGCCCTGGAGTTCGCACGCGCGACGGCGCGCGGCGGCCTGGCCGACCTGATTGCCGCCACCGCTCGCCGCTGGTATCTCGATGACAAGGACTGCCAAGTCTGGGAGCCGTCGGGCGACGAGTTCCTGTCGCCGTCGCTGATGGAGGCGGAGCTGATGCGCCGTGTGCTGTCCGCCACCGAGTTCGCCGCGTGGTTCGACCGATTTTTGCCGCGGCTCGCGGCGCGAGAACCGGCGACGCTGTTCGTCCCGGCGACGGTGACCGACCGTTCCGACGGCAAGATCGCTCATCTCGACGGTCTCAACCTCAGCCGTGCCTGGTGCCAGCGTTCGCTCGCGCGAGCGCTGCCTGCGAACGATGCGCGCAAAGCGCCGCTCGACGACGCGGCCGAACTGCACCTCCGGACCGCGCTCGCCCATGTGGCCGGCGACTACATGGGCGAACACTGGCTCGCGAGCTTTGCGCTGCTCGCGCTCGAGGCGTAGAGTGTGTATCGCCGCGGGCCGTGGATAGCGACGCTGCCCGCTTTTAAGCGACTTTTAAGCTGACGTTCCTAGTGTTGAGTTGCACTCAATGCGCCGCCGACCGCCGAGACGTGGCAAGCGCGGCGGCGGGCGCATTGGTCTCCCATAGGCTTTCTTTCATTCGACGGGGACTGCAATGAAACGACTTGCGTTATCGGCGATGGCGGCGCTCTTTGTCGCCGGCTTCTGGCAATCGGCAATGGCCGCAACGGCGGCGACGCCCCCTCTACCGCCGGCTCACCATCAGGGCGACATTACCTACCTGTCCGGCGGCGTGGGCAGCGACCAAGCGGCGGCGATGAAGCGAGCCATGCGGCACTACCCGCTCGCTCTCGAATTCGTCGGCAAGACGAAAAGCAACGGCAACGAATATCTGGCCGATGTCCCCATCGAATTGACCGGCATGCACGGCAAGACGATGTTGAGCACCGAGGCGCAAGGGCCTTTCATGCTGCTTTCGTTGCCGAAAGGCCGCTACGTCGTGACAGCCAGCCACGACGGCAAGACCGAGCGCCGGACCGTCGATATCGGCAGCGGTACACACGCTCATGAAATGTTCGTCTGGACGATGTGAAGGGAAAAAAGAGGGGGCGCCCGCATGGGTGCGCCCCGTCGTCACGATCGCGCTGGTGCTGCCCGTCACGGTGGTCGTGCTCGTGGTAACGCTCGGTATTTTCGGCCTGCTCGTTCGGTTGTTCTGACCGAGGAGGCACCGGCGCTTCGACACAGTGAGGTGCTGCTATGACACATACCCAGATCGGTGTCATGACCGTCGCGTGCTTCGTCTGCGCGCTCCCGCTCGCCGCGCATGCGGCGGACGCCGAGTCGCTCGCCATGCCCAATCCGTTTTCCGCCGCGTCGGAGTTCCGGCACGACGGCTATTCGATGCTGCGCGTGAAATCGGGACAAATCGCGCACGACCGCAACGCCAATATTTCGCCCACTCTGTTCGGGCCGAACGCCATACCCAATTGGAAAGCGAAAGACCTCTCGAGCGATTTCACGACGCGGCGCCTCGAGGGCGAACGCTTTCATTTCCGCTGAATCGAACGGAGCATGATGAGGACTCCTTGATATCCGGGCGGACGTCCGGAAAGGAAGAGAAAGCGTGGACAACGCAGCTGATATGCCAGGGCCGGGGCCGGCTCCTGAAAGCGGGCAAAAACCATTCGACCAGGAACGCCGGACGTGGCTCATCGCTACCTCGGCAATCGGTGGGCTCGGCGCAATAGCAACGCTCGTGCCGTTCGTCGAATCGCTCAATCCGCCCGAAAGCGCGAGAGCGGCCGGCGCGCCGGTGCGAGCTGACGTCTCGAAGCTCGACCCCGGCACGATGATGACGGTGGCATGGCGCGGCAAGCCGGTCTTCCTCGTCAATCGCACAGCGCAGATGCTGAAGGAAGTCGATAAAGCGACTCCCATGGTCGCGGATCCCGATACCGAGCATCCATTCTCGATGCCGCTGCCGAAGTATTGCCAGAATGCCTATCGCTCACGAAAGGAGAACCCGGGCCTGCTCGTGGTGGTCGGTGTCTGCACGCATCTCGGCTGTACCCCGACGCAGCGTTTTCAACCGGGGCCGCAGCCGAACCTGCCGAGCGACTGGCCCGGCGGCTTCCTCTGTCCATGTCATGGCTCGACCTACGATCTCGCGGGCCGCGTATTCAAGGATAAGCCGGCACCGCAAAACCTCGACGTGCCGCCGTTCATGTTCGAGTCCTCGTCCACGCACCTCGTGATCGGCGCGGATGAAACAGGGGAAGCGACGTAAGCGTGCCGCGGCACCTCAGTTCGCCTCCTCCTTCAACTGCTTGAGGTGCTTGTACACCGTGGCGCGGCCCATGCCGAGCACTTTGGCGACATAGTTCGCCGAACTCTTGCCGCGAAACGCACCTTCGGCGTAGAGCGCCTCGACGAGCTCGCGGCGGTGATCGCGCGTGAGCGCATTGAGCCCGATCTGCCGCTCGCGCATCCAGCCATGCAGGAAGGTGTTGATGCGCTCCTGCCAGTCGTCGCGAAAGAGCTCCTCGGGCTGCGCCACCACCCCCGCTCCCTTGATGAACAGGTCCAGCGCGGAACGCACGTCCTCGAACACCGCGATGTCGAAATTGATGCAGATCATGCCCGCCGGCTGCCCACGGTCGTCGAACAGTACGATGCTGACGCAGCGCATCTTGCGCCCGTCCCAGTTGAGCTTCTCGTAGGGGCCAATCACGCGTTCGCGCGCGGAATGATCGATTTCCTCGAGCGCCGAGTCGTCGCCGATCTCGCGCTTGGACAGATTGTTCGCGAGATACAGCACGGTCTGGTCGCGCAGGTCGTGAATCACGACCTCGACATAAGGAAAGAACAGCGTCGCGATGCCGTCGGCAATCGGCGCATAACGCGTAAGCAGCAAGTCTTTCACGGGCGAAACGTTTTTCTTGCGCATGGCAGGGCAACCTTCGACGGACCGGCCCGCAACGCGCACGCATACTGATGCGGGCACGGCGTGGGAATCTTGGTTGGCTCGCATTGTAGCGTCGGACCGACGCTCCCCGGAAACAACGGACAAGTCAAGCGCGGCGAACATTGCCGACATCCGTCGTGCACGGCGCCCACTAGTCGCTTGCACGCAAACGCGAATGGAGTGCGGCGCGCACGCCGTCTTCGTCGACGATCAGCGGCCGAGTCGTAGTGAGGGAGATCATCGGATGGTGTCTCCAGCGACGTTGTCGTGGGGGAAGGCCAAGCGCCTGCGAAAAAATTGCGAGGCGGAGTCCATCGTAGACTTTTAGTCTATCTTGGACTTCATTGGATGCGACGTAAACTTGCAGGAAATCTCGCGCCGACATCGCGTAATCATGATCGGCGCAAGGGTTGCGAAGCGCCAAACCCCTTATAAAATGGCGCGTTCCGCGATCCAATGGGTTGCCGCGGAATGTCGTGACATGACTTGTAACGCCGCGGTGACGGTCGACGGATCAGCAATAACCCTATATTCTAAGATAGACAACTCGTCTATATTTCCCCTGCGCAACGAACCTGCCACATTCGCGCCATTTCCACTTGCACAGGATCCGCACATGAAACTCAAGCTCTCTCTCTGTCTTGCCGTCGCCATGACGACGATGGCCGGCGCGGCGCACGCGCAGTCTTCGGGCACGCTTCGTTTCGGCATCGAAGCCGCCTATCCTCCGTTCGAAAGCAAGACACCGGCGGGTCAGTTGCAAGGCTTCGACATCGATGTCGGCAATGCCGTCTGCGCAAAGATGAAAGTGAAATGCGTGTGGGTCGAAAACGCCTTCGATGGACTGATTCCCGCGCTGCAGGCCCGCAAGTTCGACGTGATCAACTCGGCCATGAACATCACGGCGAAGCGCAAGCAAAGCATCGACTTCACGCCGCCGATCTATGTCGTGCCGATCGTGATGGTCGCCAAGCGCGACTCGGGCCTCCTGCCCGACGTGAAGAGTCTGCACGGCAAGCGCGTGGGCGTGCTTCAAGGCTCGTCGCAGGAAGACTTTCTGAAAGCGCACTGGGCGAACGCGGGCGTCGAGGTGGTTTCGTATCAGGATCAGGACCAGGTATGGGCCGATCTGGTGGCGGCACGGCTCGACGCCGCCGTGCAGGAAGCCCAGACCGCTCAGGACGGCTTCCTCGACAAGCCCGAAGGCAACGGCTTCGTCTTCGTCGGCGAGCCGCTCAAGGATACAGCCACACTGGGCGAAGGCACTGGCTTCGGCATGCGCAAAGGCGACAAGGCACTCGAGGAGAAGGTCAATGCCGCGCTCTCCGAGCTGAAGAAGGACGGCACGCTGAGCGCCCTATCGCTCAAATACTTCAAGCGTGACATCATCGCGAAGTAATCTACTTCGCAATTTGCCCGTCCCGCGCCTATGGATTTCGACGTCATCGTTCTGGGAGCCGGCATTGTCGGCGTTTGTTCGGCGCTGCATCTGCAGGATCGCGGGCGGCGCGTGGCGCTCGTCGACCGCCGCGGCCCTGGCGAGGAAACCAGCTTCGGCAACGCGGGCCTGATCGAGCGCTCGGCGGTCGAGCCTTATGCGTTCCCGCGCAAGCTCGGCACGCTCATGCGCTACGCGTGCAATCGCTCGACCGATCTGTACTGGCAATACAAGGCGCTGCCATCGTATGCCGGCTGGCTCGCGCGGTTCTGGTGGGAATCCGCGCCGCCCCGGCTTGCCGCGGCATCGCACGATATGCTGCCGCTCGTCGAGCGTTGCGTGATCGAGCATGATGCCTTGATCGCGCGCGCCGGCGTCGGCGATCTGGTCAAGGAAGGCGGCTGGGTCGAAGGCTTCCGCTCGCAGACGGAATTCGAACGTGAAACCGCCGCGGCACTGACTATTGCGCGCGAGCATGGACTGCGGCTCGTCCCGCTCGATGCGGCTGCGCTGCGCGCACAGGAACCGGGCATTGGCGACGGCTTCTGCGGCGCGTTGCACTGGCGCGATCCCAAAAGCGTCGTGAATCCGGGCGCATTGACGAAGGGTTATGCACGGCTCTTCGAATCGGAAGGCGGCACGCTGCTCACAGGCGACGCCACCACCGTGCGCAGCGTACACGACGCGTGGACGGTACAAACCACGCAAGGTTCGATCGCCGCGAAAGACGTGGTCGTCGCGCTCGGCCCCTGGTCCGATACCGTCTTCGGACCGCTCGGCTATCGGATTCCGCTTCGAGTGAAGCGCGGCTATCACATGCACTACCGTGCGCAGCGCACGGTGCTATCGATGCCCGTGGTCGATATCGAACAGGGCTATGTCGTCGCGCCGATGCAGGCCGGCCTCCGACTCACGACCGGAGTCGAAATCGCCACGCGCGATACGCCGCCCACCGGCGTACAGCTCGAGCGCGCGGAGCGATTTGCCAGACCGCTGTTCGGGCTCGGCGAGCGGCTCGATCCGGCGCCGTGGCTCGGCATGCGCCCGTGCACGCCCGACATGCGCCCGGTCATCGGGCCGGCGCCGCGTCATCGCGGGATGTGGTTCGCGTTCGGGCACGCCCATCATGGGCTCACGCTCGGCCCCGTAACGGGCCGGCTGCTCGCTGAAATGATGACGGGTGCACCGACGTTTGCCGATGCGCGGCCGTACCGCGCGGAGCGGTTCAGGTAGCGATTGTCAGTGGCACGATTGCAGCTTCTCGTGTTCCGTCGCATGCGCGGCGGCTCGCACGAGTTCGTAGCGCGCGCCTTTCCCGTTGCGAGTAGGCGGAAAGTGCTCTCCTTCGACGCTCGTCACCTCGAAGTATTCGCCCGACCCGTCGTCGTAGACGACGCGATAAATACCCGACTGCTCGACTCGCTGACCGGGGCGAAACATGGGTTTCACGATTGCCTCTCCTGAGTTCAACGACCCCTCAGAAGTAGCAATGCGCGTTCCCCACGCTCATTGCCGCGCTTCATCTTCCTCGTCGCTCAGCGTGAGCCCTGCCGCCGGCAACGGCAATGCGGTCCTGTAACGAACCTGCTTGAGCGCGAAGCTCGAGCGAATGTTCGAGACGCCCGGGATAGTGGTCAGCTGCTCGAGAATGAAACGCTCGAGACTGTGCATATTGGGTACGACGACGCGCAGCAGATAGTCCGCATCGCCCGACATCAAGTAGCACTCCATGACCTCGGGCCGCTTGTCGATCGCTTCTTCGAACCGACGCAGTGCCTCGGTGACCTGTTTCTCGAGGCTCACCTGAATGAACACGTTGATCCGCAGGCCCAACGGCTCGGGATTGAGCAGCGTGACCTGCTGCTTGATCAAACCGAGCTTTTCGAGTGCGCGAACGCGATTGAAGCATGGCGTGGTCGAAAGATTGACGGCGCGCGCGAGCTCGGCGTTCGTGATGCGCGCGTTCTGCTGCAACTGGTTGAGAATCGCGACGTCGATCCGGTCCAATTTGCGGGGTAAGCGGTCCATAGTGTAAAAATTCTGCCGTATCGAATATACGCAGTATAGAAGTTACTGAATATCGCGCAAACTCAAAGAAAAACAGACGCACATTCCGGACTTGCCTGGGTAATCTTGAGGACAACCTCGCAGCCTCGCTTTGCCCTCTTTTCCCTGGACGAGCCATGACCGATTTATCGAACGGTAATGAATGGATCCGCGCTCTCGCAGATCAGCGCGAGGACAGCGACCCCGCCGAGACGGCCGAATGGCTCGAGGCGCTCGACGGCGTCGTCGCGCACGTGGGCAACCAGCGTGCGCAATACCTGTTCGAGCGCCTCGCCGAGCACGCCGCGAAACATGGCATCGGCTCGGCACGCGCTCGTGTCACGCCCTACGTCAATACGATTCCAATCGAAGCACAGCCGCCGTACCCCGGCGACCTCGAAATCGAGGAGAAGCTCGCCGCCGCATTGCGTTGGAACGCCCTAGCGATGGTCGTGCGCGCCAACCAGGCCTATGGCGAACTCGGCGGCCATATCGCCAGCTACGCATCGGCGGCCGATCTATTCGAAGTCGGCTTCCATCATTTCTTCCGCGCCGCCAACGGCGAGCACGGCGGCGACCTGGTCTATTTCCAGCCGCACTCGTCTCCCGGCGTCTATGCGCGCGCCTATCTCGAGGGGTTTCTCGACGAAGCGCATCTCGAACATTATCGGCGTGAGATCGCGGGTCCGGGTCTCTGCTCCTACCCGCACCCCTGGCTGATGCCCGATTTCTGGCAGTTTCCGACTGGTTCCATGGGCATCGGTCCCATCAACGCGATCTACCAGGCGCGCTTCATGCGCTATCTGCACCACCGCGGGCTGCTCGCAACGGAAGGCCGCACCGCGTGGGGTTTCTTCGGCGACGGCGAAATGGACGAGCCCGAATCGATCGGCGCACTCTCGCTCGCGGCCCGCGAAAAGCTCGACAACCTCGTCTTCGTCATCAATTGCAATCTGCAGCGGCTCGATGGCCCCGTGCGCGGCAACGGCCGCATCATCGACGAACTCGAAGCACAGTTCACCGGCGCGGGCTGGAACGTCATCAAAGTCCTCTGGGGCTCGAGCTGGGACGAACTTTTCAGAAGCGACCGGACGGGTGCATTGCCGCGCGCATTCGCGCAAACAGTCGACGGTCAGTTTCAGACATTCTCGGCGAACGATGGCGCCTACAACCGCGATCGGTTCTTCGGCCAGAGCGCGGAGCTCGCGGCGCTCGTCGCGCATCTCGGCAACGACGATATCGACCGTTTGCGTCGTGGCGGTCACGACGTGCGCAAGCTGCATGCAGCCTATGCTCGAGCGCTGCAGCATAAGGGCCAGCCCACGGTGATCCTTGCGAAGACGATGAAAGGCTTCGGCATGGGTGCCGCGGGTCAAGGACGCATGACGACGCATCAGCAAAAGAAGCTCGACTCCGAGCATCTGAAGGCGTTTCGCGATCGCTTTCGCCTGCCCTTGTCGGACGACGCGGTCGAACGGCTAGAGTTCTACAAACCTGCGCAAGACAGCCCGGAAATGCGATACCTGCATGCACGCCGGGCTGCCCTGGGAGGCTATCTGCCCAGAAGGCGGAGAGCGGCGACGAAGGCACTGACCGTGCCTTCGTTGGCGTCCTGGGGGCAGTTTGCGCTGCAAGCGGAAGGCCGCGAAATGTCGACGACGACGGCGATCGTGCGCATGTTCGGCAATCTGATGAAGGACCCGACGCTCGGTCCGCGCCTCGTGCCTGTCGTGGCCGACGAGGCACGCACGTTCGGAATGGCGAACCTGTTCCGGCAGGTCGGCATCTACTCGCCACTCGGTCAGCAGTACGAACCGGAAGATCTCGGCTCCATGCTCTACTACCGAGAGGAAACGGGCGGACAGATTCTCGAGGAAGGCATTTCGGAAGCCGGCGCCATCTCGTCATGGATCGCCGCGGCGACGTCATACAGCACGCACGACTTGCCGATGCTCCCGTTCTATATCTATTACTCGATGTTCGGCTTCCAACGGATCGGCGATCTCATCTGGGCCGCGGCCGATCAGCGCGCACGCGGTTTTCTCATCGGCGCGACAGCGGGCAAGACGACGCTCGGCGGCGAAGGTCTTCAACATCAGGACGGCACGAGTCATCTCGTCGCATCGACGATACCAAACTGCCGCGCGTGGGACCCGGCCTTCGCCTACGAAATCGCGGTCATCCTCGATGAGGGTATGCGCGAAATGCTCGAGCGGCAAAACGATACGTTCCATTACCTGACGGTCACGAACGAAAACTACCCACAACCTTCGATACCGGGCGCGTCGCCAAGCGACACAGCCGCCATCGCCTCGTTGCGGGATGGCATCGTAAAGGGCATGTACTCGCTGACGCCACGGATATTGGCTTCGGCGCGGGTTCAGTTGCTCGGCTCCGGCGCGATTCTCGGCGAAGTGATCGCCGCGGCGCAGATGCTCCGGGATGACTGGCACATCGAGGCGGCCGTCTGGAGCGTGACGAGCTTTTCGGAGCTCCATCGTGACGGCACGGCGGTCGAGCGCAACGCCCGCTTCGATCCGAATGCGACGGCCACTCGCTCCCATGTCGAGACGAAATTGCGCGAATCGCATGGGCCTGTCGTCGCCGCGACGGACTATGTGCGCGCGGTACCCGAGCTGATCCGCGCGTTCGTGCCTCGGCGTTATGTCACGCTCGGAACCGACGGGTTCGGCCGCAGCGATACGCGCCGTGCATTGCGCGAGTTTTTCGAGGTCGACCGTACGTCTATCGTCATCGCCGCATTGAAGGCGCTCGCGGACGATCACGACATCGAGCGCGACGTCGTCCTCGCCGCGCTCGACCGATACGGGAAGCGCGACTCGGGCCACGCCGCGCCGTGGCAGCGCTGACGTCGCCCGCACATGGCGGCGAAGGCCGCGGGGTTCGGCGCGGCCGCGGCCGCTAGAGCACGGTCGCGACGCGCACGTCCCGATTGTCGGCCGATGCGACGATCTTGCCGCCGACGCGACTGAACACGATCGAGACCGTCTTCGCGCCGATTCGCAGGTTTCGGACTTCGAGCCAGTCGATGCCTTCGGGTAGCGCGGGTTGTTCGATGAGAATTTCTTCGCGCAAGGCATCGATCGTGATGCCCAGGCAAGCCTCGAGGATCATGAACGGCGACCCCGCCGCCCAGGCCTGCGGCAGGCAGGCGACAGGATAAGCCGTGGGCGGTTCGCCGCGCTGGCGCATGAACCCGCAAAAGAGCTCCGGCAACCGCATGTCGAAGCTGACGGCCGCTTCGAAGAGCGCCTGCAACAACGCAACGGCCGCATCCTTGTCGCCGTAGCGAGCGAGGCCTCTCGCGCAAAGCGCCGTATCGTGCGGCCAGACCGAGCCGTTGTGGTACGACATCGGATTGAAGCGCGGCTGGTTCGCGCCGAGCGTGCGCACGCCCCACCCGGTGTGAAAGAGCGTCGACTCGAGCTTGCGCGCCACGGCTTCACCTCGCTCGCGCGACGGCAGCCCGAATGCGAGCAGATGCCCCGCATTCGAGGCAAGCACGCGGCACAGATCGCCATGTCCGTCGAGCGCGATGCCATAAAAGTCCAGGTCCGGCATCCAGAACAATTCCTCGACGCGCTCGCGCAACGAGTGCGAGCGCGCCGCATAGTTCGCGGCGGCGTCCGCAAGACCGCGGCGCGCCGCGAACTGCGCCATCGCGTCGAATGCGGCGCACGCATAGGCCTGCACTTCGACGAGCGCGATCGGCCCGTCGGGCATGCGGCCGTCGGCATGGAACACTGAATCGTGGCTGTCCTTCCAGCCCTGGTTGGCAAGACCGCGCTCGGAAGCGCACTGGTAATCGACGAACCCGTTAGGGTTCTTGTCGCAGACGCCCGCCACCCACTGCGCGGCCCGCTCCAACGCGGGCCACAACTCCGAGATCAGCGCTTCGTCGCCCGTGCGCGCAAAATAAGCGCCCGCGAGCACGATGAATAGCGGCGTCGTATCGACCCCGCCGTAGTAGAGCGCGAACGGCACCTCGCCCGTGCCCGCCATCTCGCTCTTGCGCATCTCGTGCATGATCTTGCCGGTCGACGCGTCGCGGAAAGCCGAATCCTCACGCGCCTGATGGTCGGCAAGGAACCGCAGCACGCCGCGCGCGAGCCAGGGCTGCAGCCACAACGTCTGCAGCGAAGTGACCACGGCGTCCCGGCCGAACGGCGTCGAGAACCACGGGATGCCGGCATAAGGATATGGCCCTGTCGATAGATCGGTCGTCAACAAGCCGAGATCGGCGAACGAACGCTCGAGCCACGCGTTGAAGAGCGGATTGCTCGTGCGGATGCGAGCCGTCACGCGGCGCCGCTCGCGCATCGCGAGGTGCGCGCTCGCGAGCGCCGTGCGGACCGCGGCGCGGCCCACGCGCGGCCGCATGGTGTCGACTTGCGTGATATGGGCGGGATGCGTGCTGTGAGGCGGCTGCGCGACCTGTGCGCCGGGTGCTTCGACGCCTGCCGCGTTGGGCGAGAGCGTGTGTGCCTCTGCCGCCACCGAGAGATAGATCGATACGCAGGCCTGCGCCGAGAGCTCGATCGCATAATCGGCACGATCGGGACCCAGGTGATCCGGCTCGGGCGCAAAAGCGATTCGCACGTCGCGCTGAATCCGGTCAAGCCCCGTATAGCGCAGTTGCACGTCGCATTTGCCGACACCGGGCGGCTCGATCGTGCCGCGCTTCGGCCGGCTCAAGCCGCGTACCTCGAACATGTCCTTGAAGTCGCACGCGAACGAGACCGACAGCGGCACGATGGCGTCGTTGGAACCGTAATTCGTCAACGTGATCGCTTCATAAAGGACCGTACCCGACAGCACGCGCATGCGCTCCACGTGAATCACGCCCTGGGGCGTTCCTTCGCCGCCCACGGGCGGCAGCGGGTGATTCGTCAAGTGCGCCGTGAACGCGGCGTTGTCGTTGCTGACGTTGCCGGAAAGCAGCGACGGCGCGCGCCCGCCGAACGTCAGGCGCAGCTGCGAAAGCATGCGCATGTCGTTGACGAAGAGTCCGTCGTCATATCCGTTGATGTCGCCAAGCGGATCGTTGACGACGAATGTATCGCCCGATTTCAGCACGTATTGGCTCGCACGGGCGATGTAGGGATTCTCTGGCGCGATGAAGACGTCGTCGGGTTCGCGGTCTTCCGGTTCGTCGGCCCGCGTGGGTGCACCGAGTGTGTCGGTATCCAGCATCGTGTCGCTCCTGCTCCTGGCGTTGGCTTCCCTCGATTGTAGATATCGTTGGGCGAAGGAAAAGGAAATCGGAGAAAAAAGGCGGCACGCAAGAGGGATGCCCATATGCGCGACGCCCCTGTCGCTCGTCAGTGCCAATCAGCTTTCGTCTGTCGCTCGAATGAACTCATCGATGTGCCGATTGAACGCCGTCGGGTGCGCGAGGTTCATGCCGTGCGACGCGCCGCGGATCGTATGGCGCCGGACATCCGGTATCCAATCCGCGAGCGCAGCGACACAGCGGCGAAAAATGTCGGGGCTCTTTTCGCCATCGATCAACAGAACCGGGCGCGCGATGCGCCCCGCATCGTCGCGCTTGTAGGCCGGCAACGGATCGGCGAACTGGCGCGGCAACGTGTCGGCATTGTCGATCGCCATCGTGCGGAACGCCGTCGTGCTCTTCGCCCACGAGCCGACGCGGCTCACCGAGTCGACGAACAGTTCCAGACCCGCTTCCACTTCGCCGCTTTCGATCAACGCGGCGGCCCGGGCGCGCAATGCATTGACCGTCTCGGGCAATACGTGCGAGGCCTGCCCCGGCACCTCGATCGGGCCGCCCGGATCGGCGAGGGTCAGCGTCCGCAGACGTTCGCGGTGATGCAGCGCGAAGTGAAAAGCGACACATCCGCCGCGCGAATGGCCGACGACATGAGCGGGGCCGTACCCGAGCTTGTCGATGAACTCCGCGAGCTCCTCCGCGTGGCGACTCCAGCTGAACGGCAGCGTACGCGCCAAACCTGCGATCGGCCAGTAATGGGTGAGGCTGACCGCGACGCAGCGGTAACGAGCCGATAGACCGTCGATCTGCGGCTGCCAGTACCGATAGTCGCAGAGCGAGCCGTGCACGAACAGCAGCAGCGGTCCGTTGCCGCGCTCGATGTAAGGCATCCGCAAGCCGCTCGCGAGCTCGACGAATCGGATGTCGGGCGCGCCGCCTGCTTCGCCCGGCAAAGGACGGAGGGATGTCCGCATGGTCGCCTCGCCTCGACTCAGTCTTCGAAGCGCAATTCGACTTCGACCTTGCCGCCGATCGTCAGCAAGCGGTCCGCACCCGCTGCGACGACGGCGTTCTGTCCGAACGTCGTGGCGCCGTCGAGACGACGGTCCGCCCGATAGGAGGCAAGCGTGTCGGTCGGCTCGTTCGGCCAGCGCGGATCGGGGGCGCCCGTCGTCTGATCGATTGTCGGGATCGGGCAGCGTGCGCACGGCTTCACCACTCGCAAGACGACCTCGCCGCCGTCGGCCTCGATCCGCAGCGCGTCGACATAGTCTTCTTCGTAGGGGTCGAGCTCCGCGAGCACGAGGTTGGGACGGAAGCGGTTCATCGGAAGCGCGTCGACACCCTTTGCCGCGAGCCGCCTGTTGAGATCGGCGAGCGATGCCGCGCCGATGAGCAGCAACGGATAGCCGTCGGCGAAACGCACGGGCGCGATCGTCTCGCCGGTCCACTGGCGGTTCGCGATGCGCTCGGCGGCAGGATCGAAACGCACGAGCCGCAGGCGCGCGCCGACGAAATCGGAGAACCAGCGAGCGGCTTCATCGCCCGTGTCGAGTGCGCTGACCGTGTCCCGCCAGACAGTGGCTTCGATGCGTCGCGCGCCGCGCAGCTCGGCCGCATCGAGCGGCGTACGAAGCGGGGCTTGGCCGGGCGCCCGCACGATCAGCTCGCCATCCGCGAGTTCCGTCGCGATGAGCGCGAGTCGCGGCAGTTGTCGCTGCGTGACGAACGAGCCTTCGTCGTCGACGAGCATCCAGTGCCGGTCATACGCCAGGCCGTGAGAGAGAAGGCGCGCCGAGTCGAGCGCGATGCCCGCGCACGACTTGATCGGATAGACGTTGAGCTGGCTGATGGTGGCCATGACGCGAAAGCAGGTGCTGGGGACAGTCCGAAACGGGCGATGGTAACACCGCCGCCTGATCGCTGCGCCGCGCGAACCGCACTCGCCGCGCGCCGGCGGCCCGCACGCCGGCCGCCTCTTGCCGCCGAGTCGGCTAACTGAACGCCGCCGCGTCGACGCAACCCGCGGCTGCCCCGGCCCCGCGCACCGCGCAGGTCAGCGGCTCCTCGGCGATGCGCACGGCGAGACCGGTCTCCTCGGCGATTCGCTTGTCGAGGTTGGCCAGCAACGCGCCGCCGCCCGTCAGCACGATACCGCTGTCGGCGATGTCGGTGACGAGCTCCGGCGGCGCCGATTCGAGCGCGGCCTTGATCGCGTCGATGACGGCCCGAAGCGGCGCGGACAGCGCGTCGGCGATATCGTGATTCGTGAGTTCGATCGTGCGCGGCAAGCCGTCGCCGAGACTTCGGCCGACCGCGCAGATGCGTTCGGCGGGCACATTCGGCGTAGCGGTGCCGATCGTCTTTTTCACGTGCTCGGCCGTCTGATCGCCGAGCACCACGCCGTAGAGGTTGCGAACGTGGCTGACGATCGCGGCGTCGAACTGATCCCCGCCCACGCGCACGAGCCCCTGATAAGCGATCCCGCCGAGCGAAACGACGCCGACTTCGGTCGTTCCGCCGCCGATGTCGACGACCATCGACCCGCGCGCTTCGCCGACCGGCAATCCGGCGCCCACCGCCGCGGCAAGCGATTCGCCGATGAGGTTGACCCTCGCGGCGCCGGCCGCAAGCGCGGCTTCGCGGATCGCGCGCCGCTCGACCTCGGTCGCGTTACAGGGGACGCAGATCGTGAATTCCGCGCGGCGCCCGAACAGCGACCTGAGTTGGGCCATGTCGACGAATTCGCGAAACATCCGCTCGGCGGCCGAGAAATCGGCAATGACGCCATGTCGCATCGGCCGAACGGCGCGTAGATTCGCCGGCGAGCGCCCGAGCAACTGCTTGGCCTCCTCGCCGACAGCGGCAACGCGCGGCGCGCCCGGGTCGCCGTTGCTCTGAAAGCAGACGACCGACGGCTGATTGAGCACGATGCCCTTGTCGCGCATATAGAAAAGAGTGTTCGCCGTGCCGAGATCGACGGCGACGCTTCGTGAAAACAGGCGGTTCAAGAGGTGATGCGACATCATGGGC
>JBCNPL010000269.1:0-4318 GCA_039593375.1 Paraburkholderia sp. | reverse complement strand
AGATTGGCGGACGGATGCGGGCCGCCTACTATGGAAAAGTCGGCAATCCTAACGGAGTACGACATGGCCTCGCACGCGACGATGCACTCGATCCTCGGGATGATCCACGCCCAAGAGTTGTTGACGGTTTCGCTGATACGCGCCCTGCCACCCGATATGAGGCGAAATATCGTGGATGAGTTTCAAGCGCAGGCAGAGCTCGCCGAGCTGCCGCATCTGAGCGCCGACAGCGAGCGCGAAACCGTCGAGGCGTTCAAGACGCATATCCGGAAGCTGTCGATTCGGCTCGCCTCACTGCGCTAGCTGGGCCGTTCATGCTACTGGCCGCGGAGCCGCGAAAGAAAAAGGCGCTACCGCGGCAAATAGGCGAGCGGATCGATGGGCGCACCTTCGCGGCGAATCTCGAACGCGATCGTGCTTCGCCCACTCTTGTCGATGCCCATCGTCGCGAGCGGCTGCCCTTTTCTGACGACATCGCCCTCCTTGACGGAGACGGGCCCGTTCACGGAGTAGCCGGTCACGAGCGCATCGCTGTGCTTCACGACGATGAGAGATGCGTACTGCTCGCTCTCGGTCGGAGCGCCGATGTAGATGACCTGGCCGTCGGCCGCTGCCTTCACAGGTTCATCGGCCTGTCCGGCGATTACGATTCCTTTGGTGTTCGCTGTCGACTGCGACCTCAACACTTGACCATAGGCAGGCCATGCGAGGCGAATCGCGGGGGCACCGGCCACGTTTGCGTTGGCCGCCACCGGCGGGACGACGCGCAACACCTGCCCCGGCGCAAGCGAGGCGTTGACGGGCAGCCGGTTCCACTCCGCGATGTCCTGCGGCCGCTGGCCGAACCCGGCAGCGACGCTCGCTAGCGTATCGCCGAGATTGGCCCGGTAGTAGCCGGGCTGCACACCGGCCTGCTGTGTGTAGGGGCGCTCCGTCGATGCCGTCGGTCCGTTGAACCACCGGTCCGTCGTCTCGCAGCCGGTTGCCAGCAAAGCGCACGCAGCATAGAGCGCCGCGTGCGAGAGCACGCGATGTCGATAAGCAAGAGTCGATATTGTTTTCGTCAAGATGGCCCTCGATCGAATGCAATGAAACGGGTCTTACGGATTTGTCCCGCCGCGCGTGGCCGCGGGGCGCGTTGCGGTCAAGCCGCCGCAATCGTCAGATGCTGCCTTCTGTCTCGACTACGAGGATCCGCGCCTCGCCGATCGGGTGCGCGACATGCTCGGTGCCCGCGGACGCGTAAAACACATCCCCTGTTTCGAGTACCGTCGAGCGCTCCTCGTTCCCTTCGCGGTAGCGCATCTCCACCTGGCCATCGAGCACGGCGAAGACTTCCTGGCCGTCGTTGACATGCCATTTATACGGCTGATCCGTCCAATGCAGCCGCGTCGTGATGCCGTTCATGTTGGCGATATCGAGCGCCCCCCAGGCGCGCGTCGCGGTGAACGTCCTGCTGCGAATGATCTTCATGGCCCGCATCTCGAGGTATTGGTTCGCGGCGATACGTCGTGAAGAGACTGCGAAGGAACGACGCACTGCCCCAATTCTATTCGGTTGAATCATGGTTCCGCGGCACGAGGATCGCACAACTTGCCACTAGAGCGCAAAAAACGAAACTGGCCCGCGCCCCGTTTTCACGGTGGCAGCGGGCCAGTCTTTCGGACTGCTTACTTGCGCGCTCGTTCTTTCGTTTTGCTTACGAGATAGAAAGCAAACGCGTGTGCATTCGATCAGCGACCGAAATAGAGCGGATGTACGCCGTCGACGTTCGTCGGCTGCGTTTCAACCGGCGCCCCCGATTGAACCGTACCGTTCGCGGCACCGCCGACGCCGGTGTTCTCGACGGCCGGCGCGCCTTGTTGCTGGGCGACGCGCGCCTCAGCAGCTTGAATGTCGGACGGGTAATACGGGTCGGTGCCCACAGCCGGGCTGTACCCCGCCTGCTCGACGCGGACCAAATCGGCCTTCACTTGTGCGCGCGTCAGCGGTTGATTCGATTGCACTTGTGCGAACGATGCGAGCGGCAGAGCCATAGCGGAAGCGGCGGCAACAGCGTAGATAAGCGATTTCATGACTAACCTCCGGTGTTTGTGTTCGCCTCGAACGCTGTTGTTCGAAGCGTTAAACACAGTCTAACGACCGAAGCACCTAGGGAAAACCACTAAAATGATGAAAGAGTGTTTCCCGAAAAGCAATAATTCGGTCGTTCTAGACTTCCGTTGGCTATGGAATCGATGACAATTCGCTATCGCGAGCCTTCCGCGTTTCAGGCCCAGTTTGCGTGGAAGCTGCCCGCGCGATCGACGCGCTCGAACGTGTGGGCCCCGAAAAAGTCGCGCTGAGCCTGGATCAGGTTCGCCGGCAGGCGTTCGGAACGATATCCGTCGAAATAGGCAATCGCAGAGGCAAACGCGGGCACCGGCACGCCGGCCGCGACGGCTGCGGTGACCACCTCGCGCAACGCCGATTGGTACGCCTCGGAAATGTCGCGGAAGTACGGGTCGAGCAGCAGATTCGCCAGGCCCGGCTCATTGCCGTAGGCATCGGTGATCTTTTGCAGGAACCGCGCGCGGATAATGCAGCCAGCGCGAAAGATCTTGGCGATCGTTCCGAACTGCAGATTCCAGTCGTATTCCTCCGAGGCGGCGCGCAGTTGTGCGAAGCCTTGCGCGTACGAAATCACCTTGCTCAGGTAAAGCGCGCGCCGCACCGCTTCGATGAACGCTGCGCGATCTCCGGCAAACGCCGACGGCCGAGGCCCCGCGAGCACCTTGCTCGCCGCCACGCGCTGCGTCTTCAACGACGAAAGCACGCGAGCGAACACCGATTCGGTAATGAGCGGCAGCGGCACACCGAGATCGAGCGCATTCTGGCTCGTCCATTTGCCCGTGCCTTTTTGCGCCGCGCGATCGAGGATCACGTCCACGAGATCGCGACCTGTGTCTTCGTCTCGTTTGAGGAATATCTTCGCCGTGATGTCGATCAAATAGCTGTCGAGTTCACCCTCGTTCCATTCCGCATAGACTTTCGCGAGTTCGGCGTTCGATAAGCCCGCCACCTGCTTCAGCACCGCATAGCTCTCGGCGATCAACTGCATGTCGCCGTATTCGATGCCGTTGTGAACCATCTTGACGAAGTGTCCTGCGCCGCCCGGGCCCATGTATGCGACGCAAGGCTCGCCGTCGGGCGCCTTCGCCGCGATCTCCGTCAGGATCGGCGCGACGAGATCGTAGGCGTCGCGCGGCCCGCCGGGCATGATCGAGGGCCCCTTGAGCGCACCCTCTTCGCCGCCCGAAACCCCCGTACCGATGAAATGGAGACCGGACTTCGCTAGCTCTTCGTTGCGCCTGACGGTATCGGTGAAATGAGTATTGCCGCCATCGATGAGCACGTCGCCGGGCTCGAGCAGCGGCTTCACTTCCGCGATCGTCGCATCGGTCGGCTCGCCCGCCTTCACCATCAGCAAGATGCGGCGCGGCTTCTCGAGCGAGTCGACGAATTCTTGTAACGAATAGGCGGGCACGAGCTTGCGGCCGCCGAACTCGGCGAGCATTTCGTCGGTTCGCGCGCGGCTGCGGTTATAGACGGCCACGGCATGGCCGCGGCTTTCGATGTTCAGTGCGAGATTACGGCCCATGACTGCCAGACCAATAACGCCGATGGCTGCTTTGCCCATTGCTGGATTCTCCAAGGAGTGCCGCCGCGATGCGGGGCATGAATCAGATCGTTGACACCGGAGCGACCAACGCGGCCGCGCGATACGAGGAAAGCGCTCGCAACGCTATGAAAAATGTCCTGCCAGCGCGGACAGTGCATCGCCGCATGGCAGTTCTACTTTTAATGACAGCAACGAGTCCGCCCGAGTTCGCCCGAGGTTGACCGCCGCGATCGGCATGCCCGCACGCGAGGCCCATACACAAAAACGGTAGCCCGAATAAACCATCAGCGACGAACCGACGACGACCATTGCGTCGGCGGATTCGAGCGCGCGCGATGCAGCGTCCACCCGCTCGCGCGGCACACTCTCGCCGAAAAAGACGACGGCCGGCTTCAGAAAGCCGCCGCAATGCGGGCAAGTCGGTACACGAAACGCGTCGAGTCCGTCCCATTCGAGGTGCGCATCGCCGTCGGCCGAAGGCGGCGCCACGGCGTCCGCGAGTTCCGGGTTCTCTCGTGCGAGTATCTGCTGGATCGTCGCGCGCGGATGCTCGGCGCCGCAATCGAGACAAGCGACCATGCCGATGCTGCCATGGAGCTCGATCACGTCGGTGCTGCCCGCGCGCTGATGCAGACCGTCGACGTTTTGCGTGACGAG
>JBCNPL010000268.1:0-4318 GCA_039593375.1 Paraburkholderia sp. | reverse complement strand
GCGAAGCAAGCGCACCGTGCGGCAATTGCGACGTCTGCCTCGAGCCCCCCGCCTCGTGGGACGCGACGCGCGAGGCGCAGATGGCGCTGTCGTGCGTGTTCCGCGCTCAGCGCGCGAGCGGCTTCAACTTCGGAGCGGGGCACCTGATCGACGTCCTGCGCGGCAACCGCACCGAGAAGGTGCTGCAGCGCGGCCACGAGTCGCTCAGCACGTTCAGCATCGGCGCGAACCTTTCAGAAGCCGAGTGGCGCGCTGTCTTCAGGCAACTGGTTGCATTCGGCTACCTCGCCGTCGATCATGGTGGATTCGGAGCCCTGGTCCTCACGGAGGCGAGCAAGCCCGTGTTGAAGGGCGAACGGACGGTCACGCTCCGCCCCTACACCAAGCCCCAGCGCACACGCCAAGCCTCCGGGCGCTCCGCGCAACGGGCGGACCCGACGGCCGGCATGGCGCCGCGCGAGCGCGCCCGCTGGGAGCGGCTGCGCGTCTGGCGCACCGATACGGCGAAGCGCGACGGAGTGCCGGCCTATGTCATTTTTCACGATGCGACGCTCGCCGAGATCGCGCGCAGCTCGCCGGACACGATCGACGATCTGCGCCAGATTCCCGGTATCGGCGCACGCAAACTCGAACGCTTTGGGGGCGAGTTGCTCGAAGTCGTGGCCGCCGACTGAGCGCCCAACGCCGGCGCGATACGCAAGCTATTGACGCGCTTGACGTTTTTGCAATATCATGCCGGGTTCCTGTTCGTGGCATTTCGATGTCCGCCCGCGCGGGAGAAGGTTCAGACGCAGGCGCGCTGCCGCTTTGCCCGGCTCGGCGCTGCGTAGGTTTTGATCAATTTCGGGAATACACAATGCCAACCATCAATCAACTGGTTCGCAAAGGCCGTGCTTCGGAAGAAGCCAAGAGCAAGAGCCCGGCCCTGCAGAACTGCCCTCAGCGTCGCGGTGTGTGCACGCGTGTGTACACCACGACGCCGAAAAAGCCGAACTCGGCGCTTCGTAAGGTCGCCAAGGTTCGACTGACGAACGGCTTCGAAGTCATTTCGTACATCGGTGGTGAAGGCCACAACCTGCAGGAACACTCGGTCGTGCTGATTCGCGGCGGCCGTGTGAAAGACTTGCCGGGTGTGCGTTACCACATGGTCCGTGGCTCGCTCGATACGCAGGGCGTCAAGGATCGTAAGCAGGCTCGCTCGAAGTACGGCGCGAAGCGCGCGAAGGCCGCGAAGTAAGCAGCACAGGTAGCAATCGAAAGCGACGGTGCCGGAATCGCCGGTGCTGTCGAGTAAGTGGTCACCCGGCCAAGCTGGTTTGTCGTGGGATCGATCGGGTTAGTTGGTGACCGCGGGGCGTGAAAGCGCTCCAACTGAAACGTCAAAGGAAGAAACATGCCGCGTCGTCGCGAAGTTCCCAAGCGGGAAGTGTTGCCGGATCCGAAGTTCGGCAACGTTGATGTAGCTAAATTCATGAACGTGTTGATGCTCTCGGGCAAGAAGTCGGTGGCCGAGCGCATCGTTTATGGCGCTTTTGAGCAAATCCAGACCAAGGGTGGCAAGGACCCGCTGGAAGTGTTCACGGTGGCGCTCAACAACGTGAAGCCGGTCGTCGAAGTGAAGAGCCGTCGCGTTGGTGGGGCGAACTACCAGGTTCCGGTCGAAGTGCGTCCGTCGCGTCGTATGGCATTGGCGATGCGCTGGTTGCGTGAGGCCGCGAAGAAGCGCAGCGAGAAGTCGATGGCGCTTCGTCTCGCCGGTGAGTTGCAAGAAGCCGCGGAAGGTCGCGGCGGCGCGATGAAAAAGCGCGACGAAGTACACCGGATGGCCGAGGCCAACAAGGCGTTCTCGCATTTCCGTTTCTAACAATCGCGCTTGCGGCAGGCTTCCCGGCCTCCTCGCAGGCGAATCAAGCGGAAAATTTTCCGGGCGGGTGCGCTTTTCAGCGCCTCGCCCGTTTGTGTTAGGGCGCGAAGACTTTTCGAGATGCTTCGCGCGATCCAATAGAGGATAAAAGTGGCTCGTAAGACACCTATCGAGCGCTACCGCAACATCGGTATCAGCGCTCACATCGACGCCGGCAAGACGACGACGACGGAGCGCATCCTGTTTTACACGGGCGTGAACCACAAGATCGGTGAAGTTCACGACGGCGCGGCTACCATGGACTGGATGGAGCAGGAGCAGGAGCGCGGCATCACGATCACGTCCGCGGCGACGACTGCCTTCTGGAAAGGCATGGGCAACAACTATCCCGAGCACCGGATCAACATCATCGACACGCCGGGGCACGTGGACTTCACGATCGAAGTCGAGCGCTCGATGCGCGTGCTCGACGGCGCCTGCATGGTCTACTGCGCCGTGGGCGGCGTGCAGCCGCAATCGGAAACGGTGTGGCGCCAGGCCAATAAGTACAAGGTGCCGCGTCTCGCGTTCGTCAACAAGATGGACCGCACCGGTGCGAACTTCTTCAAGGTCTACGATCAGCTGAAGCTGCGTCTGAAGGCGAACCCGGTGCCCGTCGTCGTGCCGATCGGCTCGGAAGAGAACTTCAAGGGCGTCGTCGATCTGCTGAAGATGAAGGCGATCATTTGGGACGAGGCTTCGCAAGGCACGAAGTTCGACTACGTCGACATCCCGGCCGAGCTCGTCGATACCTGCAACGAGTGGCGCGAGAAGATGATCGAATCGGCCGCCGAAGCGAGCGAAGAGCTGATGGAGAAGTATCTCGGCGGCGAAACGCTCACGGAAGCGGAGATCGTCAAGGCGCTGCGCGACCGCACGATCGCCTGCGAAATCCAGCCGATGCTGTGCGGCACCGCGTTCAAGAACAAGGGCGTGCAGCGCATGCTCGACGCCGTGATCGACTTCCTGCCGTCGCCGGTCGACATTCCGCCGGTGAAGGGTGAGCTCGAAAGCGGCGAATCGGCCGAGCGCAAGGCGTCGGACGACGAGAAGTTCTCGGCGCTCGCGTTCAAGATCATGACGGACCCGTTCGTCGGTCAGCTGATCTTCTTCCGTGCCTATTCGGGCGTCGTCAACTCGGGCGACACGGTGCTCAACTCGACGAAGGGCAAGAAGGAGCGCATCGGCCGGATCCTGCAGATGCACGCGAACCAGCGCGAGGAAATCAAGGAAGTGCGCGCAGGTGACATCGCCGCCGCCGTCGGCTTGAAGGAAGCGACGACGGGCGATACGCTTTGCGATCCGGCGCATCCGATCGTGCTCGAGCGCATGGTGTTCCCCGAGCCCGTGATTTCGCAGGCCGTCGAGCCGAAGACGAAGGCCGACCAGGAAAAGATGGGTCTCGCCCTCAACCGTCTGGCTCAGGAAGATCCGTCGTTCCGTGTGCAGACGGACGAGGAATCGGGTCAGACGATCATCTCGGGCATGGGCGAACTCCACCTCGAAATCCTGGTGGACCGCATGAAGCGCGAATTCGGCGTCGAGGCGACGGTCGGCAAGCCGCAAGTGGCGTATCGCGAAACGATCCGTTCGACGGCAACCGATGTCGAAGGCAAGTTCGTCAAGCAGTCGGGCGGTCGCGGCCAATACGGTCACGCGGTCATCACGCTCGAGCCGCACGAGCAGGGCAAGGGCTACGAGTTCCTGGACGAGATCAAGGGCGGCGTCATTCCGCGCGAGTACATCCCGGCTGTCGACAAGGGTATCCAGGAGACGTTGAAGAGCGGCGTGCTCGCGGGCTTCCCCGTGGTCGACGTGAAGGTCCATCTGACGTTCGGTTCGTACCATGACGTGGACTCGAACGAAAACGCGTTCCGGATGGCCGGCTCGATGGCGTTCAAGGAAGCGATGCGCCGCGCGAGCCCGGTTCTCCTCGAGCCGATGATGGCTGTCGAAGTGGAGACGCCGGAGGATTACATGGGCAACGTGATGGGCGATTTGTCGGGCCGCCGCGGTATCGTCCAGGGCATGGAAGACATGGTCGGCGGCGGCAAGATCGTTCGTGCGGAAGTGCCGCTCTCGGAAATGTTCGGCTACTCGACGTCGTTGCGCTCGCTCACGCAGGGCCGCGCGACGTACACGATGGAGTTCAAGCATTACGCCGAGGCGCCGCGCAACGTTGCTGAGGCGATCATCAACGCGAAGGCGAAGTAAGCCCGAGGTTGCTCGCGCAGTGAGTCGAGTACCGGCTGATCATTCTCATTGATACTTTTTTGAAAGAAGCGAATCATGGCTAAAGGCAAGTTTGAGCGGACCAAGCCGCACGTGAACGTGGGCACGATTGGTCACGTGGACCACGGCAAGACGACGCTGACGGCGGCGATCACGACGATTCTGTCGCAAAAGTTCGGCGGC
>JBCNPL010000267.1:0-4337 GCA_039593375.1 Paraburkholderia sp. | reverse complement strand
CGTTGTCGCTCGTGAGGCCGCGAATCGTCGCCAGGTGTTGCTTGAACGATTCGGCGCCGTTGCGGTATGGCTCCAGCATTGCATCGTCGCCAACGATCGCATACCCGCGGAGCCCCGTCTCCATATTAATCAGGCTTTCGGTCAATGCCCGTGTCTCGTCGATTACCTGATAGGTATGGACGTTCCAGCGGTTCGCGTCCATCACCGACGAAAAGAATGAATAGAACGTCATTCCCAATATCACCAATACGGCGATGACGATACCGAACGTAAGGTATAACTTCCGGGCAATGGAAAGGTTAGCGACTCTCATGCAATCTCCGAAACACAAGTGGCTTTCAAGCATGCCTTGCTCGACGCGAGTCGGGCAGTGACGGAGCAGTATTACGACGCGCATTCGTATTACTTTATAGTACCTTTCGATGATTTCTCACGGACTTACATTACATTCAGAATATCCCTACATTCACGCGGCATCGAATCGATCGAAAATCGCTGGTTCTCGATTTCTTATCGTTCCTTACACGCGAGTTCAAGACGCGTCCACTCGAGCGAGAAGCGCACGCGGGAGCCGGTGTCGCGCTGACGGCTTGTCCCGGTGAGAAAAAGGGGGACGGCGCACCTACGCGCCGTCGGCGCGCTTCTCGTCTGCGAGACGTGCGATCGCCGACGCCTTCAACGCGGCACGGTCGATCTTGTTGGTCGCCGCGAGCGGAAAGTCTTCGACGAACCATACTCGGCGAGGATGCTGATAGGCGGGAGCCTGCTCGAGCGCGAACCGTTTGACGTCGTCGGCGCTCAATGCGGCGCTCGACTTCAGCTTCACGAACGCCACGGGCTTGGTGCCCTTGATCTCGTCCGCAACGGGCACGACGCACGCCTGCTCGATCAGCGGATGGCGTTCGAGCATTCGCTCGACATCGCCGGGATAGATGTTTTCACCGCCAGAGACGAACATGTCGTCGCGCCGGCCGATGAACGTATAAAACCCGTCGGCATCGCGCTGAAACACGTCGCCGGTCCGGTAATAGCCGTCCGGCGTGAATGGCAGCGCGAGCCCCGGGCGATTGTGATAACCGTTCATGAGGCCGGGGCTGCGCAACTGCAATTCGCCCTCGTCGGCTTCGGCGCCGGTCTCGTCGACGAGACGAAGCTCGACGAGCGGATGCGGGGCCCCGACCGAAAGCGTCGGCGTCGGCACACCCCGAGGATGCGGACCGAACACGACAGGGCCGCCTTCAGTCGTGCCGTATGCGTTGATGACGCGTGCGTTCGGCAGCACGCCGTGAATTTGATCGAGCAGCGCGCCGCTGACGGGCGCCGAACCCATGCGGACGTAGCGCACCGACGACAAATCGCTTCGCGAGAGCAATGCGCGCTCCTGCATCATCATCGCGATCATCGGCGGCACCGCCGTGAGCCATGTGCAACGCCATGCGTCGATCGCCCGGATGTAATTGGCCGCGTTGAACTGCGGCAGCATCACCAGCGTCGAGCGCGCGGCGAGCGCGAGAAACGCGAGCGCCAGTGCGTTCATGTGAAATAGCGGCGCGGCGATCAGCAAACGTTCGCCGACGAGCGGCTGCGATTGGAGCCGCGTTCGCACGACCCATAGATGACTTTCGTGCGAAAGCACGACGCCCTTCGGCCGGCCCGTCGACCCCGACGTATAGAGAATGAGCGCCGCCTCGCGCGGCTCGGGATCGATCGCTTCGAAACGCGCGCCGCGTGCATCGGTGCCGGTGCTCGTATCCGCCACGAACGTGGAAAACGGCGTAACGTTCGCCGGCAGCGGCTCGGGCCGTAGTGCGGCATCGCGTGTGTCGAACACGACACCGGGCAGTGCAGCCGGCACATCGCCGAGACGCCGCGCGTCGCAAAAGACCAGCCGTGCGCCGCTGTCCGCAATGACGTCGGCGATCAGTGCCGGCGGAAACCGGAAGTTGACCGGTACCGCGACAAGGCCGGCACGCATGATGCCGAGCACGGTGGCGACGAAATGCGCCGAGTTGGCGGCGACGACGGCGATCCGGTCCCCGCGTCGGTATCGGTCGGCCAAGGTCGCCGCCACGTCGTCGGCGATCGCGTCGAGCGCGCTGAAGGTGTACCGAACGGCGTCGAGCGCATCGTCGAGTTCGATCAGCGCGAGCGCTTCGGCATCCGCGCCGCTCTCACGATCGATGAGCATGCCGAGATTGGTCTGGTGGCTCACGGCACGAACTCCAGCAGCGTGTCCAAGCGCGGTACTCCGACGACGCTGCGCACAGCGTCGATCTCGACGGGCAGCCCGGCCGCGATCGCGCGCGTGCCGATTTCGCGCCATTGCGGCGAGCATACGGTGATGGCCGCAAAGCGCGGCGACCGGCGCTCGATTCGCGCGGCGAGCGCACCGAACCTCGCGTCGAACTCCGGACGTGTCCAGAAGGTCGTCGAGAAGCCCGGCGCGAGTTCTCCGAGGCGCGCGTACGCTTCACGGTCCGCATCGATCAGATGGAGCGTCGCGAGCGCATAGGCCCCGTTTGCATGAGTCCGCCACGCGTCGCGAAACACGAGTTCGGGCGTCAAATGCTGACAGAAGTAGACGCGCCCGCCCTGCAACTGTCCGGGCGCGAGGCGCACGGTGACAAAGCGCGCATCGCCGAGCGACTCCACCGGGCGAGAGAAAGTCTGCGGCGAAGCGGCGTCGAAGCCGCGACGGCGTAGCGACTCGAACGTCTGCCGCGGATCGTCGCTGCGAAACACGAGACCGTCGGGTCCGATCGGGCTCGCGACGATTTCCTCGCGAATCGTCTTGCCGTCGGCCGGCAAGCCGATCAACTCGAGATAGTGACCGTCGAACACGATCGTATGGTTGACGGAGCCGAGCGTGTGATAGCCGCGCGGCGTCACAGTGAAGCCGAGCCGCGCAAAGACCGCCTCGGCCGCATCGATATCGAAGCGCGCGTTGACGACGAGATGGTCGAGCGCGAGCGTCACGGCCTGTTCGCTTGGGGCTTGGCCGAAGGCGCCGAGGCCGGAGCCGAGGATGTTGCGGTCGCGTAAGTGCCGCGGCCGCTCGCGAGCAGCTTGCCTTCGCCGTCATAGACGTAGGCCTCGGCGGTCGACACCTGTCCGCCGAAACGGATCACCTTGCCCGTCACGCGCAGATCGCCGGGGAAAGCGGCGCGATGGTAGTCGACACGCAGATCGATCGTCGGCACGCCACGCCCGGTCTTCGAAACGAGTGCCCAGTCCGCCGCAAGATCGATCAGCGCCGCGAGAATGCCGCCATGCGTGTAACGCTTCTCGGGGTTCACGACCCACTCCTCGCGCCAGGTCGCGCCGAGCTCGATCTCGCCTTCGGCCACGGACAGCACTTTGAGGCCCAGCCACTCGTGAAACGGCGCGCGCCGCAAACGCGCCTCGATTTCGCGCGCATCGGGCAGCGCATTGACATTGGCGTTTTCGCTCATCGTGGCTTCCTGGATTTGAATGGCATTGAGTTGAACGGATTCCAATCGGGACGGATCGACTCAGGGATTGACGACGACCTTGCCCAGGACCTCGCGATCGCGAATGAGACGCAAGCCCTCGGCGGCCTCATTGAGCGTAAGCACGCGATCGATCGACGGCTTGAGTTCACCGCGCGCGATCTGCTCGAGGAGCGCGCGCAAGTTGTCGTCGTAAAAGCTGTTCGAGCCGATCACCTTGAGCTCGAAGCTCCAGATGTAGCGCAGGTCCTCCTTCGGATCGTGACCGGCCGTCGCGCCGCATACGAGCAGCGTGCCGCCGCGCTTGAGGCACTTGAGCGACGGCACCCAGGTTTCGCCGCCCGTGAAGTTCACGACGACATCGACACCGCCTTCGTAGCTGCGCCGCTGCGGCTTGCCATACTGTTCGATCGCCCACTTCGAAAAATCGGTGGTCCGATAGTTGACGACATGATCGGCGCCGAGCGCCTTCAACTGCGCCGCCTTCTCGTCGCTGCCCGCGCACGCGATCACCTCGGCGCCGAGTTGCTTCGCGAGCAGCAGCGACGCGGTGCCCACGCCGCCGCTCGCACCGAGGATCAGCACGCGGTCGCCGGCCTTGACGGTGCCGTGCGTGATCAGCATGCGATGCGCCGTGCCGTAAGCAACGGGCAGCGCCGATGCGTCGTCGAAACCGACCGCGTCGGGCAGCGCGATCAGCTGCGCCGCGGAGACCGCGCAATATTCGGCCATGCCGCCATCGAGCATTTCACCCATCAACCCCTTTTCGCGATTGAGCGGGTTCACGAGCACGCGATCGCCAGCCTTCCAGCCATCGACGCCGTCGCCGATCGCGACGATCTCACCGGCCATATCGAGCCCGATGAC
>JBCNPL010000266.1:0-4342 GCA_039593375.1 Paraburkholderia sp. | reverse complement strand
CTCGGCTGAATCAGTAGGGTGCCGTCGGCGCCGGTCAGCGTGTAGCTCAGCGAGTAGTTGAGCTGATATTCCTCCGCGATACCAAGCGAGCTCAGCGTGAGCGTCGACTGCCCGCGCCCCTCGCTGACGCTCAGAATCGCGTCGGCGTCGGCCGTCGAGTTGACGATCACGGTATCGCTGCCGCCTTGCACCATGCGCGCGAGCCGCGCCGCGACCGGTGCCGGCGCGCCGACGATCGCGAGCCGCTTGAATGGGTAGTCCTGCTGTCCGCGCAGTTGAAAGCCGCACGCGCTCAGCATCATCGCGCCGCAAGCGAGCGCAAGAAACGATCGGCGTATCACGTTGTGGGTTCCCCAGTACTGTCGCAGCGAGACCGCATCGCGAGCCTCGTCGTCAGACGACGACGTTCACGAGCCGCCCCGGCACGACGATAATCTTCTTCGCCGGCTTGCCTTCGCCGAAGCGCGCGAACATCTCGTGCGCAAGCGCCGCCGCTTCGATGGTCTCGCGCGGCGCATCCTTCGCGATCGTCAGCGCGCCGCGCACCTTGCCGTTCACCTGCAGCACGAGCTCGATCTCGGCCTGCTCGAGCGCTTTTTCGTCGACCTTCGGCCACGGCGCATCGAGGAGCGAACCGAGCTCGTCGGCATAGCCGAGCGCGCCCCACAGCGCATGCGTGACGTGCGGCACGACCGGATATAGCACGCGCAGCAAGATGCCATAGCATTCGCGCAGGACAGGCGGATGGCCGTCCTTCACCCCCTCGAGCGCGTTGAGCATTTTCATCGCCGCCGAAACAACCGTGTTGTACTGCAGGCGCTGATAGTCGAAATCGGCTTGCTTGAGCACGGTATGGATTTCGCGCCGCAGCGTCTTGTCGGCTTCGCCCAGCGCGGCCATGTCGGGCGCGCCGCGCGTCGTCAACGCCGGGCGGTTTGCATAGGCGAACGACCAGAGCCGCCGCAAGAAACGGCTCGCACCTTCGACGCCCGCCCCCGACCATTCGAGCTGCTGCTCGGGCGGCGACGCGAACATCGTGAAAAGACGTGCCGTATCGGCGCCGTGTTGATCGATGAGCAACTGCGGATCGACGCCGTTGTTCTTCGACTTCGACATTTTCTCGACGCCGCCCAGTTCGACCGGCTGCCCGTCCGAATTCAAGATCGCGCCGATCGGGCGGCCCTTTTCGTCGTGCGAGACCGTGACGTCGGCTGGGTTGTACCAGGTCTTCTTGCCGGCCGCGTCCACGCGATAGAAGGTTTCGTTGAGCACCATGCCCTGCGTGAGCAGGTTTTTCGCCGGCTCGCCGAACGCGACGAGGCCCATGTCGCGCATCACCTTCGCCCAGAACCGCGAGTAGAGCAGATGCAGGATCGCGTGCTCGATGCCGCCGATGTATTGGTCCATCGGCATCCAGTAATCGGTGCGCGCATCGACCATCGTCGGGGCGTCCGGGCACGCGTAGCGCGAGAAGTACCAGGCCGAATCGACGAAGGTGTCCATCGTGTCCGTTTCGCGCTTCGCCCGCGCACCGCATTTCGGGCACGCGCAGTCGAGGAACGCTTCGGATTTGGCGAGCGGATTGCCGGTGCCGTCCGGCACGAGGTCTTCGGGCAGCACGACGGGCAGGTCCTGCTCGGGCACAGGCACGTCGCCGCACGAGGGGCAATGGATGATCGGGATCGGCGTGCCCCAGTAGCGCTGACGCGAAATGCCCCAGTCGCGCAGGCGCCAGGTGACCCGCTTGTCGCCGAGGCCGAGCGCGTTCAAGTCCGCCGCGATCGCGTCGACGGCATCCTGGTGCGAAAGGCCGTCGTACTTGCCGCTAGCGATGCAGACGACGCCTTCCTTGTCGGCGTACCAGTCCTGCCACGCGTCGGTCGAGTAATCGAGGCCAGCCTTCGCGATGACCTGCTTGATCGGCAGGCCGTACTTCTTGGCGAACGCGAAATCGCGCTCGTCGTGCGCGGGCACGCCCATGACCGCGCCTTCGCCGTAGCTCATCAACACGTAGTTGCCGATCCAGACTTCCACGCGTTCGTTCGTGAGCGGATGCGTGACGAAAAAGCCGGTGGCGACGCCCTTCTTTTCCATCGTGGCGATGTCGGCCTCGGCTACTCCGCCGTGCCGGCATTCGTCGATGAACGCCTGCAACTCGGGCTTGTCTTGCACGAGGCGCGCCGCGAGCGGATGCTCGGCCGCGATGGCACAGAAAGTCACGCCCATGATCGTATCGGCGCGCGTCGTGAAAACGCGAAGCAGCTTCTTCTCGCCATCGAGCTCGTACGGAAAGCCGAAGTTGACGCCGTGGCTCTTGCCGATCCAGTTCTGCTGCATGACCTTCACGCGCTCAGGCCAGCCGAGGCCGTCGAGATCGCTCAGCAGTTCGTCGGCGTACTCGGTGATCCGCATGTAGTACATCGGAATCTCGCGCTTCTCGACGACCGCGCCCGAACGCCAGCCGCGCCCGTCGATCACCTGCTCGTTGGCGAGCACGGTCTGATCGATAGGGTCCCAGTTCACGGTGCCGGTTTTCTTGTAGACGATGCCCTTTTCGAGCATCTTCAGAAAAAGCCACTGATTCCACTTGTAGTACTCGGGCTTGCAGGTCGCCACCTCGCGCGACCAATCGATCGCAAGCCCCATCGACTGCATCTGCCCTTTCATGTAGGCGATGTTGTCGTAGGTCCACTTCGCGGGCGGCACGCCGTTCGCCATCGCCGCGTTCTCGGCCGGCATACCGAACGCGTCCCAGCCCATCGGCATCAGCACGTTGTAGCCGTTCATCCGCAGATAGCGGTACATCACGTCGTTGATCGTGTAGTTGCGCACATGCCCCATGTGCAGCTTGCCCGATGGATACGGCAGCATCGACACGCAATAGAACTTCGGCTTGCCCGGAATCTCTTCGCTCCGGTAAGCGTTGGATGCGAGCCAATCTGCCTGGGCAGCGGCTTCGATGTCGGCGGGTAAGTATCTTTCTTGCATGGGCGTGGTTTGGGCTGGTATCTCGTGGCGCTCCGATTCGCCGGCCGCTGAGGCCCCTTCACGCGCGCCGTCGAAGGCCTGCGCGAAGATAACGGCGATGAAAAGCGCGTCCCCTCTCGCGGAGGGAAAGGGTCGATTATACCGTCGGCGGAGACGTCAACGCGCTGCGGGGCTTTGCGGTGGAGGTGGCTCGGTCACGAAGCCGATCCGTTCGAGCCCGGCCTGCTGAGCCGCGCCCATGACCTGCGCGATGATGTCGTAACGCGTCGCGCGTGCGGCGCGCAGGTGGATCTCGGGCGGCTGCGGCGCCTTGCCCGCCGCGGTCAGCGCCGCGCGCACCGCTTCGAGCGAAGAGGGCTTGCCGTTCCAGTAGAGCTTGCCTGCGTCGTCGATCGACAGCGTGATCGTCTGCGGCGTCTGGCGCGCCGGCGCCGACGAAACCTTCGGCAGGTCGAGGCGGATGGCGTGCGTGAGCAGCGGCGCGGTAATGATGAAGATGACGAGCAGCACGAGCATGACGTCGATGAGCGGCGTCATGTTGATGTCCGCCATCGGTGCGGCTTCATGATGACCGTCGAATCCGCCGAATGCCATGCTGCGCCTCCCGCGCTCTTGTCCTTACGCCTGCAGCTGCGCGTCGCGCGGCCGATGCATTGCTTCTTTGCCGGGCGCGCAGACGCAAGCGTGCAGATCGCGAGCGAAACCGTCCAATTCCTCGGACAACTGCCGCTGCAGGCGGCCAAGGATGTTGTAGCCGAGCACGGCGGGGATGGCGACGACGAGGCCGAATGCCGTCATGATGAGCGCCTCGCCGACGGGCCCCGCCACGTTCTCGATGACGGCCTGCCCGCTCGCGGCGATACTCGTGAGCGCATGGTAGATGCCCCAGACCGTGCCGAGCAGCCCGACGAACGGCGCCGTGCTGCCGATCGAAGCGAGCAGGACATGGCCGAACTCGAGCCGGCGCCGCGATGCCGTCAGCGCCTGACGCAGCGCCCGCGTGACTCGCTCCGAAAGCTCGACGCGCGCAAGCAGCGCATTCGGCGCGTGCGCTTGCCCTGCCTCGAGCGCGGCTTCCGCCAACGGCGTGAACACACGTTCCTTGTCCGCGCCGCGAATCGCGAGCACGGCGTCGGAAAGCGTCGGCGCCTGCCAGAAGAGCGCCATGGCGCGTGGCCCCTGCCGCTTTGCTCTGACGAGTATCCAGCACTTCGCGACGAGGAAGCACCAGCTCGCCACCGACATCGCCAGCAGCAGGTAAGCCACACCGTGCGTCACGGCGTCACCGGATTCCAGGTAATGAAGCATGCCTGTGTTCACGATTCGATCCGAACTGATGATCCGTTATCCCGGA
>JBCNPL010000265.1:0-4344 GCA_039593375.1 Paraburkholderia sp. | reverse complement strand
CACGCATGAGTTCACCGACGACTTCATCCTCGAACAGTATCGATGAATTGGTTCGCCGCGAATACCGGCACGGATTCGTCAGCGACATTGTCTCCGATACACTGCCGCGCGGATTGTCCGAAGAGGTGATTCGGCTCATTTCGGCCAAGAAGAACGAGCCCGAGTTCATGCTCGAATGGCGGCTCGCGGCCTATCGGCACTGGCTGACGATGAAGGAGCCGAACTGGTCCACCGTCCGCCACCCGCGGATCGACTATCAGGACATCGCCTACTATTCCTCGCCGCTCGTGGGCAAAGAGCGCCCGAAGAGCCTCGACGAGGTCGATCCGGAGTTGCTGCGCACGTACGAGAAGCTTGGCGTGCCGCTCGCCGAGCGCGAAATCCTCGCGGGCGTGGCCGTCGACGCGGTGTTCGACAGCGTATCGGTCGCAACGACGTTTCGAGAGAAACTCGGCGAGCTCGGCATCATCTTCTGTTCGTTTTCCGAAGCCGTCGAGCGGCATCCCGATCTCGTGCGCCGGTATCTGGGCTCGGTGGTCCCGCATACCGACAACTTCTATGCCGCGCTGAATTCGGCCGTGTTCAGCGATGGCTCCTTCTGCTACATCCCGCCCGGCGTGCGCTGCCCGATGGAGCTATCGACATACTTCCGCATCAACGCGCGCAACACGGGACAGTTCGAGCGGACGCTGATCGTCGCCGACAAAGGCTCGTACGTCAGCTACCTCGAAGGCTGCACGGCGCCGATGCGCGACGAAAATCAGTTGCACGCGGCGGTCGTCGAACTCGTCGCGCTCGAGGACGCCCAGATTCGCTACTCGACCGTGCAGAACTGGTATCCCGGCGATGAAGAGGGCCGCGGCGGCATCTACAACTTCGTGACGAAACGGGGCGATTGCCGTGAAGCCAACGCGAAGATCTCGTGGACGCAAGTCGAGACGGGCTCCGCCATCACGTGGAAGTATCCGAGCGTCATCTTGCGCGGCGACAACGCGATCGGCGAGTTCTACTCCGTCGCGCTGACGAACCATCATCAGCAGGCCGACACCGGCACGAAGATGGTGCATCTGGGGCGTAACACGCGCAGCACGATCATTTCGAAAGGCATTTCGGCGGGACACGGCAAAAACGCGTACCGCGGCCTCGTCAGAATCGGACGCGGGGCCGAGGGCGCGCGCAACTACACGCAGTGCGATTCGCTGCTGCTCGGCGAGCGTTGCAGCGCACATACGTTTCCGTACATCGAGGTCAAGAATCCGACTGCGAGCGTGGAGCACGAAGCGTCGACTTCGCGCATCGGTGAAGACCAACTCTTCTATTGCAGGCAGCGCGGGCTGTCCGAAGAAGATGCCGTTTCGATGATCGTCAACGGCTTTTGCAAGGAAGTGTTCAAAGAGCTGCCGATGGAGTTCGCGGTCGAGGCACAGAAGCTGCTCGGCGTGAGCCTCGAAGGCAGCGTCGGCTGAGAAAACGGAGCGTCCCGCACGCTCACTGAGGACGACAATGATGCTCGAGATCAGCAACCTGAACGTCGAAGTCGAAGGCAAACCGATTCTGCGCGGGCTCGACCTCAGCGTGGACGCCGGAGAGGTGCACGCGATCATGGGCCCGAACGGTTCGGGCAAGAGTACGCTCGCGCACGTATTGGCGGGCCGGGACCAATATGTCGTGACGAGCGGAACGATTCGCTATCGCGGTCGCGATCTGCTCGCGCTGACCCCCGAAGAGCGCGCGAAAGAGGGGCTCTTTCTCGCGTTTCAGTACCCCGTCGAAATACCGGGTGTCAGCAACGTCTATTTGCTGAAGGCTGCGCTGAACGCACAGCGCCGGCATCGCGGCGAGCCGGAGCTCGACGCGATGGAGTTCCTGCAGATCGTCAAGGAGAAAATGGCGCTGATGCAAATGGACGAAAGCCTGCTTTACCGCGCGGTCAACGAAGGGTTCTCCGGCGGCGAGAAGAAGCGCAACGAAATTTTGCAGATGGCCGTGCTCGAGCCGAGGCTCGCAATTCTTGACGAGGCGGACTCGGGGCTCGACATCGATGCGCTGCAGACAGTCGCAAACGGTGTGAATCGGATGCGCAGCGCGGAGCGGGCCATCGTGGTCGTTACGCACTACCAGCGGCTGCTCGATTACGTCGTGCCCGATCGCGTTCATGTGCTCTCGCAGGGGCGCATCGTCAAGTCGGGTGCGCGCGAGCTTGCGCTGGAGCTCGAGCGCAAGGGTTATGGCTGGGTGGCGGAGGCCGGGGAGGCATCATGACGGAATCGACGCTCGACCTATATCGCCAGGCGTTTCGCGCGCTCGCGAAGACGCTGCCGGGCGCGGAGCTCGGGTGGCTGCGCAGCGCGCGGCGCCACGCGTTCGAACGGTTCGAGATGCTGGGATTTCCGACGACGCACTCCGAGGAATGGAAATACACGAACGTCGCGCCGATCGAGCACCACGCATGGCATTTCGCGTCGCCGCGCGGCGACAATGTCGATGTTTCGTCGATCGTCGACGACCTGGTCCTCGACAAATCGGCGGTGCGCCTCGTGTTCGTCAACGGACGGCACGCGCCCAAGCTTTCGCGATTGCAAGGCTTGCCCGAAGGCGCCTTCGTCGGCAGCCTCACTCGAGCGCTGCGCGAGATTCCGGAGCGCATCGAGCCGCTGATCGCGCGCGTCATGCCGCATGACGGATTCGCGGCGCTCAACACGGCGTTTCTCAGCGACGGCTACGTCGTCGTGTTGCCGGCCGACTGCCGAATCGAGCAGCCGATGCAGATGCTGTTCATTGCCGACGAGGCAGGCCTCGCCACGCATCCGTTCAACGCCGTGCTCGCCGCGCGAGGTTCGCGCTGCGCCGTCGTGGAGCAGTTCGTCGGCATCGCCGACGATAGCTATCTGACCAACGTCGTGACGCATATCGCCGCGGGCGACGGTGCCGACATCGAGCATTGCCGGGTTCAGGAGGAGGCGCGCCGCGCGTTTCACGTGGCCCGCCTCGATATCGCGGAGCAGCGCGCAAGCCACGTGGCTTCGCAGTCTTTCGCGTTCGGCGGTACGCTTTCGCGCGTCGAGATCGACGTTCGTTTCGCCGGCACCGACGCGCGCACGGACTTGACGGGGCTCTACTTCGCCGGTGCGCGCCAGCATCTCGATCATCACACGCGCATCGACCACGAGCTGCCGCGCTGCACGAGCCGCGAGCACTATCGAGGTGTCCTCGAGGGCGCGGCGCACGGCGTTTTCGATGGGCGTGTGATCGTCCATCAGGGTGCCCAGCAGACCGACGCGCATCTCGCGAATCAAAACCTGCTGCTCTCACATGACGCGGAGATCGACACGAAGCCGCAACTCGAGATTTATGCCGACGATGTGAAGTGCACGCACGGCGCGACGGTTGGCCGGCTCGACGAGAACCAGCTCTTTTATTTGCGCGCGCGCGGAATCGACGAGCCTGTCGCGCGCGCGACGCTCGTCTGGGCGTTCGCGCGCGACGTCATCGATCGCGTCGGCGCCGATCCCGTGCGCGCGCGGCTCACGAAGCTACTGCTCTCGCGCACTCCCGAAGCCGAGCGCATTCGCGAACTGACATGAGGAAGCAAGCGGAAGCAACTGAACCCGAAGCGAAGCCGATATGAAGCCGATCGAACCTCTGACGACGATCCCCGATCGCGACGCGGTGGCGCGCTGGCGCGAAGATTTCCCGATTCTAGGAGAACGCGTGCACGGCAAGCCGCTCGTCTATCTCGACAACGGTGCGACGACGCAAAAGCCGTCGAGCGTCATCGAGGCGGAGCGCCGTTACTACGAGCATACGAATTCGAACGTGCATCGGGGCGTGCATCTGCTCTCGCAGCGGGCGACGGAAGCGTACGAGGCGGCGCGCGCGCGTATCGCGCGATTCATCAATGCGGCGCGCCCGGAAGAGATCGTCTACGTGCGTGGCACGACCGAGGCGATCAACCTCGTCGCGCAAAGCGACGTCCGGCCCCGTGTCTCCAGGGGCGACGAGATCCTCATCAGCGCGATGGAGCACCATTCGAACATCGTGCCGTGGCAGCTCGTCTGCGAGCAAACCGGGGCGCGGCTCGTCGTGGTTCCGATCGACGATCGCGGCGTGCTCGATGTCGACGCCTACGAGCGACTGATCGGCGAGCGCACGCGTATCGTCGCTCTGACGCATGTCTCGAACGCGCTCGGGACGATCAACCCGGTCGCGCATCTCATCGAAATCGCCCATGCCCGCGGGGTGCCGGTACTGCTCGACGGCGCGCAGGCCATCGCGCATTTGCCGGTCGACGTGCGGGCGCTGGACTGCGATTTCTACGCGTTTTCGGGGCACAAAGTGTACGGT
>JBCNPL010000264.1:0-4344 GCA_039593375.1 Paraburkholderia sp. | reverse complement strand
CTGAAGATCCTCGATGCGCGCATGCGCGACTATTTGCCTGCCTATGCCACGCCGGGCAGCGCCGGCCTCGATTTGCGGGCCTGCCTCGACGAGCCGCTCACGATCGAGCCTGGTCAAACTCATCTCGTGCCGACCGGTCTCGCTGTCCACGTTGGGGATCCGGGCTTCGCGGCGCTGATCCTGCCGCGTTCGGGGCTCGGCCACAAGCACGGGATCGTGCTTGGCAACCTCGTCGGCCTGATCGACTCGGACTATCAGGGGCAGCTGATGATTTCGACGTGGAATCGCGGCCAGACGACGTTCACGCTCAACCCAATGGAGCGTTTGGCGCAACTGGTCATCGTGCCGGTCGTGCAGGCACAGTTCAATATCGTCGACGAATTCGTCGAAAGCGAACGCGGCGCGGGCGGGTTCGGCAGCACGGGCAAACACTGAGCCGGGCGCCGCGATCGCAGCGGCCCGCTTGTCGATAAAAAAACGGCGCGGGAGAGATCCCGCGCCGTTTTTTTATGCATTTTCGGACCGGTCGAGGACCGATCCGCCGCTGTAGTCTGCTCTTATTCGACCTCGACAGTCTCCGGATTCGGGTTGCGCGGCACCGCGTTCTCGTCGAACGTCAACTGCACCTTGCCGGCCTCGTCGATGTCGACGGTCACGCGCCCGCCGTTCATCAGCTTGCCGAACAGCAACTCGTCGGCCAGCGCGCGCCGGATCGTATCCTGGATCAGCCTCTGCATCGGCCGCGCGCCCATCAATGGGTCGAAGCCGTTCTTCGCGAGATGGTGCCGCAACGCGTCGGTGAAAACCGCATCGACCTTCTTCTCGTGCAGTTGATCCTCGAGCTGCATGAGGAACTTGTCGACCACGCGCATGATGATTTCCTCGTCGAGCGCGCGGAAGCTGATCGTCGCATCGAGCCGGTTGCGGAACTCGGGCGTGAACATCCGCTTGATGTCGGCCATCTCATCGCCCGTTTCGCGGCGCGTCGTGAAGCCGATCGTGCCCTTTTGCATCGATTCGGCACCCGCGTTCGTCGTCATGATGATGATGACGTTGCGGAAATCGGCTTTGCGTCCGTTGTTGTCGGTCAGCGTGCCGTGATCCATCACTTGCAGCAGGACGTTGAAGATGTCCGGATGCGCCTTCTCGATTTCATCGAGCAGCAACACGCAGTGCGGCTTCTTCGTCACGGCCTCGGTGAGCAGGCCGCCCTGGTCGAAACCCACATAACCCGGCGGCGCGCCGATGAGGCGGCTGACCGCATGCCGTTCCATGTATTCCGACATATCGAAGCGGGTCAGCTCGATCCCGAGCGTGAACGCGAGCTGCCGCGCCACCTCGGTCTTGCCGACGCCGGTCGGGCCCGAGAACAGGAACGCGCCGATCGGCTTGTCCGTCTTGCCGAGACCCGCGCGCGCCATCTTGATGGCGGCCGCGAGCGCATCGATGGCGGGATCCTGGCCGAACACCACGGCTTTCAGGTCTCGATCGAGCGTCTGCAGCTTGCTGCGATCGTCCTGCGACACGCTTTGGGCAGGCACGCGCGCGATCTTCGAGATGATTTCCTCGATCTCGGTCTTGCCGATCGTCTTCTTCTGCTTCGACTTCGGCAGGATCCGCTGGGCCGCGCCGGCCTCGTCGATCACGTCGATGGCCTTGTCGGGCAGATGACGGTCCGTGATGAAACGCGCGGACAGTTCGGCCGCGGCCGACAGCGCCCCCGACGAATACTTGACGCCGTGGTGCTCCTCGAAGCGGGACTTGAGCCCGCGCAGGATCGCCACCGTCTGCTCGACCGTCGGCTCCGTCACGTCGATCTTCTGGAAACGCCGCGACAGCGCCGCGTCCTTTTCGAAGATGCCGCGGAATTCCGTGAACGTCGTCGCGCCGATGCACTTCAGCGTGCCCGACGAAAGCGCCGGCTTCAGCAGGTTCGACGCGTCGAGCGTGCCGCCCGACGCGGCTCCCGCGCCGATCAGCGTATGGATCTCGTCGATGAAGAGAATCGCGTGCGGACGCTCCTTGAGCTCTTTCAGCACCGTCTTCAGGCGTTGCTCGAAATCGCCGCGGTACTTCGTGCCGGCCAGCAACGCGCCCATGTCGAGCGAGTAGACCTGCGCGTCCGCCAGGATGTCGGGCACCTCGCCGCGCGTGATGCGCCAGGCGAGCCCTTCGGCAATGGCCGTCTTGCCGACGCCGGCCTCGCCGACGAGCAGCGGATTGTTCTTGCGCCGCCGGCAAAGCACCTGCACGACACGCTCGACCTCGGGCTCGCGCCCGATCAGCGGATCGATGCGGCCGTCCTTCGCCATCTGATTCAGATTCTGCGTGAACTGCGCGAGCGGCGTTTCCTTCTGCGAAGCGGCGTCCTCCGACTCGGCGTTCGAATCGCCGGCCTTCGCCGCGTCGCTGCTGCTCGTCTTGGCAATGCCGTGCGAGATGAAGTTGACGACGTCGAGCCGTGTCACGCCCTGCTGCTGCAGGTAGTAGACGGCATGCGAATCCTTCTCGCCGAAGATCGCAACGAGGACGTTCGCTCCCGTGACTTCCTTCTTGCCGTTCGAAGTCGACTGCACATGCATGATCGCGCGCTGGATCACCCGCTGAAAGCCGAGTGTAGGCTGCGTATCGACGTCGTCGGTGCCGGGCACCGTGGGCGTATTGTCGTGAATGAAGTTGCGTAGGTTTTGACGCAGGTCCTCGATGTTCGCCGCGCAGGCGCGCAACACCTCCGCCGCTGTGGGATTGTCCAGCAATGCCAGCAAAAGATGTTCGACGGTGATGAACTCATGCCGTGCCTGGCGCGCTTCCATGAACGCCATGTGCAAGCTGACTTCCAGTTCCTGGGCAATCATGCTTCCTCCATCACGCACTGCAGCGGATGCCCTGCCTGCCGTGCGTGCGTAACAACCTGCTCGACTTTGGTCGACGCGATGTCCCGCGTGTAGACCCCACAAACTCCCCGCCCTTCGCGATGGACCTTGAGCATGATCTGCGTCGCGGTCTCACGATCTTTATTGAAATATTCCTGCACGATCATCACGACAAACTCCATTGGCGTGAAATCGTCATTCAACAGTACCACTTTATACATGGACGGCGGTTTCAGCTCGTTTTCCTGCCGCTCGAGTACCGTGCCGTCCTGCCTGTCCGGGATAATCGCCATACACCCATTCTAAACAACTCGGTCGCGCCCGCAATCCTCCCAAAACCCGACCGAAGAGCCCCCGATTGCACCGCCGCGGTGCGATCGGCGTGCACTCGCGCGAACCGCATGCACCGCGCGAACCCACCGCGAGCCGTTCTCCGGCGGCGCCTGCGCGGCGCTTTCCGGCCGCGGTCCGCGGTTCGATCGAGTATCGCACAACGCGTGCCGATCTCGCCGCCGGCGAAGCGGCGCGAACCGGTCAGGAAGTTTCGCGCTACTCCGATGTGCGTCGATTATGCGACTTTTCAAGTGACCTCGCTTGCGTCAGCGCACACTGGGAAGTCGGAAAAACCCTCGAAGCCAACGACCGCGCGCAAGCGCATACGCAACATCTCAAAATTCTCTTGACACTTGCTTAAAGAGGTCCAACAATCAAGCTGGCACTTTTTTTCAGCTGGCTGCAACAAGTGCAAGTACGAAAAAATGCCGAGGTGAGCTAGTGCGGAGGGGGCGGCTGCGACAGCGGCTGTCGAGCTTTTCGAGCGTGCTCGTGGTGGTAGGACATGAGAGTTACAGGGGAAGTTGGTATGGCAACTGGTACGGTCAAGTGGTTCAACGACGCGAAGGGCTTCGGGTTCATTACGCCGGACGAAGGGGGCGAGGATCTGTTTGCGCATTTCTCGGCCATCCAGATGAACGGGTTCAAGACGCTCAAGGAAGGTCAGAAGGTGAGCTTCGAAGTGGTTCAAGGCCCGAAGGGCAAGCAAGCGTCGAACATCCAGGCAGCTGCCTGACATCGTTCGAGCGTTGTGCATTCAAAAACCCGGCTGCGGCCGGGTTTTTTTCATCCCGTGAAATCCTGCCGCGGCGTCCGCGGCCCGCTTTTCCCGCCCGCACCGCGTGTCAACGCGTGACAAACCGATTCTCGGGGCTGCCGCGCGCCGATTCATTGCTTTGAGTCAAGAAACGAGCGTTTCACCGGCCGAGCCGCGCGCAAACCGACAGACGTCGGCAACGGCGGCTCGAAAAAAAACCCTGGCGGTGCATGCGCACCCGCCAGGGTTTGCGGGATGACTCCCGTAGCGCGCGAAGCGACGGGCTTCTCGCGTCTTACATGTTTTCGATCATCACCTGACCGAAACCCGAGCACGACACCTGCGTGGCGCCTTCCATCAGGCGGGCGAAGTCATAGGTGA
>JBCNPL010000263.1:0-4352 GCA_039593375.1 Paraburkholderia sp. | reverse complement strand
GTTGGCGCGCCGTGACACCTTGGCTATGTCCAGGCGGCGCCGAGCCGGGAGCTCGGCGGAAAAGATTTCGATCAACTTCGCATCGCAGTCTCGAGGAGTCCCAATCATGGCGTTCATTGCACTACGGCAATTGCTCGATCACGCGGCCGAGCACGGATACGGCGTTCCCGCGTTCAACGTCAACAACATGGAGCAGATCCACGCGATCATGCAGGCGGCCGAGGCGACGGCGAGCCCGGTGATTCTTCAGGCTTCGGCGGGCGCGCGCAAATATGCGGGCGAGCCCTATCTGCGGCACCTGGTACTGGCGGCGCTCGAGGCCCATCCCGACATCCCGGTCGTCCTGCATCAAGACCACGGCGCGAGCCCGTCCGTCTGTCAGCAGGCAATCCGCTCAGGGTTTACCTCCGTGATGATGGACGGCTCGCTGCTGCCGGACCAGAAGACGCCGGCGAGCTACGACTACAACGTCGATGTCAGTCGTCGCGTCGTCGATGCCGCGCATGCGGTGGGCGTCTCTGTCGAGGGCGAGCTCGGCTGCTTGGGTTCGCTCGAGACCGGTGAGGCGGGCGAAGAGGACGGCGTGGGAGCCGGCGGCAAATTGTCGCGCGAGGAGCTGCTGACCGATCCCGAGCAGGCGCGCGCATTCGTCGAAGCGACAGGCGTCGATGCGCTCGCGATCGCGATCGGCACCTCGCATGGCGCCTACAAGTTCAGCCGACAGCCGACCGGCGATATTCTCGCGATCGATCGGATCGCCGAGATTCACGAGCGGCTTCCCAACACGCATCTCGTGATGCATGGGTCGTCGTCCGTGCCGCAGCAATGGCTCGAAGTGATTCGCGAGTACGGCGGCGAGATTCCGACGACCTACGGTGTGCCCGTCGAGGAAATCCAGCGCGGCATCGCGCACGGCGTGCGCAAAGTCAACATCGACACCGACATCCGGCTCGCGATGACGGGCGCGATGCGCAAGGCGTTCGCGCAAGCGCGCTCGGAGTTCGATCCAAGGCAGGCGCTGAAGGCCGCGACGGCAGCGGCCAAGGGCGTCTGCGTCGAACGGTTCGAGGCGTTCGGCTGCGCGGGGCAGGCGAGAAACATCAAGCCGCTGCCGCTCGAGGCGATGGCGCAGCGCTATCACTGAATGAGGGCCCGCCCGGGTTTGCGGTTGGCGCGCGCAGGCCCGCGACGGAGCCGAGCGCTAATGCGTGGACAACAGTGCAACGACGCCGCGTGAGCCCGTTTGAGCAGCGATGTCGGCCGCCGTCATGCCGCGGTTGTCACGCAACGAGGGATCGGCGCCGCGCGCGAGCAGAAGCTTGACGGTGTCCGCCTGATCGTAGCCGGCCGCCCACATCAACGCAGTCAAGTCATTCTTATAGCGTCTATTGACTTCGACTCCCGCGTCGAGCAGTCGCTGCACGACGGCCGTATGCCCTTGCCCGGCCGCGTAGACCATTGCGGTCTTGCCGACTTGATCGGTCGCGCGCGGATCGGCGCCATGTTCGAGCAGCAGCGTGACGACATCGTCGTGTCCTTCGTAGGCGGCGGCCAGCAGCGGAGTGATGCCACGGACGTCGGCCTGGCGTACGTTCGCGCCATGCTCGATCAAGAGACGCACGGTGCCGATCGCGCCTTTCCGGCAGGCCGTGATGAGCGCGGTAGCGCCGACGCGATCGCGCGAATCCACCACGGCGCCCTCGTCGAGCAACGCTCGCACGGCGTTCTCATCTCCCGCTTTTGCGGCAGCGAGCAGTTGCTGGTTCAAGGGCTTGTCGCCGTCGGCCATCGCCCCCGTCGACGCAAGCGCCGCGAGCGCAATGGCGGATGCGCCAACGAAGATCGATGCCTTCGCTTTCCACCGTCGTCCGACTATCGGTCTCATAGTCGATGCTCCTACTGCAGGTTCGCGATATATGCGGCCAGATTCTCGATATCTTGATCCGACAACCCCTTCGTCACACTCGTCATATTCCCTGCATCGTTGGTCCGCCGGTGCGCGCGAAAATCCTTCAGCTGTTTGACGATGTACTGGGGATACTGTCCGGCGACGCGAGGAATCTCGTTCTGTCCTTTGAACTCGCCGAGGTGACACATTGTGCAAAGGGTGTCCGCGGCCTTCTTTTGCCCGGCCTCGATTTGCGCGGCGTCGGCTTTGACGGTCACCGGCGCCGGCTTTTGCGCCGCGAAGTAGTCGGCGAGATCGAGCATGTCCTCGCGCGAGAGTCCGGCCGCGACAGGCGTCATGCGCGGGTCGGCGCGTCGCCCATCCTTGAAGTCGCGCAATTCGAGGTACAGATAGCGCGCCGTTTGGCCCGCGAGGATCGGGTAGTCGGGGTTCGTCGAATTGCCCATCGGGCCATGACAGACGGCACAGGTCGCCGCCTTGGTCTGTCCGGCCGCCGCATCCGCGTACGCGTCCGCAGAAGCGAGCAAAGCCGCTCCCACGCAAAGCAGCACGCGCGCCCGCGCGAGCGGCCCCCGTCCGCGCAGGCGAGCGGCGACGGTCAACCGTGCCGCCTTGCGCCGTCCTTTCATGGCAACGCGAAGACGATGATCGCGTTGCCGCGTTTGTAGTCGAGCTGCGTGTTGCCGCCGGCGGCGACGGCCACGTACTGCTTGCCGTGCAACATGTATGACGTGGCGGGCGCGTTTACGCCGGCGCCGCACTGAAATTCCCAAAGCTTTTTGCCCGTCGCCGCATCGAACGCGCGGAAATAGCCGTTGCCCTCGCCGTTGAAGACGAGCCCACCCGCCGTGGCGAGCACGCCGCCGATGAGCGGCTGATCCGTCTTGTAGGACCAGGCGATCTTGCCGGTATCGACGTTGACTGCGACGAGCTTGCCCCACTGCGCTTCCGAAGGAATGACCTTGAAGGCGCCGCCGAGCCAGAGCTTGCTGCCGCCCGGATAAGGCGTTTCCTCGACTTGGTAGGTCATCGGCTGATGCAGGTTCGCGGCATAGGCGAGGCGTGTCTTCGGGCTGAACGCCATCGGCGACCATTCGACTCCGCCGTTCGCTCCCGGAAGCATCCGTGCTCCTTCAGGAGTCGGCAGCGTCCACATGTTCTCCTGCGGAATCATCGCTTCGGAGAAGCGGATCAGATGTCCCGTCTTGCGATCGTGGACATACACGTGCCCCGTCTTGCCCGCTTCGATCACGCCCGGAATCATCTGACCGTCCGATCCGCGCACGTCGACCAGAATCGGCGGGCTCACCGCGTCGAGGTCCCAGACGTCATGCGGGATGTACTGGTAATGCCACTTGTACTGTCCGGTGTTGAGATCGATCGCGACGAGCGAGTCGGTGTAGAGGTTGTCTCCGGGGCGGATCGCGCCGTAGAGGTCGGGCGAGGGATTGCCGACCGCGAAGATCGCCGTGTTCGTCGCGCGATCGATCGCGGGCGTCATCCAGACGCCGCCGCCGAGCGTCTTGTAGAAGTCGCCGCCTTTGTCGGCAAGTTGCTTCTTCTCGGCGTCGATATCGCGATGCAGGTCGCGGCCCGTCGCGTCCTTCGTCGCCCAGACGCCTTCCTGGCCCGTTTCGGGGATCGTGTAGAAGGTCCAGAGCAATTTCCCCGTCCCGGCATCGAAGGCTTTGACGAAGCCGCGAATCCCGTACTCGCCGCCGTTCGTGCCGATGATGACTTTGTCGTCGACGACGACGGGCGCCATCGTCTCCGAGTAGCCGAGATCGGGATCGCCGATCTGGGTTTCCCATAGCAGGCTGCCGGTCTTCGCGTCGAGCGCTATGAGCTTTGAATCGAGCGTTCCGAGGAAAAGCCGGCCGCCCGACACCGCCACGCCGCGATTGTTGGGCCCGCAACAAAACGTGATGATCTGCCCCATCTTGTGCGTGTAGTGCCAGAATTCCCTGCCCGTCGCCGCATCGAGCGCGTAGACATGGTCGAACGACGTGGTGACGAACATGATTCCGTCGACGACGACGGGGGCCGTCTCCATCGATTCATTGAGCGCTGTCTGGAAGATGAACGCCGGCTTCAGTCGCGAGACGTTGCCTTTGTTGATCTGCGCGCCGGGGTAGTAGCGCGTCTGCGCATACGAGCCGTTGGCCGAAAGCCAGTCGGCCGTATCGCGCCAGGAGGCGTCGAGCCGCTCCTGCGTCACGGGCTGCAATACGTCGGGCATCTGCGCCGACGTGGTCGTCGTCGTTGCTCGGTTCAGCACTTCCTGTTGAGCGAAAGCTGCCGATGCCGCGAGCGTCAGCGCAAGCATCGCGAGCCGAACGGGCAGCGTTCCGAAGGTCGTTTTCATGGGCGTCTCCTCGCTTGTTCTTAGGCATTGCCCGCGTCATCCCTCGCGTGATGGCATGCCTGATTTAGCGTAGGCGAA
>JBCNPL010000262.1:0-4357 GCA_039593375.1 Paraburkholderia sp. | reverse complement strand
GCGACGAGACATCCACCCACGGTCTGAATGAGCAGTACGATGGCGGTCAGCATCGGGAACAATGTGGTGCTCCAGTAGTGCCCCAGCATCCCCATCACACCGACCTGCCCCGCGCCAAAACCTGCGCCCACCAAGCCCACGGCCACGTAGGCCGTTGTCAGGTTTAGGGTGCGAAGGATTCACTCTCACTCCGAATGATCATGCCAGCGTTGCTGGGTCGTAGCCGTCAACGTAGTTTCAAGAATAATCGATTATTTGTCAACCAGTAGGTGTGGCGCTGAGCCCCGCTGCCTGTAACGAGATGCCGTTTGACCTGCTATGAGGAGGAGGGGGCTTGGCCCCTTTCAAGTACGGGAGCCAAAACTGCAAGGCATGAGATAGAATCGATTTTTTCGTCGCCGGATGATTCATTATCGTAAACGCTCGATCTGCCATGCGCCGTGAGGTCTCGCGTTGCCGGGTAACAGCCACTGTAGGTAGGAGATGACGCAAACGACAGCACAGTGGCAAGCGGCCTATCGAGCAAGGCGTGGCGCGGCAGGCAAGGACGGCAACGGTGATCGGCGTCTGGATATGTGGGTCAGTACAGAGCCGTATCTTGCTATGACGCGGCTAGCTCGCCGTGACCCGGGAACGAGGCGTCCGATGCTGGAACCGTTGATCGCACGGGCCGACGACGCGATCGTGCGTCGACTCGATCCCGAGTTGGAACAGTGGGACGTTGAGCGGACCGCGATGCGTATTCTTCAGTGTCTACGAGGGATTCCCCTAGGCTCGCCGGTCCCATGTTCATTTCGTCCCGCCATTTTTTGCGTCGTGCTTTCCTGGTGGCGCCCTTCCCTTGTTCGTCGAGATTATTTGCATTTCGCGAATGGCGTGTTCGCCGGTTGTTCCATACTCGATCCGTATCCGTGCACCTATTGTTCGGGCGGCGGCTGATTGAATTCGACGCCTGCAACCGGAAGGCGGTCGCCATTTCCGCGTGACCCGCGTCGTATCGCACACCCAAGACAACGGATCTGGCTCATGCACGGACGCTCCGGCGCGCGCAGGCTGACCAGTTCCACGGAGACAGACATGAAAGCAAACGAATGGGATACCGCGTACGAGTGGAAGGCGGTCACGCTGCTGGCGCTCGGTTTCGGGCTAGTCGGCCTCGACCGCTGGCTGATCGCGCCGCTGTTCCCGTCGATCATGAAGGACCTCAACCTGAACGTGCAGGACGTCGGCAACTGCATCGGCGTGCTTGGCCTGTCGTGGGGCATCTTCGCCGCGCTGATGGGCGGCATCTCGGACAAGATCGGCCGCCGCAAAGTGCTGATCCCCGCAATCGTCGCGTTCTCGCTGCTGTCGGGCTTCTCGGGGCTTGCGGGTGGGCTGCTCGGTCTGATCGCGATTCGGGCGTTGATGGGCGTCGCCGAAGGCTCGTTCTGCCCGACCAGCTTCGCGGCGACCGCCGACGCGTCGCATCCGCGTCGGCGCGGCCTGAACCTCGGGCTGCAGCAAAGCGGCTTCGCGCTGTTCGGGCTCGCGTTGTCACCGATCATCGCGACGCAGTTGCTCGAGTTCGTGTCGTGGCGCTGGGTGTTCGCGCTCGTCGCGATGCCCGGCCTGATCCTCGGCGCGATTATGTTCTTCGTGATCCGCGAGCCGAAGCAGGAGAAGGAGGTCGTATCGGAGCACGCGCCGGCGTCGCTCGGCCACGTGCTGAAGAGCCGCAACATCCTCGTCGCGATGGCCGCATTGTGTTGCGCGATGACGGGCGTGTTCGTGCTCGGTGCGATGCTGCCGCTGTACCTGACGGACTACTTGGCGCTCGGTACGCAAAAGATGGGGCTCGTCGTGTCGGCAATCGGCTTCGGCGGCTTTATCGGGCAGTTCGGGCTGCCGGGGCTGTCGGACCTGGTGGGCCGCCGCATCGCGAGCATCGTCGGCTTTGCGGGCACGGCCGTGATGCTCTACATCTTCCGCGGTCTCGGCCCGCAACCCGTCACGCTGTTCATCGTCCTGTTCGTCGCGTCGTTCTTCACGCTCGGGCTCGTGTCGCTGCTGTCGGGGCCAGTCGCAACGGAAGCCGCGCCCGTGGGCCTCGTGTCGACGTCGATCGGTGTGGTGGTCGGCTGCGGCGAAATCTTCGGCGGGGGCATCGCACCTGCGTTGGGCGGCTACGTCGCGGCTCATTTCGGCATTCAGAACATTCTCTGGCTGCCCATGTGTGCCGTCATAATTGGCATTCTGGTCAGCATGCTTCTGAGGGAAACTGCACCGGCTGTACTGCAGCGTCGTTCTGGCATACCGGCGAAGCTTGCTGCGGGTGAGCGGTCGCGTTAATCCGCAAGGGAACGCGAATACGTGCTTTGAGAACCGATCAGTGATAGTGTGGCTCCTTCCCGTGCGATGCAAAGACCGGTCCGGTACAGATAAACTGGTATTTTGCTGACAAGAAGGGCGCAGTATGGATCGATTTTTGAGCATCGAGGCATTCGTGAGAGTCGCCGAGGCCAGCAGCTTCGCTGAGGCGGCGAGACAACTCGGTGTGACGAGTTCCGTAGTGACGAACCGCATCCAGCAGCTCGAGAAGTTCGTCAATGCGCCGCTCTTCCATCGCAGCACGCGTCACGTGCGGCTCTCGGAGGTAGGCGAAGCGTTCTATCGCGAATGCGCAGACGTGGTGGGCAGGGTGAATGAGCTCACCGACCAGATGCGGGAAATGCGCGCCACACCGACGGGGCGCTTGCGCATCCAGATGCTTCCGGGGTTCGCCCTTGGACATTTCGCTGCCCCACTGGCTGAATTCAATCGCCGCTATCCGGGAATCCAGTTCGATGTCATCGTGAATGACCGCGTGGTTGACCCGGTCGAGGAAGGCTTCGATATCGCTTTCCAGATATTCCCCCCGATTTCCGAGTCGCTCATCGAACGCCGGCTATTTACCGTTCGGCGGTTGTTTTGTGCTTCGCCGGCTTACATCGACGATCATGGTGCGCCACAGCATCCACGTGACCTGCTGAACCACACAACTGCACTGTACTCGGGATATCCCTCACGAAATCGCTGGACTATGACTCAGGGTGATGAAGTCGTCGAGATGGAATTGCCGGGAATGGTTCGCTCGAACTCGGTACATCTGCTCCGGGACTACGCACTGACAGGCGGGGGGGTGGTTTGCCTGCCAACCTTGGTCGCGAGCGACGCGCTCGTCAAGGGGACGTTGGTGCCCGTGTTGACGGACTATGACCTGTCGTCGTTGAGCTTTGCGGCCGTCTATCCTGCGACGCAGCGTCAGGCATTAAAGGTGAAGGCGCTTGTCGAGTTCCTCGCCGAATATATCGGCAGTGAACCGTCCTGGGATGTGCCGTTGCTCGAGCGCGGCTGGGTGCGATAGCCCTCGAATCAGTCGGTGGATTATTCGGGAATCGCAAATGCGGTAGTCGCTGTTCCGGAGGTTGTTACTCACAGCTATTGCCCCTAGAGTTGAACCTAACAAGCAGTTCAACACAGCAACCATCTTGAGACAGCCCATGTCATGCGCAATTGAAATCCGGCTGCCAACGCTCGCCAGTGCGAGCGATGGCGTTGAGCGTGATGAGCAGCTTGCGCATGCATGCGACGAGGGCGACCTTCTTGGGTTTGCCGGCGGCGACGAGTCTCAGATAGCAGGCGCGAATGAGTGGATTGAAGCGCGTGGCGACCAGCGCGGCGACGTAGAGTACGCGTCGCACGCTGGCACGGCCGCCAAAGATATGACGCTGCCCACGCAGGGTGCCCGAATCGCGATTGATGGGCGCCAGTCCCGCAAGACTGGTGATCTGCTTGCGAGTGAGGTGTCCGAGTTCGGGCAATTCCGCGATGAGCGTGCTGGCGGTGGTCGGGCCGACGCCCTTGACCGATTGCAGCAAAGCCGACAGATCGGCATAGCGCTCCTGAAGAACGCGCTGTATGTCGTTATCGATGTCGGCCAACTGAGCGAGCAAGGCCTCGATCATGGCTTCGATACTTGCACGGGCGCGCTCGTGAGCGACGGCCAGACGCTGCCGCTCGGAGACGAGCATGGCAACGAGCTGGCGCCGTCGCGCGACAAGTGCGACGAGTTCACGCTGCTCCTGACTGGCCAGCGCACGTGGTTGATGTCCCTGGGCATGCAACACGGCGGCAAACTCGGCCAATGCCCGTGCATCAAGGCGATCGGTCTTGGCCAGCCGCCCCATGGCTCGAGCGAAATCGCGCGCTTGGCGGGGATTGATGACGGACACGGGCAACCCGGCGCCGGCCAGCGCTACCGCGCAGGCCCGTTCGTAGCCGCCCGTGGCTTCAAGTATGACCAACGTAACGGTCTTGCGCCTGAGCCAGCGCAACA
>JBCNPL010000261.1:0-4362 GCA_039593375.1 Paraburkholderia sp. | reverse complement strand
CGAGAGCGCATGGCAAACGCCGGCTACCGAAGGTCTGACCGGTCACCTATTGACCGTAACCTGGCTCGAGCAAGGTGGGTCGGGCCAGCGCAACTACGACCTCGAGGATGGGTTGACAAGGCGAGCCGCCTTTCCTTACGAATTCAGGGCTGGCCGTACATACCAGTTGATCGTCACCCCATACACGGCCGATGAGTTATTGCCTGCTTCAAAGCCATACCCGATCGATAACCCGTTGTGATCATCTAGAAATCCCTTGACAACGGCGCGGTTCGCGTCAACGGTTGACCGATAAAGGGGCACGCATATGAGTCGCATATTGATCGAATTCGTGGAACGCTTGCCTTTCACGCCGCTTCTCATCGATTCTTCTTTCAATGTCGTAAAAGTCAAACTAACCGCCGACGACAAACCCGTAGCGGACGAACCAGTTTCGTGGTACATCCCCCAGTACAACGGGGTATTTTTCGACAACAACGCACCGACGAAGACGGGAAAGGACGGTATTGCGACGAAGCGTATCTACATCGCAGAGGACGCGGTCCTTCCAGAGCGACTGACCGTTTCAGCGTGGTTGGCCAATGCGACAAAATCGGAAGATGGCCGCACGAGCGTGCTGTTCGAAAGCATCAGAGCTCGTGTGTTTTGCAGCTTCGAAACGCGCTCCGCGCACACCTGGCCCGCCGCCGAAACCGAGCCTCGTTCCGACCAATTGGTGAGCGCGACGACCACCATCCTCGACGGCGACAGCCGCCCGGTACGGGGGCTCACGTTCTACTGGCGGATGTTGCCCAACGCACCCACCGCCGCCTACCGGCGGCTCGCCGACGGATCTCTGCACAACCTGCAGTGGCAGGACTCGCCATCTTATGAAAAAGGCTATCGCACGGTGACGCTGGAGGATGGTAAATCGAACATCCTGTTCGCTAATTCGGCGTCGCAATTGATGGAGTTGGCGCCGACAATCAATGCCATCCTGTACCCGCAAACAGCAGTCTTTACCGATGTGGATCTCGGGACTGGCGAGGGCACACAGCCTAAACTGCCGCTCGATAACAACACACTGAATCTCGACAGCTATCCCAATGCAGTCCCCGTCACACTGCCGGCCGCGATCGGGACGACGGCGGATGGAGCAATATGGCTCAACGGCGCGATCGTGAAAGTCGTCCATGCAGGGACGTTCGCGTCGCCGAGGCCCATTCCCATAAGCAGCCTGGCCTTTATTCCCAGGACACAAAACTCAATGGGCGCCGTGTATGAGCTGCCCGGCGCGAATGCGCAAGATTCGGCTCGCTTGAATTTTAGCGTCAAGGGCAGCGCGCAAGTGCCCCAGCCTTCGCAGGGCGGAACACTCGTCGCGCCGAGCTTGGCCATCGGCGGCGTCACGATAGTCAACGATTCCATCATTTCGGGCGGGCTAGCTATTCGTATCCCTGATTACGATGGCATCGCGGTCGGCGATTCGGTGGCACTCAACGTCTACCTGCATGGCTACTACAACGGGGTGTATCCCAGAGATGGCAACCTGGTACTTACGCATGAAGTAGGCGAATCCGACAAAAAGACGGGGTTCGTTCTGATCGTCCCCGAGGACATGCTGGAAGGGTACGGCGCACTCAAATCCGGAGAACCGGGAACCTTGCAAGCTCAGTATGTGGTGGAGGGTCTCGAAAGCTCGGCGTGGTCACGCATATTCGAGATCCCGATGGTCACCACGGATCCCAATCAATCCGCGCTTGTCGAGTTGCAATGAGCGATTGAAATCGCCATGCCATACACCTGCCGGTGTCGCGTTGGCGAGGTGCAAGGCGGTACGGGCTTCGTACCGTGAGCGAGCACGGGCATCCGAACCCTATCTCAAAAAATAAGATTTTTCGCATCGGCAGGAGCGCCCGGCTCGAGGATGATGCTCCCATGATCGACGGGTCCGAATAGACGCTGATCAGCCGAGTGCAAGGCAAGTTGGGAACAATTAGGAGTCCTACATAACTTGTTCTGCGAGTTCCGACGGGGTCGTCGATCGCTTGATTGCTTCCGGCCGTCTTGCCGGGGGGCGGTGCGTGCACAGAGTCACGTCTGTTTTTTGATCAAGCGACGTTTTCGGCAGGCGAACTTTTTAGGTGAACAACTCGTAAAGGACATCATCATGTTCCGCAAGATTTTTATGTTCGTGGCAGTCTTGGCGACTGCGCTACTTTATGGATGCGGTGGAGGCGGCGGGGGCCAAGGAGCCACCGTTTCTCCACCGCTCGGACTTGCTTACGATCAAGCATCGGTCGTCTATACCGTAGGCGAAGCCATTCCTGCAAACAACCCTCATAGCACCGGTGGCCCGATTTCCGAATACTCGGTTGAGCCTCAATTGCCGGCCGGCCTGAATCTCGATACCCGAACGGGGGTGATCTCCGGCACGCCGCAGCATGAAAGCAGCGCCGCGAACTACACAGTGACGGGCACGAATGCCGCGAGCAAGGTGTCGACGACGGTGCGCATCGAAGTTGCCACCCTCGTGACCGCGCCGGGTGGTCTTGCTTATACCGAGCCCTCCGCGACTTACTCAGTCGGCGAGCAGATAGCGGACAATTATCCGAACCCTTACGGCGGCGCAGTCGACCATTACACGATTTCCAAGCCGCTGCCGTCAGGCTTGAGTTTCTCCGAACAGACCGGCGTCATCAGCGGGACACCGCAAGTCGCCGCGGCAGCGGACGTGTACACGGTCACTGCATCGAACAGCAAGGGCTCGGTCCACGAAGATCTGACGATCGGGGTCGACGCTACACCGCAGGCGCCAACTCGATTGTGGTATTCGCAATCCTGGGCGGTGTACGCGAACGGCCGGACCATCGCCACCAATGAAGCACATCATAGCGGCGGCGATATCGACAACTATGCGCTTGCGGCGGGCTCGCCTCCCCTGCCTGCCGGGCTGAGCGTCGATCCGGCGACGGGAAATATCGACGGAACGCCCACGGCGACTAGCAACACCACCACTTACACCATCGTCGGCACGGGCGCCGCCGGCGCAGTGAGCGCCCAGGTGAAAATCGAAGTCGTGAACCCGGGCACGTGGGTGCCTACGCTGAACCCGATGTCCGTCGAACGAAGAAACTTCGTCCAGGTGGTCTTGCCAAGCGGCAAGGTACTGGTCGCCGGCGGAATCGACGCAACGGGCAACGCGCTCAACAGCGCCGAATTGTACGACCCGGACAGCGGGACATGGACGACGGCCGGAACGATGAACGCCGCGCGGTATGGCGCTGTCGGCGTACTGCTTCCCGACGGACGCGTACTGGTCGCCGGAGGACGCGATGATGCCGGCGCACTGAGTTCGGCTGAACTGTACGATCCGAACGGCAGAGACGTTCCCTGGCAACTGACGGCAGCGATGGACGCGCCGCGCACCAATGCCATGGCTGCCCTCACGAACAACGGCCTCGTTCTTGTCGCGGGCGGCGATAACGGCGCGGCAGGGTCAGGCACGGTCTATAAGACGACCACGATTTATGATCCGCAAAGTGCGACGTGGAGTACCGGTGTACAACTCAATCTGCGGACGGCCGATGCCACGGCACTGGCCTTGCAGGATGGTCAGAAAATCGTGATTCCGGGCGGCCACGACGATAACTTTCTCGCGAGCAACAAGTCGCAGATGACGACGGACCCGGGGACGGTAACGTGGACCAATGCCACGCTCGTCAACGGAGCTCGCTACCGGTATAGCGCGATTGCGCTCACGTCCGATACCGCATTGATCTTCGGTGGCAATACCGCAACGGCAAACACCCTCACGGCGTCGATCGAAGCGTACGACGCAACGAGCGGGACATGGGCCAGCGCGGGTAATCTCGTCGACGCGCGAAGCTCCGCGATGGTTGCGCCATTGGACGGCGGCAGCGTGCTCATTGCGGGCGGTAAGGATGGAAATGGGCTATTCGGCACGAATTCGACCGAGATCTATGGCTACAACAGTGCTGCTCCGACTCAGTCCACCGACGTCAGTGGAACTCCGATGACCGCCGTTCGCATCGATGGCCGCATGACCGCGTTGCAGGACGGAAACGTGCTGGCCGTCGGCGGATGGGACAACAACGGCGGCAGCCAATATTGGAATACCGCGGAACTCTATATTCAGTAACCCGCTCCGGCAGGCGTCTCTCCGGCGCCCTTCCCCGTCGTACCGGCGGGCGCCCGGAGACTCGCCGATTCGCTTCGCTCGTGCGCTGCGCCGAGCGATCGGCGGCGACCGCGGTGTGCGGTCGCCGCTTTCGGGTCAAATAGCTGCGGGTATATCGACCAGCCCCATGCTGACCGCCTTGATCATGGCGGCGCTTCTCGAGTGAACGCCCAACTTGCTTC
>JBCNPL010000260.1:0-4379 GCA_039593375.1 Paraburkholderia sp. | reverse complement strand
ACTGCAGGAAGCGATCAACGGCGACGCAAAGGCGCTGGCCATGCTCGAGACGATTCGCGCTCATGGCGCGCTGCGAATGGGTCTCATCGAGCAACTGGACCAAATCGCGACGCGTCAGCACACGCCGAAGGTCGCCTTCGTCGCGCCGCCGGCCGACTACATCGCGTCGAGCGGCAAAGCGGTCCGCGCTGCCGATCTGGATCTGCTCGTGCGCGCCGTCTCGATGGGCAAGCTCCACCACGCGATGATGGGCACGGCTGCCGTCGCGATCGCCACCGCGGCCGCCATTCCGGGCACGCTCGTCAATCTGGCGGCAGGCGGCGGCAAACGCGACGCCGTCCGCTTCGGACATCCGTCGGGCACGCTGCGCGTAGGCGCCGAAGCGACACTGCGCGACGGCGAATGGGTCGTCACCAAAGCGATCATGAGCCGCAGTGCACGCGTTCTCATGGAAGGCTGGGTGCGGGTGCCCGATATTCATCAGGACTCCTGACGACCAGAGGGCCGGCGATCGGCGGCGAACGCCGCGCCGGCGAGCAGACGAAGCGGCGTATCTGCTCAGCGCGGATAGGCCACGACCTCGCCTTCGACGGCAAGACGCACGCGGCTACCCGGCGCGGGCACCTGGTGGCCCGGCACGCGCGCACGCACCGCCGCTTGGCTCGGCTGATCGGGGCTGCGCGCGAGCCGCAAGCTCAATGTAGCGTCGTGACCGTAGAACGTGATTTCCTCGACCGTCGCTTCGATCGCGTCGCTACCCACCCGATCTTCCGGATCGACGGGCGCTACCCTGATTTGTTCGGGGCGCACCATGACGTCGACCGCGTGCGTTTCGACGGGAGCCACGAGTCTGAGCCGGCCGAGATCGCACTGCACCTCCGCTCCGTTCGCGATTCCCCCTAACAAGACCGCTTCGCCGATGAACGAAGCGAGCTCGCTCGTAGCCGGGCGCCGATACAATTCGTCGGGTACCGCCGTCTGGATCATCCGACCGTTCCAGAGCACGGCGACCTCGTGCCCCATCGATAGCGCCTCCGATTGATCGTGCGTAACGAGCACGGCGGTCGCGCCCGCCTGCGCGAGCGCCGCCGCGACAGCCTGTCTCGTTTCCGCGCGCAACGCTGCGTCGAGCGAAGAAAACGGCTCGTCGAGCATGACGATTCTGGGCGACGGCGCCAGCGCGCGTGCGAGCGCCACGCGCTGTTGCTGTCCGCCTGACAACGCTTGGGGCGGTCTGTCCGCATACGACGCCGGCAGTCCGACGAGCTCGAGCAGCTCCGCGACGCGATGACGGGCGCGGCGTTTCGCAAACGGCAAGCCGAACACGATGTTTTCCGCTACCGAAAGATGCGGGAACAACGAGCCTTCCTGCGAGACGTAGCCGATCCGCCGGGCTTCGGCCCGCACGTGCACGCCCTCGCCCGCCACGCGCCGGCCGTCGATCGCGATCGTGCCGCCGTCCGCGCGCTCGAAGCCGCAGACAGTGCGAAGCAGCGTTGTCTTTCCGCTGCCCGACGGGCCCAGAAGCGCCAGCAACGCGCCGCTGTTGACCGTCAGGTCGACGCCGCTCAGCACGGCGTGGCTGCCGAACGTCTTGCAGAGACCCTGTATCGAAAGATTGCTCATATCGTCTCGACGGCGTAGCGCATCGGAAAGCCGCGACCGCCATTGCTACCTGAGATTCACTGGCCCCCGGCGGCGATACGCAACGCGGACCGGCCCAGCGTCACGAAAAGAAATGCCGAAGCGCCGAGTGAAATGGTCACGAGAAGCGCCGCATAGGGTGCCGCGGCGGCGAAAGCCAGCGTCGACGTATCGCTCCAGACCTGCGTCGCGAGCGTATGCGTATCGAGCGGAGAAAGCAACAACGTCGCGTTGAGCTCCGTGGAAACCGCGATGAACACCATCGTGGCGGCCGCGCCGAGGCCCGGGCTCGTCAGCGGAAACAGGACGCGGCGCAACGTGCCGAACCATCCGAGACCCAACGACCGCGCCGTTTCCTCGAGCCTCGGCGGTACCTGGGCGAGCGCCGCGCGAACGCTGACGAGCGCGAGCGGCAGACACAGAATCGCATAGGCGACGATGAGGAGCGCCGTGCTCTGGTAAAGCGGCCTCAACGCATGAACCGCGAGCGACACGAGCGCAAGTGCAATGACGAGGCCCGGCACGCCCTGCGCGACGAACACGATGCGCTCGAGCCCGATCGCGAGCCGGCCCGGATAGCGCACGAGCAAGAACGACAGCGGAAGCGCAAGCGCGGTCGTGAAGAATGCGGCCGTCAGGCCGTAGCCGATCGACGCGCTCGCCGCGTCGAACAGCAATAGCGGCGAGACGTCGACCGGCGTAATCGCGGCGTCGCCATGCTGAGTCAACCAGTACCCGATCATGCCGAGCGGCACGCCGAGCGTGACGATGCTTAGCAGCGCCAAGCAACCCGCGACGACCCAACGCCACCCTCGCAAAGAATCGCGTGGCACCGCTCGCCGCGTGCCGCGATCGATGCGCGCATAGCGCGCCTCGCCCCGCACGCGGAATTCGAGCGCGACGCAGACGAGGCACAGCGCGATCAACAGGCACGCCAGCAACGCCGCCCCGCTGCCGTCGAAGCTGGTCCGGTATTCCGCATAGATTTCGGTCGTGAACGTGCGAAAACGAAGCAGAGAGAACGCGCCGAATTCGGACATCACATTGAGCGCGACGAGCAGCATGCCGCCCAGCAACGCAGGGCGGAGCTGCGGCAACACCACGCGCGCGAACGTCGAGAAACGTCCGCAGCCCAGCGAGCGCGCGGTTTCCTCGAGCGCGGGATCCATGCCGCGAAGTGCCGCGGCCACGGGCAGATAGACGAGCGGAAAGTAGGTGGATGTCACGACGAGCAGCGCCCCGGCGAAGTCCTGCAAGTCGAGGCTCAAAGAGACCCACGCGTAGCTCGTGATGAACGGCGGCATCGCAAGCGGCGCGACCATCAAGACAGCCCAGATCCGCCGCGCGGGCAGCAGCGTGCGCTCGACGAACCAGGCCGCCGCGGTTCCGACGATCGCCGCCGCGACCGTGGCTGTCACCGTGATCAACAGCGTGTTCGCGAGCAATTCGCCGACGAGCGGCCTGAAGATCAGTTCGACCGCGTTGTCGAAACCGAAACTTGCCGCCCGCCAAACGGTGAATGCGAGCGGCAGCAGCACGAGCAGCGCGGTAGACGCCGCGGCGAGCGTGACCAGGCGCGGCGCGCCCGAGCGCGCGCTGCGTGCGGCGGTGGCGGAATTTGGCTCGGTTACCGAAACCACGGTCGTGCTCATCGACTCCGGATCTACAGGAGACCGGCCTCTCGCAGCAGCTTGGCGGCCTGACTATCGTCGCCGAGCTGCTCGATCGTCAGCGCCGGCGGGTTCAACTCGTTGAACGGCTTCAGCATCGGATCGGGAGCGACCCCGGCGCGCAGCGGATACTCATAGCCGATGTGGCTTTGCGCCATCAACGTTTGGGCCCTCTGGCCGACGAGATACGCAAGGAACCGCTGCGCGCCTTCGGGATTGTGCGCCGTCTTCAGCACCGCGGCACCCGAGACGTTCACGAGCGCGCCGATATCGCCATGGCCGAAGTGATAAATCGCGCTGCGCGTCTTGCTCGCGCCCAATTCGGTATTCAACCGATCCCAATAGTAATTGTTGACGACGCCGGTCGCGACGGCGCCGCGATTGACGGCGGCCACCACCCCTTCCTCGTCGTCGAAAATCTGCGCGTTCGCCTTGAGGCCCTTGAGCCACGCGAGCGTCTGGTCGTGCCCCTTCGAGGCAAGAACGCCGCTCACGAGCGGCAGGAAGTCGGCATCGCTCGGCGCAATGCCGACTTTGCCTTTCCATTCGGGTTTCGCGAGGTCCATCAACGATGCGGGCAACTGTGCCGGCTGCACTTTTGCCGTGTTGTACGCCAGCACGTTCTCACGCGCGAACACGCCCACCCACTTGCCGCTCGGCGAGCTGTACCGCTTCGGCACCGCAGCGAGCGTTTGCGCATCGACCGCACCGAGCAGGCCCTTTTCCTCGAGCAACATCAACTCTGGAGAGTTCTCCGTGAAGTAGACGTCGGCCGGTGTCGCCGCCCCTTCGGCGACGATCTGCGCGGCAAGCGCGGGCCCCTCGCCATTGCGGATTTTTACCGTGATTCCCGTGTCCTTCTCGAAATCCTTGGCGAGCTGGCCGACGAGTTGCTCGTGCTGCGCGTTGTAAAGCGTGATCGACGCGGCCTGCGCGAGGCCTGGCACCGCGCCGAGCACGACGGCCGCGAACGCGGCAAGACGCGCGACGGTGGCGATCCGCTTACCGAATTGAGACTGCTTCATTGTCGAATATCCTTCAAGCCATTGCTACGTTGTCAAACAG
>JBCNPL010000026.1:0-17785 GCA_039593375.1 Paraburkholderia sp. | reverse complement strand
GGCTTCGACTTATCGCGAGCGATGAAGACCGAGCGAGCCTTTACAGGTGGAAACGATAGACGATGATGCTCGAGTCGTTGAAGTTGTCCTTGGTCACCACGTACTCCCCGGTTCCTTCGTTGAAGTAGGACCTGAGGCTGTACACCGAATCGACGTCATCGCCGACGCTCACGCGGCTAGCATCGATTCCGGACAAACACTTTTTGCACTGTACTTTCGGGCGACATACATCATGTATCCGCCCAGGAAATGATCGATCCGCACGCTCGAATCGCGACGAGTAGGATTAATCTCGTTTCATAGCATCCGCCGCAACACGTCGTTATCGCGATCCTGGTCAAAGAAGCGATGCTTCAACGCCCCGAGGATGTGAAACGCCACGAGCGCCAGCAACGTATACGCCAACGTCCTATGCAACCACTGGAACACCTTGAACCAGTTATCGTCCTTGGGTAAGACTTCCGGCAGGCGCATGAAGAAAAACGGCACGCCGTCACTTTGGGTGAAGGTGCTTGACATCGAGTAACCCATCAACGGCACCACGATGGCCAAGACGTAGAGTAAGTAGTGGGCCGCCTTCGCGCATTTCTTTTCCCAGTTCGCTAACCCCGCCGGCGGAGGCGGCAGCGTCTTGCGCGAGCGGATCGCGAGTTGAACGAGAACGAGCAGGAGCGTCAGAATCCCAAACTGCTTGTGCGTCGGGTAGTACCAGTCGAATTTGGCAGGAAGGTCATCGCTGAGTCGCACCATGGTCCAACCCATCCACAACTGCCAGAAGATCAGTATTGCCCTTGCCCAGTGGAGAAGGCGAACGACAAGCGGGTACTTGTCTCCCGCATCATGCGCGATTTGGACTTCCATCTTGGTGCCTCATTCTCAACGGTGGAGAGGAACTCTCGAGACCGTTAGTCCTCGCCTCACCGCCGTGCTAACAAAAGGCGCCGCATAGACGAAAACCACAGGCGGAGAGTCCGCGTGCAGACGAGCAAGTGTGCGAGTGTGCCGAAGGCATCACACGAACGCTCGCCCGGCCCTTTGTGTATCTAACGCAAAAACAGCTGTCAACAGCACTCTTGCAGCGCATCGCGCAGCGCCCGCGCCATCGTGTCAGCCTCCTCCAGCTTCAGCGTGAGCGGCGGGGACATCACCACCTTATTGGCTATGGCTCGCACCAGGACGCCACGCTTACGCGCAGCATCGGCCACTCGCGCCGCGAAGCCTTCCATCGGATCGAGCGGTGTTCGGCTCATCTTGTCCGTCACCAGGTCGAGTGCCAACATCAAGCCCTTCCCGCGCACGTCGCCAACGGTCTCGAATTGCTGCCTCAGCGGCTGCAACTGCTCGAGCAAGTGCTGGCCGACACGTCCGGCATTGCCGGGCAAATCCTCCGATTCGACGATGTCGAGCACGGCCAGCGACGCCGCGCAGGCAAGCGGGTGGCCACTGTACGTATAGCCGTGCATCACCATGTGCGAGAAACCGCTGCCATGCTCGATCGCTTGAGCGATGCGCCGGTTGTACATCGTCGCGCCGAGCGGCACGTAGCCCGCGGAAATGCCTTTGGCCAAGCAAAGGATGTCGGGTGCCACGCCCCAACCGCGGCTACCGAGCATGCAGCCGGTGCGGCCGAAGCCGGTGACCACTTCATCTGCGATCAGCAAGATGCCGTATCGGTCGCATACTTCGCGGACGCGGCGCCAATAGGTGGCCGGCGGCACGATGAGCCCGCCCGCGCCTTGCACCGGCTCCGCGATGAACGCCGCGATGGTCTGAGGCCCATGGAACGCGATGACGTCTTCCAACTGCCGGATGCAATGCCCGACGAGCTCTTCCGCATCCTCGCAGCCCCACGGGTTGCGGTAGAGCCACGGCGTATCGATCTGGACGCAACCGGGCAAGAGCGGGCCATGGTTATAGTGATAGACGCCGTTGCCGCCCACCGACGTCCCTCCCATATGCACGCCGTGATAGCCGTTGCGTAGCGAAAGGAATTTCGTCCGCGACGGCTCGCCCGCGGCGACCCAATATTGACGCGCCATTTTTAGCGCGGTTTCGCAAGCATCGGAACCGCCACTGCCGAACATCACGCGTTGCATGTCTTCTTGCTCGAACATCGCGCAGAGTCGATCGGCGAGATCGTAGACGAGCGGATGCGCTACGCCGTCGAAGGTCTGGTAATAAGAAAGCTCGTCCATCTGACGCGCGATGGCAGCTTTCACTTCCGGCCGGTTGTGGCCGACGTTGACATTCCACAAGCCGCCGACACCGTCGAGCATGCGGTGGCCTTCGACGTCGACGACGTAGTTGCCGTCCCCCCGGGCAATGACGACGGTCGGGGCGGTGTGGCCGGCGGCGGCCGAGCTCATCGGGTGCCAGAAACGTTTTTGACGCTGTTGATAGTTCATGGTGTATCGCTCACGAAGTTCTTGGAAGGAGTTGCGGATAAACAATGCCCGCTATAGCGCCGCGGTGATCACTTTTTCCTCGAGATAGGAGTCGAGCGCGGCTCGAGACAGATCGCGTCCGATGCCGCTGTGCTTGATGCCGCCCCAAGGCAGGCGCGCATTGAGCGGGCTCCAGCAGTTGATCGCCACGGCGCCTACCTCGAGCCGGTCGGCCACGCGGTGGGCGGTAGCGAGCTCTTGCGTCCACAACGAGGCGGACAAGCCATACAACGTGTCATTGGCGATGCGGATCGCCTCGTCCTCGCTATCGAACGGAATGATCATGCCGACGGGCCCGAAAACTTCCTCGCGGGCGATCCGCATGCGCGGATGTACGCCGCCGAGTACCGTCGGCCGCATGAAATACCCGTGCTCAGGCACTGCTTCGTCACCGGCAAGGCGGATCGCGCCTTCAGCGATGGCGCCGTCAACGTGTGCGCGCACGCGCGCAAGATGGCGTTGATTGATCAGCGCCCCCATTTGCGACGAGGGGTCCGACGGCGGGCCGACACGCATGCCGCGGGCCGCGTCGGCGAGCCGCGTTTCCACGGCTTGTGCGAGCGAACGATGCACGAGCACTCTCGAGCCTGCCGCGCAGGTCTGCCCTTGATTGACGAACATGCCGAGTACCAGCGCGGGGATGACCTGCTCCAGATCGGCATCGGCGAAAACGATCTGCGCCGCTTTGCCGCCGAGCTCGAGCGTGACGCGTTTGAAGCTCTTCGCTGCCTCGCATGCAATCGAGCGCCCGACATCCGTGCTGCCGGTGAAGCTGATTTTGCTGACGAGAGGATGCGCGACTAGCGCGGGTCCCACCTCGGAACCCACTCCGTGCACGATGTTCACTACGCCATCCGGAATGCCGGCTTCACGCGCCAGCTCGCCGAGTCGCGCCACCGCCACGGGAGCGTCTTCCGAGGGTTTAACGACCACCGTGCAGCCGGCGGCCAGCGCGGGTGCCAGCTTCCATACCGCAATCATGAGTGGCGCGTTCCAAGGGATGATCTGCGCGGCCACGCCCACGGGCATGCGCTTCGTGTAGTTCAGTGTGGGGCGGCCCATGAATCCGTCGGTGGGAATCGTGCGGCCCTCTAGCTTGTCCGCCCAACCCGCGAAATAGCGGAGCACGTCGACGCTCATCGGCACGTCCATCATTCGCATTTCGATTGTCGGTCGTCCTTGCTCGTCCGCAAGCAGCCTTTGCAACGTGTCGCTGTCTCGCTCGATTAAATCGGCTAAGCGATGCAGCCAGCGCGCTCGCGCTGCTCCGCCGGCATTCGCCCAAGCACCGTCGCGCAGCGCTGCGTGGGCCGCCTTCACTGCTCGATCGACGTCCTCGTGATTCGACGCCGGCACCCGCGCCAAGCGTTGACCGGTGGCAGGGGCGAGCTTGTCAAAAAAGCTGGCGGACATCGGCTTGCAGTGCCGGCCGCCGATCAGGTTGTCGAGTTCCATCATTGCGTTCTTGATCCTCAAAGTGATGTCGGGTCGGCGCGCACGTCTCGCACACGCGTGGGCGATTGGCGAAAAGCGCGCCCTTAAGCTCGGATCTACTTTATGTCCGCGATGTGCCCTGGCTTGTCCGCTTTTGGCAATCGCTGCTCGGGCTTCCGAATAGGGAATACCCGAGGTCCGCTCCTGTGTCCGATTCCTGCGTCGACATCCGTTGACCATGCCTGAGCGGACCTTCGCCAGCTCGGCTTGCTCTCATTGCCGACGCGCGCGGCGGATCGCCCGAGCGTCGTGGCGATGCCGCGCCGTAATTTCGTCAATTCCGAAATAAGGGATTGGAGGATGTACTAAAGGCTGATCGTGCACAAAACGTGTTGACGAATCTTTTATTCTGGGAATAATGTGCGGAACGCATCAGGGCAAGGCTGCACCCTCCGCACTCGATCCCGATGCCTATAGGTCAGTGGCGATCGCTTCTACGCGATCGCCAGCACGTTTCACGGTCACGGGAGATCTCTCATGCAGTTGCAACTGAAGGCTGGCCTCGCGGTCGCATGTTCCCTTGCGATTACGATGGCCTGGGCGCAATCGTCAGGACTCCTGACGATCAGCGGAGCGGAAAAGGCGGGAAGCGCGGATGGTCGTGTCCCTGCGTATTCGGGTGTGCAGTCGGCACCTGCGGGGTGGTCGCCGGGCAAAGTGAGAGGCGACTATTCACCGTACAAATCGGAGAAGCCGCTGTTCTCCATCACGGCGGAGAACGTCGACAAGTACGCGGCGAATCTGACGCCCGGCCAGCTTGCGATGTTTAAGCAGATCAAGAACTACCGGATGGACGTCTATCCCACGCATCGCGACTGCGGCTATCCCGAGTGGGTTCGGGAAAACACCAAAAAGAACATCGGCACGGCGAAGCTGGACGCAAGCGGGAACCATCTCGTGAGCGCAACGCTCCCGGGTCTTCCGTTCCCGGCGGCGAAGACAGGGCAGGAAGCGATTTGGAATTACCTTTCCCGCTATCGCGGCGTAGGCATCAAGTGGGCCAAAGTCAACACGATGGTTTCTCCCCGGCCGGGCGGCTCCGAATGGATCGGCGTGACGGGCCACCAGTTGGTGTACACGCCGTGGGGCAAGAAGGGCGCCAATTCGCTCGGCGCGGACGAAGGGTTGTATTCGATCTACGTCGCCTACGAAACGCCGGCCGCCCTCGCTGGACAGGCGTTCGTGCAGACGGACAATTTTTCGAGCGACGACAGCCCCGTCTTCTACTACTTTCCGGGGCAGCGGCGAGTACGCCGGATGCCCTCCTATAACTACGATGCTCCGCAGATCGGCTTCGAAAGTCAGTACACCGTGGATGAGCCGTGGCTCTTCAACGGCAGCATCGATCGCTTCGATTGGAAGATCGTAGGGAAGAAGGAAATCTACGTCCCGTACAACGATTTCGCGATGTACGACTTCAACAAGAGTATCGGCGACGTCTTCAAGCCCGATCAGATCGATCCGTCGGCGCGCCGCTACGAGTTGCATCGCGTCTATGTGGTCGAGGCGACCCTCAAGCCGAACATGCGGCACGTCTCCCAGAAGAAGGTCCTTTACCTCGACGAAGACACGTATCTGGCGCTCGCGGGCGAAGACTACGACGCGCAAGGCAAGCTCTGGAAGACCAAGGAAAGCTACCCGATTCCCATTTGGGAACTGGGCGGCACATGCGACGTGGAGCCTTTCTCGCAATACAACTTGACCACCAGCCGTTATGTGACCGATCAAAACATCGTGGGCGACGGACAGGACGTTCAATATTTCGAGTCCTCCAGTGCAGCCACGTTCCGGCCGGACTATTACACGCCTGAAAACCTCAGCGCCATTAGCGAACGCTGATACGGGGTGACGGCCTGCCGATCCGAGACGATCGCCGGGCCGCGACGACTAGAGGAAATTCCATGAAAACAAAAGCGGTTCGCGCATCGCTCTCCGTTGCGCTGATGGGGCTGGGCATTGGCGCGATTTCGGTCAATTCGTATGGTTACGACTTTACGACCGGACTCGGTGATTTGCATGGCTCGTGGGTATCGAACCTGACGGCTGGTGCGGGCATTCGCACCAAGAGCCCCAGTTGTTCGCTCACGGGTGACCCAAATTCATATGGCTGCGGTGCCGCAGCCAACGTCAATCAATGGGGCTCCAGCGATAACGGCGATCTCAATTACAAAAAAGGGCAGCCCTTCAGCTCTTACATCAGCGCAACGAGCGAGTTGCTGTTGACGATGCCGAGCGAAGGCTACAAATTCATGATACGCGGCACCGCGATGTACGACTTCTTGGTCGGCGACACCGCGAGAACGCCGCTCTCGAGCAGTGCTCTGGCGCAGGTCAAATATCCGGTGCAGTTGCTCGATCTATGGGGGGAAAAGGACTTCACGCTCAACGGGCGCGAGGCTCACGTGCGTCTTGGCAATCAGGTTCTCAACTGGGGCGAGAGCTATTTCGCTGCCGGTGGTATCAATCAAACGAACTCCGTCGATATCCAAAAGCTGCTGATTCCCGGAACGCAACTGAAGCAGGCGCTGCTGCCGGCGCCGATGGTGAGCTTTGCCGCGGGCCTGACGCATGGATTGAGTACCGAGGCCTACTACCAGTTCCAGTGGAACGGGAATCGCTATCCGCCAGTCGGCACTTACTGGTCCGTAGGAAATAGCTTTGGGCGTGGTGCTGTTGCTGGGACCGGCAGCACCACGAACGCGAACGCGAACGGCGTCGACGCGGGGACCATCGCCGGTGCGAACAGCGGCAGCGCCGCCACGCTGTCGAACATCAATACGGGCTTGCTCAATGGGCAGTATGCCGGCCCGCCGTACAACTCCATCGGCATATTGGTCAACACCGTACTCCCGCGGGAATACAAGCCGCAATTCGGCATCAAGTTCAACTACAGGCCGAAAGGGCTCGACGTCAATTTGGGCTTTTACTACGAGAACTATACGGACAAGTCGCCGGTTCTCTCGAGCCTCGCCAATGGTACCGGGCAATTTTCTTATCTCGAGAACCGGCAACTGTTCGGCGTAAGCGCGAACTTCGGGCTTGGCGATTGGGCAATCGGCACCGAGCTTTCATACCGTCCACATGATGCCGTTGCACTGTCCGGCTGTTTCCGGCCGAACGGGCCGCTCGATCTGAATACGAACGGTGTTTCCGGCATCAATTGCCAGCAGTGGGTGGACATGAAGAAGTTTCAGTACGACATCAACGGCCAGCTCAGCCTGACGCAGAGCGAGTACCCGTTCCTGAAGCTCATTCGTGCAGACCAAGCGGTGCTCACTGCCGAATTGACCTGGATTTACTACCCGGGCCTGAGCTCGAGCGGCGTCACGCGCACGATCGACGGCCAAGCCGTACATCAGGCGCCGGCGGCGGGGTACTTCACGTGGTTGAACAATGGGTCGAACCTGGGTTATCCGATCACGGCGGCAGCGGGGACGTCGAGCTCGGTGGGGGCGACCGTCGATTTCAACTGGACCTACGACGGCAGCGTGATTCCGGGTTGGCAAATCACGCCGGGCGTGACGTTCACCGATGCCCTTTACGGCTATACGCCGACGTTCACGGCCAACTATCTCCAGGGCGCGAAGTCGCTGAATTTCTACGTGTTGTTCAACGAGAATCCGGCCACTTGGCAAGCCGGAATCAACTATACGGCGTTCTTCGGCGGTCATGGCGGCGTAGGTCAGCCATACGCAGACCGTAATTTCGTCGGCCTGTTCGCGACACGCAACTTCTGATTCCGCGATGGCGGCAACGGCGCGCAAGCTCGCGCGCCGATACTTTTGAAGGATGGCTTCCGTGCTTACTCGATTCGTCACCCGCCTCGAGAAACTCATCTTCGGTCACCGCGCGATTGTATTGTCCGCGATCGGTGTCTTCACAGCCGTGATGGCGGTATTCGCCGTGCAATTGCGAATGGAGGCCGGCTTCGAGAAGCAGATGCCGATCGGGCACGAGTACATCGAGACGTTCAAGAAGTATCGCAACGATCTATTTGGTGCGAATCGCATCACAGTGGTCGTGCGCGCTCGGAACGGCAAGATTTGGACGCCGCAGGGACTTACCCGGCTCTATCAGGTGACGCAGGCGGTCACGTTCCTGCCGAACGTCGACCGCGGGGGCGTCGAGTCGCTGTGGACGCCGAATGCTTTCGTCAACGAAATCACGGAAGACGGCTTTCGCGCGAGCCCTGTGATCGACGGCACCATTACGCCGAAACAGCTGACGCCGGCTATCGTTGCGCAGATCCGCAAGTCCACCGTCGACGGCAACTATATCGGCACGCTCGTCTCGCATCGAGAAGACAGTGCGATGATCACCGCCGAGCTCAACGAACGCGACAGGTCCGGGAAGGTGCTCGACTACGTCGCATTCAATCGCCTGCTCGAGCAGCAGATTCGTAAGCCGTACGAAGACGCCGGCTACGAAATTCAAATCATCGGCTTTGCCAAGCAGATCGGCGACATTGCAGACGGCGCCAGCGCCGTGCTTGATTTCTGCCTCATCGCGCTCGTGCTGACGGCGCTCGCGGTGTATTGGTACAGCCATTCCGTGCGCTTCACCATTTTGCCGATCGCGTGTTCGCTGACATCGCTCGTATGGCAGTTCGGTACCCTGAAGCTGCTGGGATTCGGGCTCGACCCGCTAGCGGTGCTCGTACCATTTCTCGTATTTGCAATCGGCGTGTCGCATGGGGTGCAGCAGGTCAACCATATCGTTCGCGAGCTTTCTCACGGCTATAGCTCGATAGAGGCCGCGCGCCGAAGCTTCAGTGGCTTGCTGGTGCCCGGTACGCTTGCCCTCGTCACGGCGTTCGTCTCGTTCATCACGCTGCTTTTGATTCCGATTCCGATGGTGCGGGAGCTTGCAATCACCGCATCGTTCGGCGTTGCCTACAAGATCGTCACGAATTTGGTGATGCTGCCTGTCGCCGCTTCCTGCTTCCATTTCACCAAAGCGTATGCCGATCGCGCGCTCATGAAGCGGGAACGTCGGTCCGTTTGGCTGCGCAGTTTGGCGCGCGTGGCGGAGCCACGCAACGCCTATGTCGTCGTCGCGATCACGGCAGCCGTCTTTGCGCTGGCCGCGTGGCAAAGCCGAGATCGTGTCATCGGCACGTTGCAGCCCGGAGCGCCTGAGCTGCGCGCCGATGCGCGCTTCAACCGGGATGCCGTGTCGATCGCAAGCAACTACGACGTCGGCCTCGATTGGCTGACCATCGTATTCGAAGCGAAGGGCGCGGCGGCTTGCGACAATCCGGCGATCGGGGTAGCTGAGGACGAATTCGTCTCGACGATGCGAAGTGAACCGGGGGTGGTCTCCGTTCAGTCGTACCCTGGGATGCTGCGCACGTACAACGAGGGCTACAACGAGGGTAATCCGAAGATGAACGTCGTGCCGATCGATCCCGGAAACTACGCCGGGTTGACCGCCGAGATCGGCCGCGTGAAAGGGTATATGAACAAGGACTGCAGCATGACGGCGGTTCATCTATTCCTGACCGACCATAAGGCCGCGACGCTGAATCGGATTCTCGGCGACGTCAAACAATATCGCGCGGCGCACCCTGTCCATGATCTTTCGATTCGGCTCGCTGCGGGCAACGCAGGCGTCCTCGCCGCAATCAATGATGAAGTCGCGCGCAGCGAGCTGCCGATGATGCTCTACGTTTATGCAGCGATTCTGGTGCTGGTGTTCTTCGCCTACCGTGACGTGCGCGCAATGATCGCCTGTTGTGCCCCGCTAACGGTGGCGACCTTCATCGGATATTGGTTCATGAAGGAGTTGCAGATCGGCCTGACCGTGGCGACGTTGCCCGTCATGGTGCTCGCGGTTGGGATCGGCGTGGACTACGCGTTCTACATCTATAACCGGTTGCAATTGCATATGGCGAGCGGCCAGCCGATTGTCAAAGCGGTTGAGCACGCCATGCTCGAAGTGGGGGTGGCCACGATCTTCACGGCTATCACGCTCGCGATCGGCGTTGCGACCTGGGGCTTTTCGGCACTGAAGTTTCAGGCCGACATGGGCAAGCTGCTCGCGTTCATGTTCATCGTCAATCTCGTGATGGCGATGACGGCACTGCCTGCGATTGCCGTCGTGCTAGAGCGTTGGTTTCCGCGCCGCAAGCCCGTGCGCGCCCCGGGCTTGCTGACCCACTGATTGCCGGTCTCGACATCTGAGGTTTTGCCATGATCAACAATCTTCTCGCGAGTGCCGCGCTCGCCTGCTTTTGCGCGGTCGCCGCAGCCCAGACGGCCGGCGGCGCATCCACGCCCCTCGAGATCGAGCCTGCCCATGCCTGGGCCAATCCGACGCACGCAATGCTGCTCGATGTGGCGCATGCGGGTAGGCGCATCGTAGCAGTTGGGGAGCATGGCATCGTGCTGTTGTCCGATGACGGCGGCCGCAGCTACCGGCAGGCCAAGCATGTGCCGGCCGCGTCGACGCTTACCGCCGTCTATTTCCCGGATGCAGCTCACGGCTGGGCGGTGGGGCAATGGGGCGTGATATTGGCCACCGTCGACGGCGGCGAAACGTGGACGCTGCAGCGATCCGACACATCGATTGATCAGCCGCTCTTTTCCATTTACTTCAAAGACGCGCGCCACGGATGGGCCGTTGGGTTGTGGTCCCTGCTGCTCGTGACCGAAGACGGCGGCCATGCGTGGAAGGTGGCGAAGCTGCCGCCCCCGCCGGGCGCAAGCAAGGCCGATCGCAATCTCTTCCACATCTTCGCGGATCGCGCGGGCACGCTGTTCATCGCGGCGGAACAAGGCCTGGTGCTGCGCTCGCGCGACGGCGGCGCCACGTGGGAATACCGGCAGACGGGCAATAAAGGCAGCTTATGGACGGGCACGGCGAGTGCGGACGGCACGGTCTTCGTCGGCGGCTTGCTCGGCCATCTGTACCGCAGTCGCGACGGCGGTGACACATGGGATGCCATCGATTCTGCCTCGACCGGCTCGATTACGAGTCTCGTGACGGCGGGCGACCGCGTGCTGGGCGTCGGCTTGGATGGCTTCGTCATCGATGGCGCGAGCAGCGCCGATCGATTCACGAGCCGTCAGCGAGCTGACAGGGCAGCGTTGACGGGGCTTGTCGTCTCTGGTTCTGGCCGCGAGATCCTTCTCTCGAAGGACGGCGTTCTAAACCAGGAGTAATCCGCGACAGTGGTTTCGGTTCTCGAGGATCTGTCGATCCGGCGTCTGCGGTCGCCCCTCGCGACCGACCGTGTGTCTCGAGAATTTGTGTATTTCATAAAAGGAGCTCTTTTCGCAATGAGCAAGACTTCTGACGGACTCAGCATCGCGCGCGGACGCGCTGCGACCCACGGCTTGACCTCGGCGGCAGCGCTTGAAAGGACGCTATTGCCGGCTGACGAATATGACGTAGTGATAGTCGGCGCGGGATTCGCGGGTCTTACCGCGGCTCGCGAATTGGGTTCGAGAGGGTTACGGGTAGCCATCGTCGAGGCGCGCGATCGGATTGGTGGGCGGACGTTCGTAACAGAGCAGGGCGGTCAGAAATACGAAATCGGGGGAACGTGGATTCATTGGGGCCAGCCGTATGTCTGGGCCGAGCTTCACCGATACGGCCTGACTATCACGGAGTCGTTGAGCGGCACGGCCGACACAATGAGCGTGCTGACTGCCGATGGCTTGATCACGGATACAGCGGAATCGATCGGCAAGGATCTCGAGCAAGTGCTAACCGCTTATTGCGACATCGATGGGGCGCAGTGCAGAGTGGCTTTCCCAAATCCTCATGCGGCATCGTCCGAACTACTGGCGAGCTCGGACGAGCTCAGTTTGACGGATCGCCTCGCGGCGATCCCCGCAGAGGGCCGCCAGCGCGATCTGCTGCTGTCGTTCTTGACCATGAATGCCGCAACCGATCCCGCCAAAGGAGGATTTCACGACCAACTACGTTGGTGGGCACTCGGCGAGTATTCGGCCGATTCTCTGCTGAAGCGGCTGGGGCGCTACAAGATCGCGGAAGGCACGTCCGCATTGGCGGCGGCATTGCTGAGGGACTCGAACGCAGATCTCGCGCTCGAGCAGCCCGTCTCCCGGATCGACGTGGTTGACAACATGGTTCGCGTTCGAACGAAGACGATGGATGTCAGATGCAAGAGCGTTGTCGTGGCCGTGCCCTTGAACGTACTCGGCGACATCGATTTTGGCGCTGAATTGTCCCCAGCTCGCTGCGCCGCGCATCAGGAGCGACATGTTTGCGCCGGCACGAAATTCATTGCGCGCGTCGACCGGAGCGTTGGGGCGTGGGTGGGATTCGCGCCATTTCCCAATCCCCTGACGATGATCGTGGCCGATAGAGAGGTCGATGGGAAGTCCGTTCTCGTGGGTTTTGGTCCGGACGACGACATCAAACTCGACGACATCTACCGAATCGAGGCAGAAGTACGCAAATTTCTACCCGGAATCGTCGTGGAGGAGGTGTTCGCCCACGACTGGACCAACGATCCCTACGCCAAGGGAGGGTGGACGTGGTTCTCCCCTCGTCAGACCTCCAGGGTGCTACCCGAGCTGCAAACCCCCATGCCGCCTCTTTTCTTCGCCAATACCGACTGGGCCACCGGATGGCGAGGATTTATCGACGGTGCAATCGAAGAGGGGATCCGGGGAGCGCGCGACGTCCTGTCGTTTCTGCGCTCGCCCGTGTGACCGCCTAACGCCCTGCTCGATCGTCACCGCATCGGCACGGCAATCCAACCGTTACTCCAAGGAATACCTATGACTCTGAACGAAGCGATCGAAACATTGCAGACGCTATGCCGAAACGGCGACGCTCAGGCGCTATACCAGGAGATGTTTGCCGAGGACGCAGCTGTCTCGGGAGAGGGAGCATCGGGCATCACCGTTGGCTGTGAAGTGCTCGCGGCTCTGACGGAAATGCTGAAGATGACGCCGTATTTATCGATCCGGCCGGTGCGAACGACCGAGCTCGGCGATGGCTCGGCCGTTACATGGCTCGAGTGGACGTCGCCTCCTGCTGACGGCGAACCCGGAGCGACGATCGCGTTTCGGTCGCTGACGGCTTGGCGCAAGCGCGGGGAGGCCTGGGTTATCGCGGCCGACATGTACGGGCTGGGCGCTTTCGCTGAAGCCTGAGCGATATCCATCCTTGACTGAATTCTGAGGAAGAACCCATGCCGGAATCATCTACTGGGCCGAACGAACACACGGACCTCAAGCGAGACACCATAGGCTGGTTCAGCATCTTTCTGATGGTGATCACGACGAACGGCCCATTGACCTCCATGGGCGGTGGTGTGCCGGCCAGCATCACACTCGGCAATGGCATTGGATTGCCCGGCTCGTACGTCATCGTCTGTGCCGTTTATTTGCTGTTTGCTGTCGGCTTTTGCGCGATGAGTCCGTATGTGCAGAATGGGGGGGCGTTCTATGCATACATTACGAAAGGACTGGGCACGATTCCCGGCGTGGGAGGCGCTTGCATCGCAGTCTTATCGTACGTCACCATGCTGCTGGCCTGTTACGCGATGCTCGGTCACTTTGTGAGCGTGGCGTTCTCCTCATTCGGCGTCGCAATACCTTGGTGGGTTTGTGCGGGCGCAGCTGCCGTCGCAGCCCATTTGTTCTGCGTGCGCGGCATCGAGTTCAGCGGCCGATTGCTGCTGCTTCTCATGCTGTCCGAAGTCGGCGTTATTCTCGCAGCCGATCTGCTCGAACTGCTGCGTGCGAGCAACGGCCACCGCCCGCTATCGTTTCTGCCGTTCGCTCCGCATGCCATCTTCACGCAGGGCTTCGGACCGTCCTTGATCTTCGTGGTCGCATCGTTCATGGGCTTCGAAACGGCGGCCATCTACTCTCAAGAGGCTCGCGAGGCGCAGCGCTCAGTGCCCCGCGCCATGTACGTTTCCATCGCATTCATCGGGGTTCTGTATGCGGGATCGATCTGGCTCATGCTGAACCATTTCGGTATGGCGGAGGCAGTAAGCGTGGCAGCCAACGATCCAGGCGGGATGTGGCTTTCGATGTTCTCGGTGCTGGCTGGGCATACCGCCGCCAAGATCGGTTCCGTGCTGGTGATGACGAGTCTTTTTGCAACCGTTCTGAGCTTCACGAACGTGGTGGCGAGATATTGGCACGCCTTGGCGGTTCGAGGCCTCGTCTGGCACGCATTGTCGCGGACCCATCTGCGGTATCAATCTCCGCACGTTGCCTCGGCCGCAACGATGGTCATATCGGTGAGCTTGATCTTACTTTGCGCGAAGGCGGGACTGAACCCTATGCTACAGGTATTGCCTTGGGCGAGCGTCCCGTCCGCTGTTGGCGTGCTCGCTTGCCAAGCGCTTGCCGCAATCGCTGTGGCGGTTTTCTTTCGGCGCAACCGCACTGGCGTCTCGCTCTGGCGAGCGCTGTTGGCACCGGCCATCAGCGCAATCATCTTGTTGTTTTTTCTCTGGGAAATGATCGTTCACGTCGAGCTCTTGTCGGGCCTGTCCGCTGGGCTCAGTTACGCCATGGCTATGAGCGTTTTGCTGGCCGGCGTGCTTGCCTCGTTTTACGCGGCTGATCTTCGTCGTCGTTCGCCGAAGCGATACGCTCAACTCTCGGATCTGGTGCGCTTGCGTTGAGTACGATAAGCGGTGAGTGCAATAGTCGCAGCAGGCGGTCGACCGCCCGGGGAAAAACATGAGCATCCGCACGGGGCTGACTTGGACGATTGGCGCATTCGTCGTCCTCATTCTGATGGTGATCGCGATCGGCTACGGCGTCTCGAAGTTCGCGCGCGATGGATTGCTGGGCATCGAGCAAACCTCCCATCGCATCGCCACGCTCAAGACCAGTTCGGAGAAGCTGCTGAAAGTCAGACTGGCGCTGGGCAGCTACGAAACGTTGTTCAGCGTTGGACAGCAGACTGAGTCGATGCTGTCCGACGCACGCAAGCTGCTGACCGAGTCCAACAAGGACTTCGAGGCCTATGTCGGCGGCCCGTTTCAGACCGACGCTGAGCGTTCACTCGCTCGAGGCGTGGCGCAAGCGCGCGCGGAACTTGTCGCAAAGGCGATCGAGCCGGAGTTCCAAGCGCTCGAGGGCGGCGACATCAATGCGTTCCGCGATATCGAGGGGCGGACGTCCGGCGCTTCCTACGGAGTCTATGCCAAGGCTATCGACGCGCTCGAAGCCCTGCAAAACCAGGACGCTTTGCGCAAGACCGCAACGGTCGGTCAGCGTTTTCGCTTCGCAACCTTCATGTTTGCCGTGATCGGCGTGCTTTCCGTCGTCGTGGGGCTGATCGCGCGCGCAAGCTTGTCTGCCGCAGTGATTCGCCCTGTCAATCAGACGATCGTGCATTTCGAGCGCATCGCGTCGGGCGATCTCACGATGGACGTCGTCGGCAGCCCAGGCGGCGAAATGGGCCAGCTGCTCCGCGCGCTGGGGCACATGCGCGCGAGCCTGGTCGATACCGTATCGAAGGTGCGCGGCAGCAGCAACGAAATCGCATGCGGCGCGAAGGAAATCGCTTCGGGAAACGTCGACCTGTCGCGGCGCACGTCGCAGCAGGCCGCCGCACTCGAGGTCACCGTGGACAACGTCGAACGGTTATCGTCCGCGGTCAGTCGAAACGAGGACAGCGCCAAAGAGGCAAATCGGCTCGCTCAGGGTGCGCTGCAGACGGTCGTGCGCGGTGGGCAGGTCATCGAGCAAGCGATCTCCGTGATGGCCCGCGTGACCGACTCTTCACGCAAGGTCAACGACATTACGGGAATGATCGAGGGTATCGCATTTCAGACCAACATTCTCGCGCTGAATGCGGCGGTAGAGGCAGCACGCGCAGGCGAGCAGGGCCGCGGCTTCGCGGTGGTCGCCTCCGAGGTGCGTCATCTTGCGCAACGTTCCGCAACGGCTGCGAAGGACATCAAGATATTGATCGACGACGCGGCGTCGCATGTGGAGCAAGGCACGTCGTTCGTTCAGTTGGCCGGGCGCGCGATGCGCGAGGCGATGGGCGCCGTCGAGCATATGACGGGCATCATGGCGGAGATCGAAGGTGCCGCCGCAGCGCAGAGCATAGGCATCGCGCAGGTCAACCAGGCGATTTCGAAGATCGACGAGGTGACGCGAAGCAATATGGCGCTCGTCGAGCAAGCCGCTGCGGCGGCGACGTCGCTGGAAGAACAAGTCGATTTTCTGCGCCACGCCGTGGGCGCGTTCGCGATCGAAGTCTAGGAAATCGTCGACGGAACCTACCGGCGCCGATGGGTCCGCCCCGCACGACAGCCGAACATTCTACTTAGATCAAGCAAGTCTCGAAAACGGTGCCAGGCGAGAAGAGGCGCTGTTCGCAAAATACCGATTCGGCCGCATTCATCTGCATCAGCGCGACGTAACGGTCTGAGCCATCGCAGCCCACGATCGCGAAGACGCTGCCGTCGGAGCCGTTGGCAAAGCGCTCGTCGCCTTCCATGACGTCAACGTTGTCATGAAGCCCACACAATAGAGCGTTCTCTACGACGTTCCAAACCTGCGGGAGCCGCAGAACGATGTCGAGCACATCCTCAGAAATTGAAATGATCGCGGCGTGAGCATCGTCGCAGCGGTCGAACCAGCCGGCTTCGCCGGTTGGTTCGACGCGGATTGCCGCGACGGCGTACAACAGCATGGTCGTGGTTTCGTCAGGCATGGGTCGTGGACATCGATTCGGAATGGCAGAAAACCGAACGAATGGTGACGCGTTGCTCGACGGCTATTGAACGGCTCGCCCTAGGCCGGCGTACAGGCCCGGATCTTTTCTCCGCAAGCGATAGGCAGCCCATACGCCCGATGCGCCGATTGCGAGCAGCAAGTACGGAAACAGCGCGACGAGCCTCGAGTCGGAGCCGCTCAAGACCGACAAATTGCGAATGACGAGCACGAGGCAGGCGCCGAGCGCGATCAAACTAACGGCCGGGGCGATGAGCCGGTGAACGAGGTCAGCATCACGATGATCTCGGGCAAAAAACGCGATGACCGATGCAGCCACGAGAATCTGCACGGCAATGATGCCGATGGTCGCCAGGGCGCTCATCCACGAGAAGACAATGGCGAACGGATCCAGGCGCAGCATGGCGGAGCCGGCAACGGTCACGAGCGCGATGAACGTCTGTAGTTTTCCGGCCACATCCGGGCAGTGATAAACGGGGCACGTGTGGCCGAGCTTGCTCCAGAGCACGCCTTCCCTGCCCATGGCATAAAAGTACCGGGTGATGGTGTTGTGGAACGAAAGAATCGCGGCGAAGAGGCTCGTCACGAGCAGCATGTTCATCCCATCGGTGGCAACCCGGCCGAGAAGCCTATCGCTCATGGCGAACCAGAGGTTGGCGGGATCCTTCGTTGCCTGTGCAACGATCTGATTCTCTCCCCATGCTTCGACGATTGCCCATGCGGAGAACGCGTAGAACGCCATAATGAGGATCACGGCGAGATAGGTGGCGCGCGGAATAGTGACCTTCGGATCGCGTGCTTCCTCCGAAAAGATGGCGGTGGCTTCGAATCCCATGTAGGAGCCGAGAACGAAGACGAGTGCGGTGCCCAATCCGGGGCTGAATACGGCGGCAGGGCTGAACGGCCTCGCGCTGAAACCGCCGGACCCGCCGCCTTTCGCGACGATCGCCAGATCGAGCAGTGTGACGATGGCAATCTCGCATACCATCAGTATCCCAAGGAGCCGGCCGCTGAACTCGATATGCCGCGCGCCGCAGAAGTGGACGATGGCGATGCATGCGAGCGCGAATACCCACCAGGGGATGTCGATTCCGTAGTGGTGCGCGAGGGCATCGTTGAGAAAGAAACCGAACAGCCGCCGAACACCACGACCAT
>JBCNPL010000259.1:0-4387 GCA_039593375.1 Paraburkholderia sp. | reverse complement strand
TACTTCAACGAAGGAACCGGGGAGTACGTGGTGACCAAGGACAACTTCAACGACTCGAGCATCATCGTCTATCGTTTCCACCTGTAAAGGCTCGCTCGGTCTTCATCGCTCGCGATAAGTCGAAGCCATGGTGTTTCTTTCGCGTGAATCGATCGGGGAGGCTTTCCCGGCACCGGTTGCCTCACCGCATATTCCCCGTATGCCCGAGCGAATACCGCCCGGGCTGCGGCCATACCGTGAGCCCATGCGGCTCCATGCCGACGGAAATCGACTTCATCGCGCCCGTCGTCGTATCGATCGCATAGACCACATCGTCGAAACGACCGGATAGCCAAAGCGTCTTGCCATCGACGCTGACGTTACCCATATCCGGACTTCCACCGCCAGGAACCGGCCAGTTCGCCACGACCTTGCGCGTCGAGAAATCGATGACCGAAACGCTGCCGGGCCCATGGCGAACCACCAACTGGCAATGCAGCAGATCGCCTTCTTGCAGCGGGTCAACATCTCACAGGCCAGCGATGCACGTATATTTGATCGTCGTGTAGTCGTCGATGCCGAACCGCGAACCTTCCCGTCCCATGCCGGATTGCTTGATCCCACCGAACGGCGCCATCTCGTTGGAAATCAGTCCCGTGTTGACACCGACCATTCCGTATTCCAACGACTCCGACACCCGGAACACCCGGCCCAGATCGCGGCTATAGACATAGCTGGCCAGCCCATACTCAGTATCGTTGGCTAGCTCGATCACCTCGCTCTCCGACGTAAAGCGGAAAAGCGCCGCAACGGGGCCGAACGTCTCCTCGCGCGCGATCTTCATTGCGCTGGTCGCCTCTGCCAATACGGTCGGCTCGAAGAAGGTCCCGCCGAGCATATGGCTCTTACCGCCACACAACAGTCGAGCGCCTTTCTCCAAAGCGTCTTTGATATGCTCGATCACCTTATCAACAGCGGACTCGTCGATTAGCGGCCCCTGCGTCACGCCGTTTTCGGTGCCGTTGCCGACCTTCAGCATCTCCACCGCCGCGCAAAGACGGCGCGCGAACAGATCGTACACGGCATCGTGAACGTAAAACCGATTCGTACAAACACACGTCTGCCCGGTGTTTCGATACTTGCTAGCGATAGCGCCTTCGACCGCCGCGTCGATATCCGCGTCATCGAAGACGATGAACGGCGCATTACCGCCCAATTCCATCGACACCTTCTTGACCGTCGAGCCCGCCTGCGCCATCAGCGTGCGCCCTACCTCTGTGGACCCCGTAAACGAGAGCTTCTTCACGAGAGGACTGGTCGCGAGCGTCATTCCGACTTCGCCAGCCGCACCCGTGATCACCGAAAACACCCCCGGCGGAACGCCAGCACGCTCCGCTAGCTCCGCGAGCGCCAACGCTGACAACGGCGTCTGCGATGCCGGCTTCACCACGATCGGGCAGCCCGCGGCCAAGGCCGGGCCTGCCTTTCGCGTGATCATCGCGAGGGGAAAATTCCACGGCGTGATCGCCGCGCAAACGCCCACCGGCTCGCGCGTAACGAGGATGCGCCTGTCCGCCGACGGTCCGGCAATCACGCTCCCGTCAATGCGCTTCGCTTCCTCCGCGTACCATTCGAGGTATGCGGCTGCATAACGAACTTCGCCGACGGCCTCGGCCAGCGGTTTGCCCTGCTCGGCCGTCATGATCCGGGCGAGGTCATCGATATTCTCGAGCATGAGCTCGCACCAGCGACGCAGCGCGCCGGCGCGCACTTTCACCGGTGTCCGGCGCCAACCATGCGCCGCGTCCGCCGCTGCCTCGATCGCCTCCTGAGTCTGCACCGCGCCGAACCGCGGTACCGTTCCGACGACCGCGCCGGTGGCCGGATTCGTCACCGTAATGACGCCGCTCGCGTCGGGCATTCTCCATTGCCCACCGATGAATGCCCCGCTGCGCAGTAAAGCAGGGTCTTTCAGCGACATCCGCTCGGTCTCTCTATTCGTCTCTCTCATCGCTCGTCCCCGGAAAAACGACCGCATTGAGGATGCAGTTCTTTTGCTGCACCAGCAGGCCCCGCACGCGCACTCTAAACTCGGCGAATTGCGGATCGGCCATCAGCGCAGCCCGACGCACTTCGCGATCAGCCAGGCTCTCATAGCGCCATAGGAAAACCAGTTGATTCAATTCGCCCACTTCCGTCTGAAAGCAGCCCACCATTTGGCCCAGGTGTCTCTCCTGCGTTTCGCGCCCCAATGCGTGATACTGCGCGATGTATTGCGAAACACCACCGGGTATCAGGGTGTACCTTCGTTCTTCGAGTATCACAGCACCGCCTCCAGTTCATCGCTTTTCGAACACACCTTCGCAGCGAACGCACGCGTCACTCCCGCAAACGACCCCCGATCGGCGAGCGCGGCGACGTACCGATCCGGACGAATGACCGCAATGGTGTGCCCTTGCTGCTGAAACCAAGGCTCCAGCGCGTTTTCAAGATCCTCGACGCAAATCGTCGTCTCCGTCCCCGCAAGCCGCTCATCTCGCGACACCCCGCTGCGCGAACGCTCGACGCGGATGAAGGTCGCATTCATGGAGCGCCAAAATGCTTGCCCCTGTTCATCGAGCGCCTCATAGGGATCGGTGCGCCAGCCGACGATCGCGAACCACGGTCCGAGCACGTCGTCCAACTTCCGTTTTTTCCGAAACCCGACTTCGACGTCCGGTTGAATGAACATACGGCCGATGGCCGTATCGGTCGCCTCGCGCAACGGTTCCACGACGAGGCCTCCGTCATAGCGAGGCATCGGCTTGAACTTCATCTGCAGCACATAATTGCGCACGGCGCGAAGCGAGCCGAACGACTTGAAAAACGCGTCGCGAAGCAACGCTACGACGTTGCTCGTCGGCATGAGAATCCGGCCGAAGGTATCCGCAAGATCGATCATCGCCTTGGCGTGGTTACGTCTTTCCACTTCGTAGCTGCGCAAAATCGACGAATCCATCTGCCCCTTGACCACCGCCGCGAGCTTCCACGCGAGGTTGCCGGCATCCCGCAAACCGATATTCAAACCCTGTCCAATCCAAGGCGGGCTCAGGTGTGCCGCGTCGCCGGCAAATAACGTGCGGCCCACGACGAAGCGATCCGCCACGCGCGAGTGATGCGTGTAGATGCGCGCACGCACTACCTCCAGACGATCCGCATCTTCGACGTACGGCGCAATCAAGGACTTGACGGACGATTCCTCGACTAGACAATCCGCGTCTTCGTGCGGAAACACCATGAACTCCCAACGTCGATAACCGAAAGGCAAATGAATGCATACGTTCGGCCGCCGCGGGTCGCAGTGCAGCGCTGTGTATGGGGCGTCCAACTCGGCATTGCGCACGTCCACGACGAGCCATTTGATAGGGTGCGTATTGCCCACCAACGTCACGCCGACGAGGTCGCGCAGCGTACTGCGGCCGCCGTCGGCGGCGACGCAATACTGCGCTTCGATCTCGCGCACCACGCCATCGCGATCGGTGACCGTGAGCGTCACGTTCCGCGCGCCCTGCCGAAGCGACGTAACTTCGGTTCCCAGCCGCATCCGGACGTGAGGAAATTCAGCCAAATGTTCACGCAGCGTCGCCTCCGCGAGTTGCTGCATGAAGATGTTGCGGCGATACCATCCGAACTCGCGCGTTCCGGGGCGGATGTCGGCAAAGAGCCCGCCTTTCGCCGTGAACATCCTCAACGAGACGTTCTGAATGATGTCGTCGAGCAAGGCGTCAGCAACGCCGGCCGTCTGAAAGACGCGCAACGCCTCGTCATCCATGCCGACCGCGCGCGGGTAAGGAAGGATGTCTTCACTACGGTCGATCAAAATCGCGTCGATGCCGTACACCCCTAGCAGATTGGCAACGGTGCACCCCACCGGCCCCGCGCCGACGATTGCCACGCTGGTACATATCTTTTCCATGATGTCTGAACTCAAACGGCTTGCGCGGCTTTCAGCTTCCGAAGGAAATCGTCGAGCGCGCGCAGGAAGCCAACAGCGTTGTCGTCGTGAACGTAATGCCCCGCGTTCGCGACTTCGCACCACGCGATGTACGGGTTGCGCCGGGACATCTCCTGCGCGGTCGATCTCGGTAGGAAGTCCGAATGCTCGCCGCGAATGACGAGCGTCGGAAACGAGATGCCCTCCACCATCGGCCAGAGATCAACGCCCAACTCAGGCCGCCGCGCGAGCTCGATACGCGCCCGGCCGATCCCCTCGGCGTCGTACTTCCACACCACGCTTCCGTCATCACTCTGCTTCAGCGTGTAATCGAGCCGCGAGTTCAATGCTTGTTCGGAGATCGTCGGTCTCTTGCTCCGCCAAAACTGCCGCGCGGCATCCCAATCGTCGAAGCGCGAAGGCGTCGACTCGATT
>JBCNPL010000258.1:0-4394 GCA_039593375.1 Paraburkholderia sp. | reverse complement strand
TCAAAGACGAGCATCAAGTCGTCCGGGCTCATCAGTTCGATGCCGTCGGTGCGGGCGAGATGGGCGGCGAACAGCAGCCGTGGGTGATAGGGATAAAAGCGGTTTCCGGCCCATTCCCTCTCCGCGGCCTGAAACGCCTTGAGCAATGCCGCAGGGCTGTCGAATCGCGTCGACGCCGGCTCGCCCCGATAGTCCCGCAGGCGTAGCAGCGTCGTCGCGAGCGAGTGCTCCGGCGTGCCGATCGGATAAGACGTGCTTTCGCCCATCTGCTCGAACTTCTTTTCGAGGAGACCTCGCTTCTCGTCATTCGATAACTTGGCGAATGCGGGATCGCCTGAAACATTCGGCAGCGCGGCCAACTCATCGAAAGTCTTGTGCTGCGCGTTACGGATCGCGAAACCATCGAAGAACGGCGTCTTCTGCCCGGTCTTTTCCGTGGGAGCAAGGAGCTCGGCCAATGCGCGCCGCTCGGCATAGTCTTCGCGCAGCGCCGCGATGAACTCGGTTCGCAGCGTGGCTAACGGCGTTGAGGAGCCGGCGCGGTCCTCCTCGGAAACGGCGCCTGTGCGCAATTGGTGGTAGAGCACGGCCGCGGCGTCGATGACGCGTTCGTCTTCGAGCAATGAGGGATCGAGGCTCGACTCGAATTCGGGGGGAATCGGCCGGTGGTCGACGTCCGAAACAGCACGAAGCAACTGACTGGGGCTTTGCGCATACAGCGTCGCCTTTTCGAGATCAACCCATTCGCGCAGCGCCGCGTCGATTGCCTGCCTTTCGAGCACGTCGCGCCGCACGCCTGCCGTCGCCGGCGCGTCGGCGGCCGGGACGGCGATCCGGACCGGTTCGGCGATGGCTTGCGCCGCAATCGAGCGGCGCACCCTATCCCCTATGGCGCGATCGACCGATCGATAGCGCTCGGCCGGCACCGGCCCGGTGTCGGAGCGGTCCGTGGCCGATTCGACGACAGCCTTCTCGACCGCGTCCGCCAAGTCGGCGTTCGACGGGAATCCCGACCCGGTTCCCCCCGTGATCGCAATACGCATGACACATCCTCCATATCGACTTCCGCTCCCGCGGGTCAAACGAAACGGCCCCTTCTGCCGAGACCAGGCCGCAACATTGATGCAAATGCGTTTCGTCGATGCAGGCCCTGTGTCAATTCCGGACGAATTTACGTTCGCGGACCGCTACTGCGACGCCTCCCGCGATCGTGCTCGGCCTTCAATGTTTCACCTGCGAACGCTAGCCGCCGTCGAGATCAGCGAGTCGGGCGGCCAGTGCCGCGGAAAGGGCAGCGAGAATCGATCGCGCTCGAGGTGCCAGCGATCGCAACGAGGCCGCATCGGACAGCCTCAACGCACGCTCCGCGTCATGCAGCACGGCGATCGCATCCTCGGCGCCACGAAAGAAGGAAGCGGTGCCTTTCATGCGGTGCAGCGCCCGAGCGGCATCCTCATATGCACCCGCGGCAAGATGCCCGTCGAACGCGCCCCTCAGACCGTCGAATTCGGCGAGTGCGCGGACGATCAATCGCCGCAGGTCCGCATGCGTGTATAGCGGAGCGAGCTCCGACAGATCGAAGCGGATGCCGGCGTGCCCGCCTTGCTCACTTCGACTCGACGACATTGCCCGCCCCCTTGAACTTCTCGAATACCGCGATGAGCTTGTCCCGAGTGATGGGCTTCGACAGGTATTCGTCCATGCCGGCCTCGCGGCAGGCGTCCCTGTCTTCGGTCGTGGCATTGGCGCTGATCGCCACGATCGCCGTGCGCGCGGCGGCCTCGCCCCGGCGTTGCCGATCCGCTTCGCCGGCCCGGATGCGTCGTGCCAACTCGTAGCCGTCCATGCCGGGCATGTGGCAATCGAGAAAGACGAACGAAGGGCGCAGCCGCTCCCACGACGCGTATCCGGCCAGCCCGTCGGGCGCCGCGCTCGCCGGCACGCCGAGCGCGGCGAGTTGGCGGACAATGATGTCGCGGTTCATCTCGTTGTCTTCGACGACGAGTACTTTGCCGGCGACCCCGCCCTCGCACGGCGACCAGCGCGAAGCCATCGAATCGACGGCGGCGGCCCGGATCGGCACATCGGCAATATCGGGCCCACGCGGATCGGCGCGCTCGAGTGGCTCGCCCCAGACGATCGGCCATCTCACGGCGATGCGCGTGCCGACTCCGACCGCGCTCGCGACCTCGATCGTGCCGCCCATTGCGTCGACGAGCCGCTTGACGATCGAGAGTCCGAGGCCTGTGCCGCCATAGCGGCGCGTCGTCGAACTGTCCTGCTGTGTAAACGGCGTAAACAGGCGCGATCGATAGTGGTCGGCAATGCCCCTCCCCGTATCGGTCACGACCAGCTCCAGCTCGCTGCGCCCGCGCTCGAGCCGGTGCTGCGCCGCGACCATTACATGGCCGTCGTCGGTAAAGCGGATCGCATTGCTGAGCAGATTCGTGACGATCTGATTGACACGCGCTTCGTCGCCGATGATGTATCGATCGAAGCGAGGCATCGAGGCCAGATAGACGCGAACACCTTTGCGATCGGCGAGCGGCGCGTGAAGCTCGATCGCGGCGGCGACGAGCTGGTGGACGTCGAACGGCAGCGCATCGAGCGAGAGCGCCCCCTGCTCCAGCTTGAGATAGTCGAGCGTGTCGTCGATCACGCGCAACATCAACCGGCCTGAACGCTGCGCGATCTCGAGGTAGCGTCGCTGCTGCGCCGTAAGCGTCGTCGTTTCGAAGAGATCCAGTACACCGATGACGCCGTTCATGGGCGTACGGATTTCATGACTCATCATCGCGACGAAGGCCGACTTCGCACGATCGGCCGCCTCCGCGCGCTCACGCGACGCGATCGCTTCGAGACGCGCCGCATCGGCCGCATGCCGTGCCGTCCGCGTGCGCCAATAAGCCATGAGCAATGTGACCAGGACAGTGACGACGATTGCCGCGGCGCAAACCGAAAGCAGAATCACCGCCCCCTTGTCGTACCCTAGCTGCAGCGACACGTGGCGCGAGCGGCTCGCAAGACGCGCCAGCTCGCGCGAGCTATAGGACGCCAGATAACGGTCGACCATACCGATGAGCACGGTGTTGCTCGCGGTCGCGGCAAAGCCGATCCGCTCGACGCCGGCGACGGCGGAGTCGGTGCTCAAGCGGCCATACGGGTAGCGATCGCGCAAGTCTTCCGCCGCGATGGTGTTCACGAGCGCAGCATCGGCATTGCCGGCGAGTACCGCGCGCAACGCATCGGCCGCGCGCTCGCGCGGAACGATCGTTGCGTTGGCCCAGGCCTCGGCAGGCAACAGCCGCCGCAGGCGCCACACGTTGGCCGCGATGCGAGCAGGCCGGCCCGCCGCGCCGCCGAATCGCACGAAAGACCACGGAAAGCCATCGTACGGTCGACTAAAAGCAAGGCCGCGCGGTTCGGCCGCCGCGGCGCCGAGAGGAAACGACGTGGCCAGATCGATCGTCCCTTCGCGCAATGCGTCCGCCAGCGTGCGCGCGTCGTCGATGAGCACCGGCTCGAAGCGGATTTGAGCAACCTGCGCCAGCCGCTTCAGAAGCGCGGCGCCCACCCCCTGCCACTCGCCCTCGTCATCGAGAAAGTCGTAGGGGCGGTAGAGCCGTTCGATGCCGACACGTACGACCGGATGGGCATCCGCCCAGCGCCGCTCTTCTTCGGTCAGCTCGAAGGACTGCTCCGACATTGCCGCTACCGATGACGGCAGCGGCTGCAGCTGGATTTCGCGCCGCTCGGCGGCGGGAAGCCGGGCCAGACCGCTCGCGACGAGCGATACCGCGGCTGCGTCGTCGCGACGCGCGATGAAGCAGAGCGGCACGGCGAGCGGCAAGGGCACCGATTCGAGCGAGTGCAGCCCCTGCGTTTCGACGATCCCCAGGTTCGCTTCATGAATGCCGACGAATGCGTCGACGTTCCCGTGCGCCACCATCCGTGCCCCGCTGCGCGCGTCGTCGATCTCGACGAGCTCCGAGCTCGGCAGCCACGCTTTCGCCAAGCCGCCGCGTTCACCGTCCTCGATCGCGACGCGCAGCGCGGCAAGGTCGGCCAGTGCGCGAGGCTTCGCGCGCTCACGCCTGATGACGGCACCGGCTTGCGGCAATGCATAGGGCTCCGACACCCAATACCGCTCGTCCGCGGCGGCGATCGCGCACGGCACGGGCAGTATGTCGATACGGCCGGCGCCCAAGGCAGCCAGCGCTGCTCCGGCTGAGCCGAACCGGCGGTAAACGAGGACGATTGCGTGCGGATCGGCAATCGCATGCAGCGCACTGGCCGCGAAGCCGTGCCGCACCCCCGCGCGATCGACATAGTCGAAGAGGCTCTCGTCGCTCGTGTAACTGCCGACGCGCAGGACACGGACGAGACGATCGGAG
>JBCNPL010000257.1:0-4403 GCA_039593375.1 Paraburkholderia sp. | reverse complement strand
GTATTGGCGCGTCTCGGGGCCGAGAATTCGAAGTGCGTTGCTTTCGGCGACAACATGAACGATATCGATCTGCTCGAGACGGCAGGCCATCCTTTCATGATGAACAACGCCAATCCGGATCTCATGGCGCGACTGCCGCATGTGCCGCGCGTCGGCAACAACTTTGAAGCCGGCGTTGCGCATCAGCTTCGCAAGCTGTTTGCGATCACCGACGAACTGGCTTCCTGATGGCTTTCACTCCCGATCGGCCGGCCTCGCGGCTCCGGGGCGAGTCTCAATCGAGACATTGGATTCGCTCGATGCGCATCGGGCGTGAGTCGATCCCGCATTACGTGGCGGGCTGGCGAGCTGTAAGCGAATTGGTGAATTCCCTATAGCCGCCGAGATGCGAAATATTTCATTGCGTTAATGTGGCATTACCCACGGTGCCCGCGGCCTCGAAAATTATCATATGATTTCCTGGTAAACCCAGGTGAATTGAGCATTGCCAGCTTTGCGCGTTCCGACTAACCTCCGGGCACGCATTGTTTCTTTATTCGGGGAGACCACGATGTCCCAATATGCAGAACTGAAGGCCCAGATTGCGAAGCTGCAGGCGCAGGCGGACGAGGTAAGGCGCGCCGAGCTTGCCGACGTCATCGCTGACATTCAACAAAAGATCGCCGAATTCGGGCTTTCGGCGCGTGACCTCGGTTTCGCGGAGGCGCCTCGTCGTGGTCGTCCGCGCAAGAGCGGACAGAAAGCGCCGTTGCCGGCCAAGTACCGCGATCCCAAGACGGGCGCGACCTGGAGCGGCCGCGGTCGCGTGCCCGGGTGGATGCAGGGCAAGAATCGCGACCGCTATCTCATCAAAGAGTGAATGGGCGGCGACGGGCGCCGCCAAATGCCCGCCCACTTTCGAGCCGCTCGCGGGCGGGGCGGTGCGCGGTAGCCGTCGCGCCTCAACCGGCAGCGACGCTGCGCAACGCGGGACGGCGAGCGGTGCGCTCGATGAGCGTCTCGTACTTCTCGACATAGCCGCGAGCCATTGCCTGAGCCGTGAAACGTCGCTCGAACTGCGCGCGGATCTCTTCGCGCGAGAGTTCGTCGAGCCGCTGAACGGCTGCAACGGCGCTATGCGTATCCTCGACGATGTACCCCGTCACGCCGTGGTCGATCACTTCGGGCACCGAGCCGCGGTTGAACGCGACGACGGGCGTGCCGCAAGCCATCGCCTCGATCATGACGAGCCCGAACGGCTCGCACCAATCGATCGGAAACAGCAGTGCCTTCGCGCCTGAGAGAAACTCGGGCTTTTGCGTCTCGTCGATCTCGCCGATGAACTCGACATGCGCCTGATCGAGCAGCGGTTCGATCTCGGTCTTGAAGTACTCTCGGTCCACCTTGTCGATCTTCGCCGCGATCTTGAGCGGCAGCCCGCTCATGGCGGCGATCCGAATCGCAGTATCGACACGCTTTTCCGGGCAAATGCGGCCGAGGAAAGCCAGATACTCGGGCTCTTTTTGCGTTTGCGGCGCCAAGAGCCCCGAGGGCAATCCGTGGTAGACGGTGCCGAGCCAGTTGGCCTGCGGCAACGGCGTGCGCTGCGACTGCGAGATCGAAATGACGGGCGCATCCGTGAACGTATTGAAGACGGGTTGCAGCTCGGGCAGATCGAGTCGCCCGTGCAGTGTCGTCACGAACGGCGTCCCCGCGTTCGCGAATAGGGCGAACGGCAGATAGTCGAGGTGAAAATGCAGCACGTCGAAGTCGGACGCCACGCGTCGCACTTGCTCGAGCAGCAGCATATGCGGCGCGAGCGGATCGCGAATCGACGGATCGAGCCGCAGGGCTCGGGGCCACGACGCTTCGAGCGTGGCCGAGGTCACCGAGTCGCCGCTCGCGAACAGCGTTACGTCGTGGCCGAGCTCGACGAGGGCTTCGGTCAAGTACGACACGACGCGCTCGGTGCCGCCGTAAAACTTCGGGGGAACGGCCTCGTAAAGCGGCGCGATTTGAGCGATTCGCATACGTGAATCTCCTTGGTCAAAAAGAGCGGCGCCGCTTTTTGGTGCTGCGCCGCATAGGGGCCTTGGATGTCATTATCGGGAGTGGGCGCGTCGCTGATTAGCGCATTTTCAAACCCTTAACCCTTGTTACAGCCCGAAACAGCGACGGTCGCGCTCGCGCCGCTTGCCCTGCCGACCCTTCCGTCGCGCGTGCCCGAAGCCGTCCGGGCGCGGACATTTGTTGCAAGGCAGTGACCGCGCTCTCTATAATTTGCCGGGTGCTGCCGAGGATCGCGCCGTGAAAATCGCATCAGCGCTCGGCTCGGCGCGGCTTCGCAAGCCCGCGCCAGTTTTCGGGGAGCAAGAAAACGGCCCGATGTAGGACGAATTCCTACATGCTTTCTAGACAGTTCCGACAGCCCTCTCGTCTCTTCTTCCGATTTCCAGTCTTTTTACAATTCGACACAATTGCCCCAGGCCCACGAAGGGTCCGTCTGCGCGCGGCGCTGGCGCCGCATCGGGCAAACGTTTCCGAATGACCGAGCTGCCAGCTGTGGGAGCGAGCGGCATCGAACGGGGGAAATCATGGACGCAACCAGCGAAACGCTCAGCGAGATCAAAGAAGTCAATCTGTCGTATTTGCTGCTTGCCCAACGCCTGCTGCGCGAGGACAGGGCGATGGGAATGTTCCGCATGGGCATTTCGGACGCGCTTGCCGACGTGCTGGCGAACCTGACGCTTGCACAGACGGTCAAGCTCTCCGCATCGAACCAGCTTTTGTGCCGCTTCCGTTTCGACGACCACGCGGTGCTTTCGTCGTTGGCCGATAAGGGCAAGCCGTCGGCGCTCTCGCATTCGCATTCGGCCATTCTGATGGCGAGTCAGCCCGCCGAAACGATCGGCTGACCGCGCGCGCCCGGATATGGCAACGAAGAGCGTAGTGCTCGAAGTCAAGGAAATCACGCTGGCGATCGAGTTGATCGAGCTTGGCGCGCGCTTGCAGTTGCTCGAGGCTGAAACGAGCCTTTCGCGCGACAGGCTCATCAAGCTGTACAAGGAATTGAAAGGCGTGTCGCCGCCGAAGGGCATGCTGCCGTTTTCCACGGACTGGTTCATGACCTGGCAGCCGAATATCCATTCGTCGCTTTTCTACAATATTTACCGGTTCATGGCGGTTCATGGCCGCTGCGAGACAATTCAGAGCATCGTCAAAAGTTACCGGCTCTATCTCGAGCACACGGCCTTGCACGGCGACGAGCCGCTTCTCTCGCTCACGCGCGCCTGGACGCTCGTGCGCTTTTTCGAGTCCGGCATGCTCCAGACGACTGCCTGCGTGCGCTGCAAAGGTCATTTCGTCGCGCACGCTCACGACCCGCAGAACGGTTTCGTCTGCGGGCTCTGTCAGCCGCCTTCGAGAGCCGGAAAAACCAAGAAGTCCGCCGCCAAGACGGCCGAGACGGGTCTGGCCGCGGCCGCCTGAGCGGCCGGCCGGCTTTCGGCATGTTTTACCCGCCTCGACCGAAGCCTCGTGGGCCGGCAGCGCCCGGCTCCAGCCTCAGGCGGGCCAATACCGCCATTTACACGCATTCGTCCTCAAAGTTTCGGCCGGCCTGCCGTAAACCTGATCAACGGCGGTCTCCGCCGACCATTGTGAGGACCCGGCAGTGCTGATTTTCGTTGGAACACTCGTGACTGTGCTGTCCGTCTTCGGCGGTTACGCGCTGGCGGGCGGGCATCTGGGCGCGCTCGTGCAGCCGGAGGAGGCGCTGATGATCACGGGCGCCGGGCTCGGGGCGTTCATCCTCGGCAATGGGCTCAAGACGATCAAGGCGACGGTCAGGCTGTTGCCCACGCTGTTCAAAGGTTCGAAGTACACGAAGGACGTGTACATGGAGCTGATGGCGCTTCTTTACGTTCTGCTTGCGAAGGCGCGCAAGGAAGGCACGCTGACGCTCGAGGCCGACATCGACGATCCGGAGAAGAGCCCGATCTTCACGCAGTATCCGAAGATCCTCGCCGACAAACATATCGTCGAGTTCCTGACCGACTACCTGCGGCTCATGGTGGGCGGCAACATGAATGCTTTCGAAATCGAAAGCCTCATGGACGAGGAAATCGAGACGCACCACGCCGAAGGCGAGGGTCCCGCGCATGCGCTGATGCGCACGGGCGACGCGATGCCCGCGTTCGGCATCGTCGCCGCGGTGATGGGCGTCGTCCACACGATGGCGTCGGCCGACAAGCCGCCCGCCGTGCTCGGCGCGATGATCGCGCAGGCGCTCGTCGGCACGTTCCTCGGCATTTTGCTTTCGTACGGGCTCATCGGTCCGCTCTCGAGCCTCGCCGAACAGCGCGTGGCCGAGTCGACGAAGATGTTCCAGTGCATCAAGGTCACGATCCTCGCGAGCCTGAACG
>JBCNPL010000256.1:0-4418 GCA_039593375.1 Paraburkholderia sp. | reverse complement strand
CGACCGTGCGGCTCGCCGCGCCAGCGCGTGACCTTGCAGAAGTACAGGCGCACGTAAGCGTGCGGGTAATCGTGCTCGAGCGTATGCCAGAGTTGGCATTCCTCGACGAAGATGCCGAGCTCTTCATGCAGCTCGCGCGCTAGCGCCGCTTCGACGGTCTCACCGATCTCGAGCTTTCCGCCCGGGAATTCCCAATATCCCTCGTAGGGCTTCCCGGCCGGCCGCTGTGCAAGCAGGTAGCGGCCGTCCGGCTGTACGAGCACGCCGACCGCCACTTCGGTGACGGGCCTCGAAGGCTTGGCGCCCGGCGTCTGACTCGTCATTTCTTTCCCGACCAATCGCGCGCGAACTGCCAGGCCACGCGTCCCGAACGCGAGCCGCGCTCGAGCGCCCAGACGAGCGCATCGCCGCGGGCCGCTTCGACTTCCGAGTCGTTGCAGCCGAAATGGCGCAGCCAGTGGCCCACGATCGACAGATAGTCGTCCTGCTTGAACGGATAGAAGCTGACCCAAAGACCGAAACGCTCGGACAACGAAATTTTTTCTTCGACGACTTCGCCTGGATGAATTTCGCCGTCCGCCGTGTGCTTGTACGTTTCGTTGTCGCTCATATACTCGGGCAGCAGATGGCGGCGATTCGACGTTGCGTAGATCAGCAGGTTGTCCGACTGCGCCGAGACGGATCCGTCGAGCGCTACTTTCAGCGCCTTGTAGCCCGATTCGCCTTCCTCGAAGGAAAGGTCGTCGCAAAAGACGATGAACCGCTCCGGACGCGGCGCGATGAGTTCCGTGATATCGCCGAGATCGTGCAGGTCGTCCTTGTCGACCTCGATCAGGCGCAGCCCGTCGGCCGCGTATGCGTTCAAGCATGCCTTGATCAGCGACGACTTGCCGGTGCCGCGCGCACCGGTCAGCAACACGTTGTTCGCGGGCCGCTTGGCCACGAACTGACGCGTGTTCTGCTCGATCAGCGCCTTTTGCCGATCGATGTTCCGCAGGTCGCCCAGCGTGATCGCTGAAATCGCCTCGACGGGCTGCAAATAGCCGCGACCTTGGCGCTTGCGCCAGCGAAATGCCACTGCGGCGGCCCAGTCGACCTCGGGCGCGGCCGGCGGCACTATCGCCTCCAGGCGGCCGAGCAACGACTCGGCACGAGCGAGAAACTGTTCGAGTTTGTCCATGACCCAATGAGCCGGCGCGGCACGGCGCGGGGAAATCCCGCCACCGCGGCTTCCAGCGTTACGAGCGGTAATCGGCGTTGATGCTTACGTATTCGTGCGACAGGTCGCAAGTCCAGATCGTCGCGTCGGCCGATCCTCGGCTCAAGCATACGCGGATCGTGATCTCGCTTTGCTTCATGACACGCTGGCCGTCCTCCTCCCGATACTCGGGATGACGGCCGCCCGCCTTCGCGACGTGCACATCGTCGAGATAGAGATCGATCTTCGCGACGTCGAGATCGGTCACGCCGGCGTAGCCGATCGCGGCGAGGATTCGCCCGAGGTTCGGATCCGACGCGTAGAACGCCGTTTTCACGAGGGGCGAGTGACCGATCGCATAGGCGATCTGGCGGCACTCCGCCACGCTCGTCCCACCCTCGACGCGCACGGTGATGAATTTGGTGGCCCCTTCCCCGTCCCGCACGATCAGTTGCGCGAGCGCTTGAGCGACCTCTACGACGGCCTTGCGCAATTCGGCATATGCGGCCGCCGTCGTCGACGTGATCGGCGGCAAGCTCGATTTGCCCGACGCGATCAGAATGAAGGAATCGTTCGTCGACGTATCGCCGTCGATCGTGATGCAGTTGAACGAGCGATCGGCCACGTCCTTCACGAGTGCGTCGAGCACGGGCTGCGCCACGGCGGCATCGAACGCGAGGAAGCCGAGCATCGTCGCCATGTTCGGCTTGATCATGCCCGCTCCCTTGCTGATACCGGTGAGCGTCACCGTGTGGCCGTCGATGCTCACTTGGCGCGAAACGGCTTTCGGCTGAGTGTCCGTCGTCATGATCGACTGCGCCGCTTCATACCAGTGCGCGGCCCTCAGATTCGACAACGCGACCGGCAAGCCGGCCTTCAGCCGATCGATCGGCAGCGGCTCCAGGATCACGCCCGTCGAAAACGGCAGCACTTGCTCGGGCGCAACGCCCGTGAGGCGCGCGAATTCGGCGCAGGTCTCGCGCGCGTGCGCGAGACCGGGCTCGCCCGTGCCGGCGTTCGCATTGCCCGTATTGACGACGAGCGCACGAATGCCATTGCCCTTTCCCAGATGTTCGCGGCAGACGGTCACCGGTGCCGCGCAGAACCGATTCGATGTGAAGACGCCGGCCACCGTCGCGCCTTCTTCGATCGACATCACGAGAACGTCCTTGCGATTCGGCTTGCGGATATTGGCCTCGGCCCACCCGAGCGTCACGCCCGCGACAGGATGGAGTTGCTCGGGATCGATCGAAGGGAAATTGACAGCCATCGTATGAAGACCTATCGGAAGCCGTAAACGGTGAAAACGCCGGGCGCCCTCAAGGCGCCGAGCGCAGTGAACTTCATGCTAGCCTGCCGTGGCATTGCTTGTACTTCTTGCCGCTGCCGCAGGGGCACGGATCGTTCCGTCCGACCTTCGGCACGCTGCCCGCAACCGGTTGCGCGCTCGCGGCGGCATGGGCGCCGTGGCTCATCGCCTCGTCGACCATCTGAGCCGCGGCGTCCGCCGCCGTGACCGCGGGCACCGCGATCGCAGCCGTCGCCGTCGCTGCTTCGTCGGCGAATTCGGCGTGGCGGAACTCCACGTTCTCGACATGGCCGCCCTGCTCCTCGTACTGCTCCGCGGCCTCTTCGAGCTGCTCGGGCGACTGGATCCGCACGTTCATGACGATACGCGTGACCTCTGTTTTGACGATATTGAGCAGCGCCTCGAAGAGCTCGAACGATTCGCGCTTGTACTCCTGCTTCGGGTTCTTCTGCGCGTAACCGCGCAGATGGATGCCTTGCCTCAGATGATCGAGCGCGGCGAGATGCTCGCGCCAGAAGCGATCGAGCGTTTGCAGCATGATCGAGCGCTCGAATGCGCTGAACGCCTCGCGCCCGACGAGCGTGACCTTCGCCTCGTAAGCCTCGTCCGCGGCCGCGAGCACGGCTTCGACGACGTCTTCGGCATCGAGCGACTGCGACTCGCTGATCATTTCCTGCACCGCGAGATCGAGCTGCCAGTCGCTGCGCAGCGCCTCTTCGAGCTCGGGCGCCTGCCACTGCTCTTCGATGCTGCCGGCCGGGATGAATTGATGGACCACATCGGTGATCACCGCATGGCGCATCGCGGCAATCGTCTCGGTGATGTCGTGCGCCTCGAGCAGTTCGTTGCGCTGTTGATAGATGACCTTGCGTTGATCGTTCGCGACGTCGTCGTATTCGAGCAGTTGCTTGCGAATATCGAAATTGCGCGCCTCGACCTTGCGCTGCGCCGATTCGATCGAGCGCGTGACGATGCCGGCCTCGATCGCCTCGCCTTCGGGCATCCGCAGGCGGTCCATGATCGCGCGCACGCGATCGCCCGCGAAGATACGCAGGAGCGGATCCTCGAGCGAAAGATAAAAACGCGACGAGCCTGGGTCACCCTGACGGCCCGCCCGGCCGCGCAGCTGGTTGTCGATGCGGCGCGACTCGTGGCGCTCGGTGCCGATGATGTGGAGACCGCCCGCCGCCTTCACCTGATCGTGCAGCGCCTGCCACTCGTCATAGAGCGCCTGAATGCGCGACGCCTTGTCCTCGGGCGCGAGCGACGGATCGGCCTCGACGAGCGCGGCCTGCTTCTCGGCGTTGCCGCCGAGCACGATGTCGGTGCCGCGGCCCGCCATGTTCGTCGCGATCGTGATGCGCTTCGGCCGGCCCGCTTCGGCCACGATGCCGGCTTCGCGCGCGTGCTGCTTCGCGTTCAGCACTTCGTGAGGCAGGCCCGCCTTCGTCAGCAGGTTCGAAAGCAGCTCGGAATTCTCGATCGACGTCGTGCCGACGAGCACGGGCTGCCCGCGCTCGTAGCACTCGCGGATATCGCGAATCACCGCGTCGTAGCGCTCCTTCGCGGTCTTGTAGATCTGATCCTGCCGATCGATCCGCTTCGGCGGCCGGTTCGTCGGAATGACGACGGTCTCGAGGCCGTAGATCTCGTTGAACTCGTAAGCTTCCGTATCGGCCGTACCCGTCATGCCCGAGAGCTTCACGTACATGCGGAAGTAGTTCTGGAACGTGATCGAGGCGAGCGTCTGGTTCTCGCTCTGGATCTTCACGTGCTCCTTGGCCTCGACGGCCTGATGGAGCCCGTCGGACCAGCGGCGACCCGGCATGAGGCGGCCCGTGAACTCGTCGACGATGATGACCTCGCCGTTTTGCACCACGTAGTGCTGATCGCGGAAGAACAACGTATGCG
>JBCNPL010000255.1:0-4422 GCA_039593375.1 Paraburkholderia sp. | reverse complement strand
ATCTGGCGGAAACCGGCCTGATTCTCGGCCGGCGTCGGATCTTCGAGCCAGAAGAGGCGGTAGGGCTCGACCGATTTGCCGAGGCGCGCCGCCTCGATCGGCGTCAGCCGATGGTGAACGTCGTGCAGCAGATGCGTTTCGAAGCCGAATCGATCGCGCACGGCCTCGAAGAGCTTGGGGATGAAGTCGAGATATTTTTCCGACGACCAGCTTTCTTCATCGACAACGCCTTTCTTCGCAGGCTCGTACTGGTCCGAGCCCTTCGAGACGCCGTAGACCGAGCGCATGTTCGGCACGCCACACTGAATCCGAACGGCCTTGTACCCGGCTTCGACGTACTGCGCGTAACGATCGAGCGCCTCGGGGATGTCGCGCCCCGTTGCATGGCCATAGACCATCACGCCCTCGCGCGAGGCCCCGCCCAGCAGCTTGTAGAGCGGCAAGCCCGCGCATTTCCCCATGATGTCCCAAAGGGCCATGTCGACCGCCGCGATCGCCGTCATCGTAACCGGGCCGCGCCGCCAGTAGGCGCCCTTGTAGAGGTATTGCCAAATATCCTCGATGCGGCTCGCGTCGCGCCCGATCAGAGTGGGCGAGACGTGATCGCGCAGATATGAGGCAACTGCAAGCTCGCGTCCGTTGAGCGTGGCGTCGCCGATGCCGTACACGCCTTCGTCGGTCTCGATCTTCAGCGTGACGAAATTGCGGCCCGGGCAGGTGACGATCACGTCCGCTCTGATGATCTTCATGTTCGTTTCCTCGCTTCGATGAGCCATGCTACCATACAAGTATATCTACAGAAAGCACAGAACGGAATCATGAGTCGATTCGCTGCGCCCCGCCTTGCACGCAACGCGTTACCCGATCTCGGCGCGCATTTGTTGTCACCCGCCTGGCGCGACCCGCGCATCGGCATCGTTCATCTCGGCATCGGCAACTTTCATCGCGCGCATCAGGCTCTCTTCACCGAGGAGGCCATGATTGCGGAGGGCGGCGACTGGGGCATTTGCGGCGTCACGTTGCAAGGCGACGTCGCAAAACGCGATGCGCTGATGGCGCAGGACGGCCTCTATAGCGTCGTCGAGCGGGGACCGGAAGGCGAGCGCGTCACGGTCGTACGCGCGCTGCGCGAGATCCTCGCCATGCCGCACGATCGCGCCGCGCTGTTCGCGCGCCTTGCAGACCCGCAAGTTCGGATCGTGTCGCTGACCGTGACGGAAAAGGGTTACTGCCGCGACCCGAATTCCGGCGGCGCCGACATCGGCCACCCGGGCATCATGCATGACCTTGCCTACCCCGAGACGCCTGTCACCGTACCCGGCATTCTCACGGCCGCCTTGCGCGTGCGTCGTGAGAACGGCAATCCGTTCACCGTGCTCTCGTGCGACAACCTCGCGCACAACGGTGCCGCGCTCCGTCGTGTCGTCTGCTCTTTCGCGCGCGCCGTCGATCCAGTCTTGGCCGACTGGATCGAGACGCATGTGGCGTTCCCTTCGACGATGGTGGACCGCATCGTGCCCGCCACGACCGAAGCGGACCTGGCCTCGGCGCGCGCGGCGCTCGGTTGCGAAGATCGAGCACCGGTCACGTGCGAGCCGTTTCGGCAATGGGTCGTCGAGGACCGCTTCCCGTCCGGACGCCCGGCCTGGGATCGCGTCGGCGCGCAACTGGTCGACGACGTCACGCCGTTCGAGCTCGCCAAGCTCGGCATGCTGAACGCGACGCACTCGGCGATCGCGTATTTGTCGATGCTGGCCGGCATCGAGACTGTCGACGCGGCCATCGCGAACCCAGACATCCATCGTTTCGTTCACGCGCTGATGACCTCCGAGATCGCGCCGACGCTGAACGTGCCGCCGTCGTTCGACCTCTTCGCCTATCGCGACGCGCTGCTCGAGCGTTATGCGAATCCTGCTCTCAAGCATCGCTGCGCTCAGATCGCGATAGACGGCAGCCAGAAGATTCCGTTGAGACTGCTCGGCACGCTTTCCAAGCGAATCGCGGCGCGACAGCCGTTTTCGCGCCTTGCTCTCACCATGGCGGCGTGGATGCAGTTCCTGCTCGGCCGCACCGATAACGACGCGTCCTACGAGATTCACGACCCGCTCGCCGACCGGTTGCAGGCGCTCGCGGCCGCGGCCGGCGAATCGGCCGAAACGCTGGTTCAGGCGCTACTGGACGTTCGCGAGGTCTTTCCGGCCGAGCTGGCGCGCGACGCGTCGTTGCATCGAGCACTCGTCGCAGCGCTGCAGACCCTTCGCAAAGGCACGTTGCGCGCGATCGCCGCCTATGCGTGACGGTCAGTCGCTCAGGAACGCAACGCCCTCGCCCCACCGGCGACCGCGGTCACGCCAATGATCAGCAGGCCATAAATGATCGCGCGCACGCCCGCTCCTGTACCGCTCGCGTTCAATAGCGCGTTCACGAGGAAGAGGAAGCAGGCTGCGCCCCATACGCCCGTCGGGCTGGCTCGGCCACCCGAAACCTGCGTGCCGCCGATCACGACGACCGCGACGGAAAGCAACATGTAGTCTGCGCCCATGTCGAGCGTCGCTCCGCCCGAAAACGCCGACAGCAGAAGCGCGCTCAGCGCCGCAAGAACCGAGCAGGCGACATAGGTGGCGAAGCGCACCCGTTCGACGCACACGCCCGCGAGATGCGCGGCCCGTCCGTTCTGCCCGACCGCGGAAAGGCTGCGCCCTTGGACGAGCCTGAAGAGAACGATGCCGGTCGCGATGGTCAACGCGAGCGCGACGAATGCGAGCGCCGAAACGCCGAGCACATGACCGAGCGCGAAGTCTTCGAGCGCCGGCGGCGGCGCGGCGCTTCCGTGCCCGAGGCTGATCGCGATCGATTGAAGCACGAAGCTCGACGAGAGCGTCGCGATGATGGGAGGAATCCGCAGCAGCCGAATGAGCAGATAGTTGAACGAGCCGACCGCGGCACCGGCTGCGACAGTCACGGCAACGCCGAGAGGAATCGCCGCATCGTGGCGCGCCATCACGTGCATCGCCAGACTGCCCGCGAGCGCGATCGTGGCCGGTATCGACAGATCGATATTGCCTGGGCCGCTCGTCACGACCAGCATCTGCCCGAGCCCGACGAGCACGCTAAAGACGACGAATGCCGACGCGGCCGACAGCATGTTCCCGGCCGTCCGCGGACCGAATGCGAGCGAGGCGGCCAAGCCGACGAGCACCGCGCCGACCATGGACCAGAACCAAGGCGTATCGCGCAGGGCGAGCACGCGTTTCACCGGCGGCCTCCCTTGCGGCGGAACACCAGTCTCAGCGAAAGGACGGTGATGAGGATGAGCCCCTGAAAGCCGATCTGCCATTCCGGGGCGATTTGCAGGAACGCGAGGAACGACGACGCTAGCGTAAGCGTGACCGCACCGAGGACGGCGCCCACCACCGATACGCGACCGCCCACGAACTCACCGCCGCCGAGAATCACGCCCGCAACGGAAAGCAACGTGTAACGCAAGGCGATATTCGCGTCGGCCGAAGTCGTAAGACCAAGCAGCGCAAGCCCGGAGCAAACGCCGAGCATGCCCGCGCAGCCGAAGAGGATCGCCTTGGCGCGCACGACCGACCATCCGCATCGGCGCATCGCGCCGGGATTGCCGCCGACGCCGCGCAATGCCACGCCGGCGGGGGAGCGCATCAGCAGACCGTGGCCCACGATCGCAATCGCCGCGCTCCAGATCAAAGGCGCGGGAACGTATGGCGCCTGCAACCCCATCAGCGACGAGAGCCACGTCGGGCTCGTGCCGCCCGGCGACGGCAGCAGCAACACCGCGAGCCCGTTCCAGACGAACGACAACCCCAGCGTCACGACCACCGAGGAAATGCGCCGCGATTCGACCAGCACGCCGACGAGCGCATAGATCGCGACGCAACCGGTGAGCGCGGTCCAGCCGAGCCACGGAGAACGATCGAGCAGCGTCGCGCCGATGCAGGTCACGAGGCTCACGAACGAGCCGATCGAGAGATCGAGCTCGTTGGCGGTGATGACCGCGAGTTGCGCTAGCGTCGCGAAAACGATCGGCACGCCGAGGTTCAACAACATCGACATTCCGAAGTAGCTGAGCGTGTTCGGCTGCACGATGAACATCGGGATCAGCACCGCGGCGAGCGATATGGCGGGCAGCATGGCGCGCCGCTCGGCCCGACGCATACCGGCCCTGGCGATCCCCATCATGATCGTGCCTCCTCGAAGCTCGCCGCGAGAAGCGCCTGCTCCGTGCATTCGCTCGCTTCGAGCATGCGCGTGACGTCCCCTCCGCGGAAGACATAGACGCGGTCGCAGTACGCGAACTCGTCGTTCTCGGTCGTGTACCACAAGAAGGTTCGCCCGTTGGCCGCTTCGGCTTGCAGCAGCCGATAAATCTCGAGCTTCGTCCCGATGTCGACGCCGCGC
>JBCNPL010000254.1:0-4428 GCA_039593375.1 Paraburkholderia sp. | reverse complement strand
GCTCAAGCAGTCTCTCGAAGAAGAACCGGGCGTGCACTTCAAGTTCGGCCGCGCGGTCGCGACGCTGCGCTTCGACAACCAGCGCGCCGCCGTCGAGCTCGCGCCTGCCGAGGGCGAGCGCTCGAGCTCGCGCGACGTCGATGTCGTTTCGGCCGATGCGATCGTCGTGGCGGCCGGGGCCGGCAGTCTCGCGCTGATCGAGCGCTCGGGGTTGCGCCTGCCGCTGCATCCGACCCGCTTTTTCGCGTTGACGGCGCCGATCGCCTACGAGGAACGGGCGCCGCATCTGACCGTCGTCGACACGACAAAACGCATCACCATGACTCGCGCGAATCAGCGCGTGCGCGTGGCGGGCGCGGCCCTCGTGCAGCCGGAGCGCGACGCGAGCAAGCCGCCCGCCGAGCCGCTCGCCAAGGCCGCCACGGCCGTTCTCGCGCAAGCCACGCACGACTGGATTCCGGGCGCCGCCCGAATCTCGGCGGCCCACGCATGGGACGGCATCAAGCTGCTCTCGCCGGACGGGTTGCCCGTCGTCGGCCAGGCGCTCCATCCGCGGCTCTTCGTCAATTTCGGACACGGTCCGGCCGGTTGGGGGCTCGCCTGCGGGTCTGCTAAAGTGATCGCGGATCTCGTGAGCGGCACCGATCCCGGCCTGCCGCCCGATACGTTGGCCGCGTTGCGCGCCGATCGTTTCGTCGATTGAGGCGGCGCGGCCAGCACCGAGAACTGGCGCCCGAGCGCCGTGCATGCGCCATGCACGTCATCTCCGACGTCGTCGAAACCGCGTCGCCGGCGCAACGGTGCGCCGGACTTCAAGCTCGCTCGCCCACCATGACCGAAGCCGCCTCCCGCCCCGCCTCTCCTGTCTTCGTCAATCCTCATGAGCGGCCCCTGCCGCTCTACACCGTTGCCGAGTTGCGCGAGATCGAAGCACGCAAAGGCGCGCGCTTGCCGGCCAACACATTGATGGCACGGGCCGGCGCGGCCGCGGCGCGCTGCCTGCTCGAGCTGGCCGAGCACGACGGCTCGCTGGCGGCCGGGCGATCGGTCTGGCTCGCCGCGGGGCCCGGCAACAACGGCGGCGACGCGCTCGTTTGCGCGACCGAGCTGCGCCAAGCGGGCGTCGACGTCGAAGTCTGCATGCCGGTGGAGGTCAAGCCTGACGATGCGCGCTGGGCGCTGGCGGGGGCCCGCGCCGCCGGCGTGCCGATTTCGCATCGGCCACCGGCCTCGTTCGAAGGCTACGGCTGGCTCGTCGACGGGCTCTTCGGCATCGGGCTGACCCGACCTCTCGAAGGCATCTTCGCGGAGCTCGCACGGACGATCGAACAAGAGGCGCGGGCTGGAAAACCCGTGCTCGCGCTCGACGTGCCGAGCGGCCTCGATAGCGACTCGGGCAACGTGGTGGGCCGCGGCCCGGCGGTTCGGGCCGCGTATACCGTCACTTTTCTCGGCGCGAAGCCGGGGCTCTACATGTCGCACGGTCGAGATCTGGCAGGCGAAATCGCGGTCGCGACGCTCGGCGTGGAGGCAGACGACAGCACGGCCGTCGCGACCCAGCCAGCGCCTGCCGGTAGCGCTGGCAGGCCCGTCACCCTGCTGAACGCTCCCGCCCTATTTGCGGCCGCCTTTCCCCCGCGGGCGTTCGCCTCGCACAAGGGCACGTTCGGAAGCCTCGCCGTAGTCGGCGGCGATACCGGCATGTGCGGTGCGCCCATTCTGGCCGCACGCGCGGCACTCCATGCGGGCGCGGGCAAGGTGCATGTGGTGTTCGTCGGCGCGGGCGCGCCCCCTTACGATCCTCCTCACCCCGAGTTGATGCTGCATCCGGTCGATTCGGGGCAGGCCTTCGCGCTCGACCAAATGGATGCGCTGGCGCTCGGCTGCGGGATGGGCCGACGTGCCCATGCCGCCGGAATTCTCGCGAAGGCGCTGGGGCTCGACGTGCCGAAGCTGCTCGACGCCGATGCGCTCAACCTGCTCGCCGACGACGCGAACCTCGCCGATGCGCTCGCCGCGCGCGGCGCGCCCGGCGGCGTTTGCGTGCTGACGCCGCATCCGCTCGAGGCGGCGCGTCTCATCGGCGTCGACGTGGCGGCCATTCAGCGTGATCGGCTAGCCGCGGCGCGTACGCTCGCGAACCGCTTCGACGCCGTGGTCGTGCTGAAAGGCGCTGGCACCGTCGTTGCCGCCCCCGATGGCCGCACCGCGGTCAATCCGACCGGCAACGCGGCGCTCGCTACGGGCGGCACGGGCGATGCCCTCGGCGGCATCGTCGGCGCGCTACTTGCGCAAAAACTGCCGGCCTGGGAGGCGGCGTTGGCGGCCGTCTATTTGCACGGCCTCGCGGCCGATACGCTCGTCGCGAGCGGTACCGGACCGGCGGGGCTCACGGCCAGCGAGCTCGCGCCGGCCGTGCGAGCCTCGCTCAATCGCCTGATTTATCCAGCCCGCGGGTGATCGCGCCAGCGGCAGGCCATTTCGGCGAAACGCTTGCTAACGATGCTGCGGAACGGCATTCAACGCCGCTATACTGACCGACCGCAGCCTGGCTTCACGTACCCGCCCACTTCAGACCGATACCATGACGCCGAACTCGCTTTCTTCCTGGTCCGCGCTCGAAGCGCATTACGAACAGATTCGCGACGCGCGGCTGCGCGACTGGTTCGCCGCCGATAGTGGCAAACCTTCGCGCGCCGAGCGCTTTACTTTCGAAGGCGGCGGCCTTCTCGCCGATTTTTCGAAGAACCGCATCACCGATGAGACCCTCGGCCTGCTCGTCGCGCTCGCGCGTGAAGCCGGGGTCGAAAAACGACGCGACGCGATGTTCGCGGGCGAGATCGTCAATCCGACCGAGAACCGGGCTGCCCTGCATACGGCGCTTCGCGCCACTAACGCCGACGCGCCGTACCACGCCGAGGTCGCGACCGAGCGCGCCAAGATGGCCGCGTTCGCCGAGCGTGTGCGCAACGGCACATGGACAGGGCATACGGGCAAGCGCATCCGCCATGTCGTGAACATCGGCATCGGCGGCTCCGACCTGGGACCGAAGATGGTGGTCCATGCGCTCGATCATCTGGCGCATCCCGAGATTTCCACCTACTTCGTCTCGAATGTCGACGGGGCCGATCTTGCGCGCGTCATGGCGCGCATCGACGCTGAAGAGACGCTCGTTATCGTCGTCTCCAAGACGTTCACGACGCTCGAAACGATGACGAACGCCCGCTCGCTGCGCGACTGGTTCGTGGCGAAAGGCTGCCCCGAAAGCGCGCTCGCCAAGCACTTCGTCGGCGTGTCGGCGAATCCGGCCGAGGTCGTCAAATTCGGCATCGCGCACGAAAACGTGTTCCAGATGTGGGACTGGGTGGGCGGACGATACTCGCTGTGGTCCGCGGTCGGGCTCTCGATCATGATCGCGATCGGGCCGCTTCAGTTCGATGCGCTGCTCGCGGGAGCGGCCGGCATGGACGCGCATTTTCGCGAGGCGCCGCTCGAGCGCAATCTGCCGGTGCTGATGGGGCTCGTCGGCATCTGGTATCGCAATTTCTTCGAATCGCAGAGCTACCTCGTCGCGCCCTACTCCGAGGCGCTCCATTTCCTGCCCTCCTACCTCCAGCAGCTCGAGATGGAGAGCAATGGCAAATCCGCGCGGCTCGACGGCGGCTTCGTCGACTATCCGACTTCGGCCGTCACCTGGGGCGAGCCCGGCACGAACGGCCAGCACGCGTTCTTCCAGATGCTGCACCAGGGGCCGACGATCGTGCCGATCGACTTCATCGCCGTGCTTCGGCCCGAGCATTCACTGGCGAGCCACCATCCGAAGCTGCTGGCGAACTGCTTCGCCCAGAGCGAGGCGCTGATGCTCGGCCGCACCGTCGAGGAAGCAAGGAAAGTGGCTGGCCCCGACAAGCCGGAGCTCGTGCCGCATCTCGTATTCCCCGGCAATCGGCCGTCCACGACGCTGCTGCTCGATGCGCTCACGCCCGGCTCGCTCGGCGCGCTGATCGCGCTCTACGAGCACAAGGTGCTCGTGCAGGCCACCGTATGGAACATCAACCCGTTCGATCAATGGGGCGTCGAGCTGGGCAAGATCCTCGGCAAGGTCGTGGAAGCGGATCTCACCGCGCCCGCGTTCGATCCCGCGAAGCACGATTCGTCGACTTCGGCCCTGATCGAGCGGGCGAGGGGCGCGGCGAAAGCGAAGTGACGCACCCGGTATCGGGCGTCATGTCACGCGCCCGGTGGAGGGCGACATGTCACGCGCCCGGCATCGAGCGTCATGTCACGCGCCCGGCATCGAGCGTCACGACGCGCGAGCAACGGTGCGCGAGCTCGATGTCGTGCGTGACGAGCACGAGCGTGGCGCCGTGAGCCGCGTTCATCCGGAACATGAGGTCGATCACCGCGTGCCCTGTCGCGGCGTCGAGG
>JBCNPL010000253.1:0-4439 GCA_039593375.1 Paraburkholderia sp. | reverse complement strand
GGCCTCGAAGCGCGCGGCAAGTACGCTGCGGATCAGATGTTCCGAGCCTTTGCCGACGTAGCCGATCACTTCGTCGCGCGTGACAGGCGGCGTGGCGTCGATTTCGGTCAGCATGCCGTTCAGGCCGGCACTGAAATCGTCGGCCGTATCGACCATCGTGCCATCGAGATCGACGACGGCGGCTTTCAAGCGCAACGGCGGGAGCTTGGGCGTTTCGGCGGGTACGGTGGACATGCGGGTCATGGAACGGGGAGGCTCAAAGGTGCGAGACAGCCGCGAGCCGCGCTCGCATCTCCGCGATCACCGCGCGGTAGTCCGGCTTGCCGAAAATGGCCGAACCGGCGACGAACGTGTCGGCCCCTGCTGCCGCGATGTCTGCGATATTGTCCACTTTGACGCCGCCGTCGACTTCAAGATGGATCTCGCGGCCCGTCTTTTCGCGATAGGCGTCGATCTTCGCGCGCGCCGCGCGCAGCTTGTTGAGCGCTTCGGGAATGAACGATTGCCCGCCGAACCCCGGGTTCACCGACATGATCAGGACGAGGTCGATACGGTCCATCACGTGGTCGAGGTAGTTGAGCGGCGTGGCCGGATTGAAGACGAGCCCCGCTTTGCAGCCCTGATCGCGGATCAGCGACAGCGTACGATCGATGTGTTCCGACGCTTCCGGGTGAAAGCTGATCAAATTCGCCCCGGCTTTCGCGAAGTCTGGCACGATGCGGTCGACGGGACGCACCATCAGGTGGACGTCGATGGGCACCTGAACATGCGGGCGAATCGCCTCGCAGACGAGCGGCCCGATCGTCAGATTCGGCACGTAATGGTTGTCCATCACGTCGAAATGGATCCAGTCGGCGCCCGCGGCGACGACATTGCGGACTTCTTCGCCCAGCCGGGCGAAATCGGCCGACAGGATGCTCGGGGCGATACGGAATTGCGTCATGACGGGTCGATCCTCTTGCCGACGTTGAGCGGCAACGAAAGCCTGCATTTTACCGTGCGTGCAGGCGGCATTCCGGCGGCGCGTCCATCGTTACGGTTGCGGGCGCAGGCTCCGACGCGCGACAATGCCGAACCGAAAACGGCGCGAACCGGCATTCGCGGGGATTTCGTTGCCGTGCAGCCCATTGTATTCGGGCAGCGATAGAACCCAAACTAAGCAGATTTTTGTCGGAGTCTAAGCAGGTCCTTATCAGTGCGCGCCGGGCCGCCCCAAGCGCACTGATGCCCCCTCGGGGGGCAGCGAACGTAGTGAGCGTGGGGGCGGTTTGTATTCAGTGCGCGCCGGGCCGCCCCAAGCGCACTGATGCCCCCCCGGGGGGCAGCGAACGTAGTGAGCGTGGGGGCGGTTTGTATTCAGTGCGCGCCGGGCCGCCCCAAGCGCACTGATGCCCCCTCGGGGGGCAGCGAACGTGGTGAGCGTGGGGGCGGTTTTATTCAGAGCGGAACCAGAGTCACGATGAGCCAGTATCAATTCAGCGTTTCGGCCCAAACGCGCTACCTGCCCGAGCAATCCGATCCCGAGCGCCGCCAGTACGCATTCGCGTACACGCTGACGATTCGCAACACGGGGCAAGTGCCCGCGCAGTTGATCGCGCGCCATTGGATCATCACCGACAGCGAGTCCAAAGTGCAGGAGGTGAAAGGTCTCGGCGTCGTCGGCCACCAGCCGCTGCTCCAGCCGGGCGAGCAGTTCGAGTACACGAGTTGGGCCGTCATCGCGACCCCGGTCGGCACGATGCGCGGCGAGTACTTTTGCGTGGCGGAGGACGGCGAGCGGTTCGAGGCGCCCGTGCCCGAGTTCACGTTGCAAATGCCGCGTACGCTGCATTGATGGCGCCCGGCATGCGAATGGGCGCCGCGCTCGGAATGGCGGGGCGGGTCGTCGCCGTCTTGCTGGCGATGGCCCTGGCGGCCTGTGGCGGCCCCACGATCGTCCGCCCGACTGCAACGGCGCCGGGTGGCGCGGTGGGAACGGCAGGTCAGCTCGCGTCGGAGCGGCTCACGCCCGTATCGTGGCAGCAGGTCGCGGGCTGGGACGACGACTCGCTGATCGGCGCGGCGGCCGCGCTGCGAGAGAACTGTCTGCGCGTGGGCCGCGAGCCGAACTGGCGGCGCGCCTGCGTCGCGGCCAGCCAACTCGACGATCTCGACATCGCCGGCGCTCGCGCCTTTTTCGAAACCTACTTCTCACCGTATCAGTTGGCCAACGGCGACGGTACGCTCGACGGGCTCGTGACGGGCTACTACGAGCCGCTGCTGCACGGTTCGCGCGCGCGGCGCGGACCTTACCAGTACCCGCTCTATCGATGGCCGGCCGGTGTCCGGGCGGGCACGACGCTCCCGCCGCGCGCACAGCTCGAGCGCTCGAGCGTGCTCGCGGGCAACGAGCTCGTCTGGGTCGACGATCCGATCGAGGCCTTCTTTCTTCAGGTGCAGGGCTCCGGCCGGATCGTCCTCGACGATGGCACGGTCATGCGCGTCGGGTTCGGCGGCAGCAACAACCAGCCATACCGATCGATCGGAAAATGGCTGCTCGATCGCGGCGAGCTGACGCCCGCACAGGCCACCATGCAGGGCATCAAAGCCTGGGCGCGCGCCAACCCCACACGCGTCGACGCGCTGCTCGACACGAATCCGCGGTTCGTCTTCTTCCGCGAGATGCCGCCGGCCGACTCGGCGCTCGGCAGCGTCGACGTCGGCCCCATAGGCGCGCTCGGCGTACCGCTGACGCCGCAACGCTCGATCGCCGTCGATCCCGCATCGATTCCGCTCGGCAGCGCCGTTTTTCTGCAAACGACGCGACCGTTCACCAACACGCCGATGAACCGACTCGTTTTCGCGCAGGATACGGGCTCCGCCATCAAGGGCGGCGTGCGCGCCGACTATTTCTGGGGCCTCGGCGACGAGGCGGGCGACTTGGCCGGCAAGATGAAGCAGACCGGCCGGATGTGGCTGTTGCTGCCGAACTCCTGAGCGTAGGCCTGCCGCCTCCGCCGTCTTTTGCAGCCGGCGGACCTTGCGCCGTGCCTCGCTCGGCGCTCGGGCGCGTCTTCGGCCGCCTGCCGCGGGATCAAGCGCCGAGTTTTCGCTTGTCGACGACATGCCGGGCCTTGCCGACTGATCGTTCGATCCCGTTGATGGGTAGTACGTCGACGATCGCGGTGACACCGATCAACGCCTTGATGTCGTAAGCGAGCGCCGACTTCGCGGCTTCGATCGACGCCGTATCGGCGAGCGCGTCCGGCATCGGCTCGACGTTCAGCGTCATGACGTCGAGCGGACCTTCCTTCGTCAGCACGATCTGGTAGTGCGGCGCGAGCGCCCGCTGCTTCAGCAGCAGCTCCTCGATCTGCGTGGGGAAGACGTTGACGCCGCGCACGATCATCATGTCGTCGCAACGACCTGTGATCTTTTCCATGCGCCGCATCGTGCGTGCGGTACCGGGCAGAAGGCGCGTCAGATCGCGCGTGCGATAGCGGACGATGGGCAGTGCCTCTTTCGTCAGCGACGTGAAGACGAGTTCGCCGAATTCGCCGTCAGGCAGGACGGCGCCCGTTTCCGGGTCGATGATTTCCGGATAGAAGTGATCTTCCCAGATGGTTGGCCCGTCTTTTGTTTCGACGCACTCGGAAGCGACGCCGGGCCCGATGATTTCGGACAATCCGTAGATATCGACGGCGTCGATACCCATTCGGCGCTCGATCGCGAGGCGCATGTCGTTCGTCCAGGGCTCGGCGCCGAATATTCCGATTCGAAGCGAAGATTCGGTCGGATCCATGCCTTGCCGCTCGAACTCGTCGGCGAGTGCGAGCATGTAGCTCGGCGTGACCATGATGATGTCCGGCTTGAAGTCCCGAATCAGCTGCACTTGCTTTTCCGTCTGCCCGCCTCCGAACGGGATCACGGTCAGGCCCGCGCGCTCGGCGCCGTAATGCGCACCGAGACCGCCCGTGAAGAGACCGTAACCGTAGCTCACGTGCACCTTGTCGCCGCGGCGAGCCCCGGCCGCACGGATCGAGCGCGCGACGAGATTCGCCCACGTATCGATATCTCGGGCCGTATAGCCGACGACCGTCGGCTTGCCTGTCGTGCCGGAGGAGGCGTGAATGCGCGAGATGCGTTCCTGCGCCACGGCGAACATGCCGAACGGATAGTTGTCGCGAAAATCGCGCTTCGTCGTGAAGGGAAAGCGCGAGAGATCGGCCAGCGTCTTCAGATCTTCGGGACGTACACCGGCCTCGTCGAACTTGCGCCGATAGACGAGCGAGTTTTCGTAGGCATGCGCGAGCGACCATTTGAGTCGCTCCAGCTGCAAGGCGGCGAGTTCGTCGCGGCTTGCTGTCTCGATCGGGTCGAGCGGCAACGCGGTGTTCATCGGGTGTCTCCTGTCTCTCCTGGGTGAAACGTTTGCGATCGGTCTCTAGCCGAGCGTCTTT
>JBCNPL010000252.1:0-4443 GCA_039593375.1 Paraburkholderia sp. | reverse complement strand
GGCCGAGATAACGTCGCTCTGGCGTCTCGCCGTACGGCCGGCTCCTCGCTGAACGCGCTTCGACGAGCCTTCCGCCTAAGCCGCCCGGCAACGACGCGGTCAGCCCGGATAGGCCTCGTCGACTTTCAGCCCCGCGAGCTTGAAGATGACGCGCAGCGTTTGCGGGCGGATATCGCGCCGCGAGGCGAGCGTCGTGAGAATGAAGTCGATCACTTTCGCGTATTTGAGCAGCGTCAGCAGCGTCTCCAGTCCGGCGTCGGTCGTGTCACGCATCGCCTCCGCAAGGCGCAGCATCTCGACCGAGATATCGCGCGCCATCTCGAGTTCCAACTGCTGCTTTTCCGACCAGCCGGTTGGCGCCGCGAGGAGCGTGGCGAGCATCGCCTGAAACTTTTGCTCAGCGTCTCCGTTAGGTATCGTAGCCATCCCTGTCGTCCTTCCTCAACTTGGTCCTGCACTCAGACGCCGTCGATTGCAGCCAAACCGCATGCAGCGGCGTTACGTCAACCGGTTGCCGTGGAGTTACGGCTGTCACGTAACGCGTGGTGCGCCGTTCGCGCGCCACGACTGATACACGATATCGTGTTCGCGGCGTACATGCGGTGTCGCATCGCTCATTCCGCGCTTGTTGCGTGGCACGGCCCGTACGCGGCGGGTGGTCCATCCCGCGACGCCGGCGGCGCCCGATCCTGGCCTTGACGGCGCAACGCGGGCGGCGACGCATGAATTGTTCCAGCGGTGCGCGCGGGCAGACGGCGATGCCCACGCCCTTTTTCGGTAAACTGACGCGATCATTCCAGCTGTTCTGTAGGCTGTCGCACGTTCGGCGCGACTTGGCCGCAGGTTCCGCCCTCGATGTCCGCAAAAACCTACGAAATCCGTCCGAATCAGTCGGTCGAGCTCCTGAAGGAGCTCCACATCCTCACGCGCGACGGCAAGATGAACCAGGATAGCCGCCGCAAGCTCAAGCAGGTCTATCACCTTTTTCAGTTCATCGAGCCACTGCTCGAGGAGGTGCGGCAGGAAAAGGGACGCGTCTCGCTCGTCGATCACGGCGCGGGCAAGTCCTACCTCGGCTTCATTCTGTACGACCTGTTCTTCAAGGCGCTCCCGCCCGACGACGGCTCCCGAATCTACGGCATCGAAACGCGCGCGGAGCTCGTGGACAAATCGGCTGCGCTCGCCGCTCGGCTCGGATTCGAGCGGATGTCGTTCGTGAACCTCTCGGTGGCCGAATCGATCGAATCGGACCGGCTGCCTCCCGTCGTCGATATCGTAACGGCGCTCCATGCCTGCGACACCGCCACGGACGACGCCATCCGCTTTGCGTTGCAAAAGCAGGCGAGCCATATCGTGGTCGTGCCGTGCTGCCAGGCGGAGGTGGCTGGCGTGCTGCGCCGAAACAAAGGGAAATCGCTCGGCAACGCGCTCACGGAGATCTGGCGCCACCCGCTCCACACTCGTGAGTTCGGCAGCCAGGTGACGAACGTACTACGTTGCCTGCAGCTCGAGGCGCACGGATATCAGGTCAGCGTGACGGAGCTCGTAGGGTGGGAGCACTCGATGAAAAACGAGCTCATCGTCGCGCGGTACAAGAGCCTGCCGCGCGGACGGGCGGCCGAACGGCTCGCGCAAGTGCTCGATACGCTCGGCCTCGACGAGTTGCGTGAGCGGTTTTTCGCGCCGACGGGAAGCGATGATCGGCAAATGGTCAGCCCCCACACCGCCCAGCGATGAGAACGCTGACAGCGTCGGCTCCTAGCCGTCGCCGCCCGTTTCAGTCATCAACTTGTGCCAGCCATCGTGACCCAGGCGGCGCAGCGTTTCGATGTTGCGTTCGTAAATGCCGGCGGCGTCCGGATAAGCGTCGACCGCGCGCGTGATGCTGGCTTCCCGCAGCAGATGCAGGATCGGATAGGGCGCCCGGTTCGTGTAGTTCTCGATATCGTCGGCGTCGCTGCCGGCGAATCGGTAAAGCGGATGGAAGCTCGCGACCTGGAGCACGCCTTCGAGACCTAATTGCGCGACGAGCCGTTCCGCGAAGAAAAGGCCATCGTTGAATTCGCCGAAATCGGCTAGCGCATGCGGAAAGATGACGAGCGTCGTGTCGATCCGCTGCGGGTCGGCCGCGTCGAGTCGCTTTAGCTCGGCTTCGAGATCGGTCAGCACCCCTTCGAGATCGTCTGCTTCGCTGACGGCATAGCGGATCTGGTCCTTGACGTGGACGGCCTTGGCGAATGGACACAAATTGAGCCCGATCACCGCGCGCGTCAGCCAGTGCCGGGTGGCGGCGACGACGGCGGCGGCGTGGGCATTTGCCGCATCGGCGGCAGGCGGGTTCGACGGCATCGGGGCGAAATCGCTTACGAGGGTGAACGGGGGCAGGCGGCCGCGACGAGTTGCGCCGCCACGCGCGGTGCCGCCTTGATCGGAGCGCATCCGGGGCCGTAGGTCTGGCTCGCGGCGTAGACCCCCTCGATCAGCAGCGCGAGCGCACTGGCCAACGCTTCAGCATCATCGGCGCCGGCGCTGCTTGCGAGCGCCGTCAGCCGTTCCATCAATTCCGTCTTGTTGCGCAGTACGCACTGGCGCGCCGGATGGCTGGCATCGGGAAACTCGGCCGAGACGTTGACGAACGGACAGCCGCGATACCCTTCGACGGAAGCGCGCTCCGCCAGATCCTCGAAATACTGATTGATCTGCCCGACCGGATCGCCCGGGTGTTTGTCGACGCTTCGCTGAAAACGCTGGAAGAAGCGCTCGCTCGATCGCTCGAGATAGGCGACCACGAGTTCGTCCTTCGACGAAAACTGCCGATAGAGACTCATCTTGTTGACGCCCGCGCGCTCGACGACGGCATCGACGCCGACCGCGCGCACCCCCTCGCGGTAGAAAAGCTCCGCCGCGGCATGAAGCAGCAATTGCTGCGCGGCGGGCCCCGCCGTGTGAGGACGTGACTGCGCGCGGTCGGATCTCGTGACAGCGGGCTTTGCCGCCGCGGTTCGGGTCATGGTTCGCTCCCGTTCGACTCTTGACGCTTGACATGTTACCGATCGGTCACTAGGATGGCAACTCCGCTTGTGACCGGGTTGTCACATCGGAGAACGGACAAAGAGCGGGCACTGGATGACTTCCGCGCGCCAACGCGGCGCCGAACGCGACAGAGGATACCGATGAACTGGCTGGCGAAACGGATTGGGGCGCGGTTTCACTATGGATGGCTCGTGGCGGCCGTCGTCTTCCTCGTGCTATTGGCGGCCGCGGGCACGCGGGCAACGCCGAGCGTGCTCATGGTTCCGCTCGAGCACGACCTCGGCTGGAGTCGCGCCACGATCTCGCTCGCGATATCGGTCAACATTGCCCTCTATGGGCTGACGGGGCCGTTCGCGGCCGCGGCCATGCAGCGTTTCGGCGTACGGCCCACGCTCTACGCGGCGCTCGGCACGATGGCGGCCGGCGTGGCGCTCTCGTCGATGATGACGGCGCCATGGCAAATGGTGCTCGTTTGGGGCGTGATGGTAGGCAGTGCGACAGGCGTCGCGGCGCTCACGCTCTCCGCGACGGTCGTCAACCGCTGGTTCGTCGAGCGGCGCGGCCTCGTGATGGGGATTTTGACCGCGAGCTCCGCCACGGGCCAACTCGTTTTTCTGCCGATGCTCGCCACGGTGGCCGAGCATCATGGGTGGCGCCCGGTCGTGCTCATCGTCGCCGTTGCGGCGGCCGTCGTGCTGCCGCTCGTCGCGCTCTTTCTGCCCGAGCGTCCGGCCGACGTCGCGCTGCGTCCCTACGGCGAAGCCCCCGATGCGCCGCCAACTCCCGCCGGTACCACGCAAAACCCGCTCGCGCTCGCTTTCGGCGCACTGTTGTCGGCGAGCAAAAAGCGCGATTTCTGGCTGCTTTTCTTCAGCTTTTTCGTTTGCGGCGCGAGCACGAACGGTTATATCGGCACCCACCTCATCGCCATGTGCGGCGACTACGGAATGACGGAGGTGCAAGGCGCTTCATTGCTCGCGGCGATGGGCGTGTTCGATCTTTTCGGAACGACGCTCTCGGGCTGGCTGTCGGACCGTTTCAACAGCCGCGTGCTGCTCTTCTGGTACTACGGGCTGCGCGGACTGTCGTTGATCTATTTGCCTCATGCGTTCGGCATCGACTTCTTCGGCCTGCCGCTCTTCGCGATGTTCTACGGGCTCGACTGGATCGCCACCGTGCCGCCGACGGTACGGCTGACCACCGACGTCTTCGGCAAGGAGGCGGCGCCTGTGGTGTTTGGCTGGATCGTCGCCGGTCATCAACTCGGCGCGGCATTTGCGGCGTTCGGCGCGGGCGTGTTGCGTGCCGACCTCGGCACTTATACGGTGGCGTCGACGATTTCAGGTGGCCTGTGCCTCGTCGCCGCGCTCGTCGTGCTTCGTATTCATCGGCGAGGCACCGTGCGAAGCG
>JBCNPL010000251.1:0-4476 GCA_039593375.1 Paraburkholderia sp. | reverse complement strand
TCCGCACGCGCTTAGCCGCTTCACGATCTCGGCGAGCGTGCCGTCGGCTTGCCACTCGTCGAAACGGCGCCGACAGGTCGGCGGAGAGGGGTAGCGGCCCGGGAGCTTCGACCAGCCTTCACCCGTCGACAGCACCCAGAGCACGGCGTTGACGACTGCGCGCGCTTCCACGCGAGGGCGTCCACGTCGCTCGGCCCGTGCCGGCTCGGCACAGAATAACGCCTCGACCAGCGCCCATTCGTTATCTCTCAAATCGTCGAACAGCATCATGTCCTCACCTCAGCGAAACTAACCCCGGTGCGCTGCCCCGCGCGGCGCACTCCCGAGACATTCGATGTACGAACGTCGCACGAGCCGGCTTTCGCCGCGAACGATCGGGTCGCGGATCACGCCGGCTTCGCGCGCCCAGCAACGCATGAAGCGTGCCACTTATGTAGCGAATACCGTAAAGCCGCGTCACAGCAAGCCCGCCGGGATGTCAGCTAGGCGCGTATATGACTTCAAAATGCGTGCCCCGAAAATCAGGGCAATCACCAATCTTGTGCGGGCGGCTCGTCCCGGGTGCGTGCGCGCTCGATTTTTGCGTCGCCGCAAGCGCCGTCTGCGAGACGTCGATTCGATCGGTGGATGCCCCGTGAACTCGGGATCGAGCCGAGTTACGCGCGGTTTTGCGGCCGCAGCATGGAAACGCTTTGTCGGATGTATCGAAAAATGCGGGCCGGCGCTTCGAAGAGAGGTTTTGACGGCCGGCGCGGCCGCCGCGGGCATGACTTCGGCCCAGGAAGGCGGCATCGCGGCGTCCGGCTGCCCGTTTACGGGGCCTCGGTTTTTGCGTAATATGACGTTCAGTCGCGCGGCGACTTCTCCGGAATACCGCCGCTCCGTCCGGCTGGGCTTGGTTCGATCGCTGTCCGATTCGCCGCCCCCCGGTCCGTGCTCCCATCAATATGACCGATCAAAATCGGGCGAGCGCGTCTTCAGTTCCATTTCGTCTGTTTGATCCGGTTCTTTGACCACACAGGGTCTGGCCTAGCTGCATGAATACCCAAGAGGCGAAGATCGTCCTCGAGACTGCTTTGATTTGCGCGCACGAACCGCTGAAGGTCGGCGATTTGCGCAGGCTTTTCGCCGACGCCGTGTCGGCGGATACGGTCCGTGCGTTGCTCGAGGATTTGAAGAACGAGTGGTCCGGCCGCGGCGTCGAACTTGTCGCATTGGCTTCGGGCTGGCGTTTCCAGAGCAAGCCCGCGATGCGCGGCTTTCTCGACCGCCTGAATCCGGAAAAGCCGCCGAAGTACTCGCGCGCCGTGCTGGAGACGCTCGCGATCATTGCCTACCGGCAACCCGTCACGCGCGGCGACATCGAGGAGATTCGCGGCGTCACGGTCAATACGCAGGTGATCAAGCAACTCGAGGATCGCAACTGGATCGAGGTGATCGGGCACCGCGATGTACCCGGGCGGCCGGCGCTTTATGCTACGACGAAGCAATTTCTCGACGACCTCGGCCTGAAGGCGCTCGACGAACTGCCGCCGCTCGAGGATCCCGCGGGTCAGCTCGACGCGAGCCCGCTCGCGCAGCATGCGATCGAATTTCCCAACGACGGCGCGCAAAGCGACGCCGCCGACGAGACGTCGGTCGACGGCAAGCAAGGCGATGACGACACGAGCGAGACACCGCTCGACGTTGCGCATGGCGATGACGACACGAGCGGGACGCCGATCGACGGCGCGCAAAGCAGTGACGACGCAGGCGAGGCCTTGCACGACGATGACGGAGCGGGCGAGCACGTTTCGTGCGACGTCGCACCGGACGCGCCGGTGCAAAAGGACGAGTCGGCATCGCATTCCGGCGATGGCGACGCGAGCGCCGCGCGGGATGCACAGCAGCCGGGCGCGGGCGAAGCCGGCGAGCGTGCGCATTTGCTGCACGTCGTCGAGTCGCTTCCCGTCCGAACGGACCATGACGATCCCGCAGGCGGTGCGGACGAGGACGAGGACGACGATACGTTCTCCGGCGACGAAGCCGCATCGCGCCGTGCCTGATCGCCCCACAATTTTTTCGCGCCCGAGACGGGCGCGCGCCATCTAACATCGAGGTTGTTTTGACTGATACCCACGACACCGAATTGTCCGCATCGGGGCATGCCGTTGAAGCCGCGGGCCGCGAAGAGGCGCCCGGCGCGCATGAGGCGCAGGCGGCCGGCGAGCGCGAGCCGCACGCCCAAATCGCGGAGGCGGGCGATCAGGAACGCCCGCGCCGCGGGTTGCGGCGCGGGCCGCGCAGTTTGATCGCCCGGCGTCGCGCCGCGGCGAAGACGAAGGGCGAACAAGCCGCGCAGACGCAGCCAGCCGAAGCGGCGGACGTCCGCGAAGCCGAAGGCGACGCCGCGGCGGCGCCGGCTCGCGGACCGAAGAAAGGCGCAGGCAAAGGCGGCCGCAACGGTGCGCCGCGCCGGCAGGAACGCGCGGCGGCCGACGACAAGCGCGGCGACGCCCCGAGCGCGAGCGCCGAGGACGATCTCTTCTCCTATGTGACTTCGCCGGCTTTCGATGCCGACAACAGCACCACGGGCGGCGTGCGCGCTCCGATGCTGAGGCGCGGCCGGCCGGCGGCGGGCAAGCGCGTGCTGGCGCCGGACGACGACGCGCCGAAGCTGCACAAGGTGCTGGCCGAAGCCGGCCTGGGCTCGCGCCGCGAGATGGAGGAACTCATCGTCGCGGGGCGCGTGTCGGTGAACGGCGAGCCCGCCCACATCGGGCAGCGCATCATGCCGACCGACCAGGTCCGGATCAACGGCAAGCCGATCAAGCGCCGGCTGCAGACGAAGCCGCCGCGCGTGCTCGTCTACCACAAGCCTGCGGGCGAGATCGTGAGCCACGCCGATCCGGAGGGACGTCCGTCGGTGTTCGACAAGCTGCCGCCGATGAAAACCGCGAAATGGCTGGCGGTTGGCCGTCTCGACTTCAACACGGAAGGTCTGCTGATCCTGACGACCTCCGGCGATCTCGCGAATCGTTTCATGCATCCTCGCTACAGCGTCGAGCGCGAGTACGCCGTGCGCGTGGTCGGCGAGCTGTCTGAAAGCTCGCGTCAGAAGCTGCTGCAGGGCGTCGAGCTCGAGGATGGCCCGGCTAACTTCCTGCGCATCCGCGACGGCGGCGGCGAGGGTACGAATCACTGGTATCACGTCGCGCTGGCCGAGGGCCGCAACCGTGAGGTGCGGCGGATGTTCGAGGCGGTCGGGCTCATGGTGAGCCGGCTCATCCGCACCCGGCACGGCCCGATGGCGCTGCCGCGCGGTTTGCGGCGCGGCCGCTGGGAGGAGCTCGAGGACAATGAGGTCCGCGGCCTGATGGCCGCCGTCGGCCTCAAGGCGCCGGCCGAGGACAAAGGCGCGCGACGCGCCACGCCGGAGCGGCGGCAGCCCGACCCAATGCAGACCTCGATGGGCTTCATCAGTCGCGAGCCGGTGTTGACCGCGCACGGCCGCTTCGAGCAGCAAGGGCGCGGCGCCGGACGGCGCGGGCCCGGCGGCGCGTTCGGCGGCGCGTTCGGCGGCGGCGCGGGTGGCACGGGTGGCTTCGGCGACGGCATGCGCGGCTACGGCAATCGCGCAGCCGCGGGGCAGGGCAAGAAGGGGCGTCCGCCGCGCGATGTCGACGGCAATCGGGCTGCGCCCGCGGGCGGCAAGCGCGGTTTCGGCGGCAACGCGAACGGCAACCGCGCCGGCGGCAATACGGGCGGGCCGCGGCCGACGACGCGCAACCGTTCGCGAGGCCGCTAGTATCGAGCGATTCGGCGTCGGACACGCGCGTGAAGCAGCGGATGGTATGTCCCGACTTTTGCCATCCGCCGCCGTTTCGGGCACCAAGATCCCGCGTCGGCGGAATGGCCGCCGCGCGCGAGCTGCGGCGCGAAGCGCTTGCGGCGCCGCTTTGCTTTGCAAGCTTTCTCGAAAAATGCTAAACTCGCCGAGTCGCTGGGCGTACGGCTTCACTAGTGCGGCTCAGGTGGCGACCACCGGTAAGAAGATGGGCGTTCAGCCCATTTTTTTTTGGCGTTAAGCGTTCACAATTCCGGGTTCGGCATCTCGGGTAGCACGTCTTTCTCCGTGCGCCGGCAAGGCGTGCGGCCCCGTGAGGTTTCGCGTGGCGCGCGCGAACACCTTAGAGGGCACAGTGCAACTGACGGAACTGATAGAAACCACGGTCTCGGGCATGGGCTACGAGCTGGTCGATCTTGAACGGTCCGGGCGCGGATCCATCTGCGTCTATATCGATCAGCCGTCCGGCATCGCCATCGAAGACTGCGAAAAGGTCACGCGTCAGCTCCAGCACGTTCTGACGGTTGAAAACATCGACTACGAACGGCTCGAGGTTTCGTCGCCGGGGCTCGATCGGCCGCTCAAGAAGCTGGCGGATTTCGCCCGCTTTGCAGGCAGCGAGGCTGTCGTTACGCTGAAAAAGCCGTTGG
>JBCNPL010000250.1:0-4481 GCA_039593375.1 Paraburkholderia sp. | reverse complement strand
TCAGCGGCCAAGCCAGCTGAACGGCATCGCGGGGGCGACGCTTGGCGCGGCGGCGCTTACTGCGCGGCGGCGGGCTGCTGCATGCCCTTGAGGGCGGCTGCCAGGCGGCTCTTGTGGCGAGCGGCTTTGTTCTTGTGGACGATTTTCTTGTCGGCGATGATGTCGAGCGTCTTGGCCGAGAGGCGGAAGACTTCGACGGCCTTCGCCTGATCGCCGGCTTCGATCGCCTTGCGGACGGCCTTGATCGCCGTGCGGTACTTCGAGCGCAGCGCCGAGTTGTGCGAGTTCGCCTTCGCGGCTTGGCGGGCGCGCTTGCGTGCTTGCTTGGAGTTAGCCATGAGAGTTCCTAGTCCTGTATTGTTCGCGGTGCCCGAAGCCGTGCAATAAACGACCGTTCGAGCGCCCTTTCGATCGAAACCTCCGGGAACGATTGCCCGGGGGCGCAAAACGTCAAAACGTAACCGTTGCGCATCGCTGCATCGGATTGCCGCATCGCTGCAGCTGATTGCGTCGGCGTGGCTGGTAACGCAACGCCGAAGGCGAGCTTCGAAACGCGCGAGTATATCAGCAAAATCAGAAGGATGGCAAATATCGCGACGATACGGCCGGAAGCCGCGGTGCCTGCCCTTATAATAGCCCCCCCATGAATCTATTCCGAGCCCTGCTGACCGTCAGCGGTTTCACACTGCTCTCGCGAGTAACCGGCCTCGTCCGTGAAACGCTGATCGCCCGTGCCTTTGGCGCGAGTCAGTTCACCGACGCCTTTTACGTCGCCTTTCGCATCCCGAATCTGCTGCGGCGGCTTTCGGCGGAGGGGGCGTTTTCGCAAGCATTCGTGCCGATCCTGGCCGAGTTCAAGAACAGCCAGGGGCACGACGCGACGAAAGCGCTCGTCGACGCGATGTCGACCGTGCTCACCTGGGCACTCGCGCTCCTCTCGCTCGTCGGTATCGCGGCCGCTTCCGCGGTCGTGTTCGTCGTGGCCTCGGGCTTGAAGGGCGACGGCCAGGCGTTCGGCCTCGCGGTGACGATGACGCGGATCATGTTCCCGTACATCGTCTTCGTGTCGCTCACCACGCTGGCCGCCGGCGTGGCGAACACCTACGGCAGTTTTTCGCTGCCCGCGTTCGCGCCGGTACTGCTCAATGTTTCGTTCATCACGGCTTCGGTCTTCGTCGCGCCGCATCTGAAGGTACCGGTCTTCGCGCTTGCGTGGGCAGTGATCGTCGGTGGCGTGCTGCAGTTCGCGGTGCAATGGCCGGGGCTCGCGAAGATCGGCATGACGCCACGCATCGGCCTCGATCCCCTGGCCGCGCTCGCCCACCGAGGCGTGAAGCGCGTACTCGTCAAGATGGTGCCGGCCACGTTCGCCGTCTCGGTCGCGCAGCTCTCGCTGATCATCAACACGAACATCGCGTCGCGGCTCGGGCCTGGGGCCGTATCCTGGATCAACTACGCGGATCGCCTCATGGAGTTCCCGACGGCGCTGCTCGGCGTCGCGCTCGGTACGATCCTGCTGCCGAGCCTGTCGAAAGCGCATGTCGACGAAGATCCGCACGAGTATTCATCGCTGCTCGACTGGGGGCTGCGCGTGACGTTCCTGCTCGCGGCGCCGAGCGCGCTCGCGCTCTTTTTCTTCGCCGAGCCGCTGACCGCGACGCTTTTCAATTACGGCCGCTTCGACGGCCATTCGGTGGTCATGACCGGACGCGCGCTGACCGCTTACGGCGTCGGCCTGATCGGCCTCATCCTCATCAAGATTCTCGCGCCGGGCTTTTATGCGAAGCAGGATATCAAGACACCGGTGAAAATCGGCGTCGGCGTGCTCATCGCCACGCAGATCGGCAACCTCGTGTTCGTGCCCGTGTTCGCGCACGCGGGGCTCACGTTGAGCGTCGGGCTCGGAGCTTGCGTCAATGCCACATTGTTATATACGGGTTTGCGCCGGCGCGGCATCTATACGCCTTCGGGCGGCTGGGCGCTCTTTCTCGTGCAGCTCCTCGGTGCGTCGCTCGTGCTCGCCGGCGCGATGCACTGGTGCGCGACCAGTTTCGACTGGATCGGGCTGCACGCGCGGCCGCTCGCGCGCATCGCGCTGCTCGCGGCCTGCATCGTCCTGTTCGCCGCACTATATTTCAGTATGCTTTGGCTGATGGGCTTCAAATACGCCTACTTCAGAAGACGCGCCAAGTGAGGACTCCAGACCTGAGACAGCCATGACATCGGTTCTCGACTACTTCACTTCACTCGTCGCCGACGACGACAGCCTGCCGGTCACCGAAACGGCGCTTTCGCTCGCGCAGGACGCGTACCCCGACCTCGATTTGCAGGGAACGCTGGCCGAGCTCGACGAGCTGGCCGTCCGGCTCAAGCGCCGTTTGCCCGACAACGCGGACCTGACGGACAAGATCGGTGCGTTGAATCGCTTCTTCTTCCGTGAGCTCGGATTCGCGGGCAACCTCAACGACTACTACGACCCCGATAACAGCCACCTCAACATCGTGCTCAAGCGACGGCGCGGCATTCCGATTTCGCTCGCGATCCTCTATATGGAAATCGGCGAGCAGATCGGCGTTCCGGTCAAAGGCGTGTCGTTCCCGGGCCATTTCCTCTTGCGCGTCACGTTACCGGAGGGCGACGTGATGCTCGATCCGACGACGGGCAAGTCGCTGACCGAGGCGGAGATGGTCGACAGGCTCGAGCCGTATCTGTCGCACACGGCCGGCGACTCGATCGGCGGCACGTTGCGGATGCTGCTGCAGCCGGCCATGGGGCGCGAAATCATCGCGCGGATGCTGCGCAACCTGAAGGCCATTTACCTGCAGACCGAGCGTTGGCAGCGATTGTTGGCGGTGCAGCAGCGGCTCGTGATTCTGCTGCCGGAGAACATCGAGGAGGTGCGCGATCGCGGCTTCGCCTATGCGCGACTCGATTATCTGCGGCCGGCGCTCGAGGATCTCGAGCGCTATCTCGACGACCGCCCCGACGCGGAGGACGCGACCGCCGTCGAGTCGCAGTTGCACGAGCTGCGCCAACGCACCGATAACGGCGAAGACTGACCGCGCGGGCCGCCGTTACTTCGGCTGCATCCGGATCGCGCCGTCGAGCCGGATCACCTCGCCGTTCAGCATCGTATTGTCGAAGATCTGCTTGACGAGCAGCGCATACTCGAGCGGTTTGCCGAGCCGCGGCGGGAACGGCACCATCGCGCCGAGCGAGTCTTGCACTTCCTTCGGCATGCCGAGCAGCATCGGCGTTTCGAAGATGCCGGGCGCGATCGTCATCACACGAATGCCGTTGCGTGAGAGGTCGCGCGCAATCGGCAGCGTCATCCCCGCGACGCCGCTTTTCGAGGCGGCGTAGGCCGCCTGGCCCACTTGTCCGTCGAATGCAGCCACAGAGGCGGTGTTCACGATGACGCCGCGTTCGCCGTTCGCATTGGGCGCATTCTTGGCCATTTCGGCGGCGGCAAGGCGCAGCACGTTGAACGTGCCGATCAGATTGATCTCGACCGTGCGGCGGAATGCGTCGAGCGCGTGCGGTCCGTCCTTGCCGACTGTCTTCATCGCCGGTGCGACGCCGGCGCAGTTCACGAGGCCGACGAGCGCGCCGAGCGCCGTCGCGGCCGCGACGGCTTGCGTCGCGTCGTCTTCGCGCGTCACGTCGCACTTGACGAATACGCCGCCGAGTTCGTCCGCGAGCGCATGGCCGGCTGCTTCGTTGAGGTCGGCGATCGCGACCTTGCCGCCATGTTCGGCGATGAGGCGTGCCGTCGCCGCGCCGAGGCCCGACGCGCCGCCGGTAATCAAGAATCCGTTACCGCGGATCTCCATGCTGAAAGCTCCTTTCGTTTTTTCAAGGGTCGTGCGCCCCGGCGCCTGGCGTGGCTCGTGACCTCGCTGCGAGCGGGGGGCGTCGACGATTGTAATCGCACGCGCGCAGCTCAAAAAAAACCCGCCTGGAAAAGGCGGGTGTTCACTAGAACCGGGGGTATGTTGGCGTTCGGCGCCGACGCGACCGTTCGCGGTTGCGCGCTCGAACGGCGTCTGTCGCGAAAAGGGACGCGCGCTACTTCAACGCTTCGAATACGCGCTGGCGGATTTCCTCGACGGATCCGAGGCCCGAGATGCTCCGATACTGCGGCGGCTCGAGGCCGTTTTCGGCGCCGCGCTGGGCCCATTGCCGATAGTACTCGATAAGCGGCCTGGTCTGCGCGCAATAGACGTCGAGGCGCTTCTCGACCGTCTCTTCCTTGTCGTCGTCGCGCTGGATCAGCGGCTCGCCCGTCACGTCGTCCTTGCCTTCGACCTTCGGCGGATTGAACTTCACGTGATAAGTGCGGCCCGAGGCCGGATGGGTGCGGCGGCCGCTCATGCGGACGATGATCTCGTCGAACGGCACGTCGATTTCGAGCACGTAGTCGATCGCGACGCCTGCCTGCTTCATTGCTTCGGCTTGCGGCAGCGTGCGCGGGAAGCCGT
>JBCNPL010000025.1:0-18554 GCA_039593375.1 Paraburkholderia sp. | reverse complement strand
GCATTGTCGCGACGTCCCCCGGAGTCGTCGACACGCTGGCGCTGCTCGCCGACGCCGCGCCGCGGATGCTCCTTCGCTTTGCTTATGCCTACTGTCTCGCGCTCGACCGCACCTACTTTTCCGCGCTCGCGCGGCACGCGATGGCCGGCGACGTCGCCTTGATCGAATTCATCGAGGCGAATTGCCTCAAGCAGTGGTCAGTGGAACGGTACGCACATGAGTTCGACATGCCCGTTCGCAAGTTCGATTTGTTGTTTCGGGAAAAATACGGCATGTCGGCCAAGCGCTGGTTAGTCGAAAAACGCTTGGCGCACGCTTGCGAGATGCTGCAGTCCACCTCCATGCGCGTGCTCGACATCGCGCTCGAGTGCGGCTTCTCGAACCACGCGCACTTCACCGACAGCTTCCGCAAACGGTTTCATTGCAACCCGACGCAGTTCCGCATGGCCGAGACACGAAGGCTCGAATGCGTCGAGAACGTCACATGAAGGCCGCTTGGTCGGCCTCTATCGAACCCCTGCATTTCGCGCGAGGCATTCATGGATGTCGAAGTAGTCAACAATCAGCTTTCCCAACTCACGGCGCTGGCCGGCAACGAGGTGGAGTCGAAAATGACCTCCGCCGATCTCACGGACCCCGCGAAAATGCTGCAGGCCCAATTCGCCATCCAGCAGTACTCGATCTTCATCGGCTACCAAAGCGCGGTCTTGAAAGCCGTCAAGGACATGATGCAAGGCATCATCCAGAAAATCTGATGGAAACCGATATTCGTCGGCTCGTCGCCGAAGCGGGCCTCGCCGCGGTGAATCACGGTTTGTTCCCCGAAGCGCGCGCGATCCTCGCAGCGCTCGTCGATCTCGTTCCCGCGCCCGAACTGCGCCGCCTGCTGGAGGCCACGATCCTGATCGGCCTCGGCGAATCCGGCAAAGCGGCGCGCCTGCTCGAAAACGACACATCAGCCGAAGCCGACACGCTCCGTATGCTGCTGTCCGACAAGCGCGCGAACGCGGCCGATCTCCGCACCGCGCATTTCACGCAGCGCATCAGTCACCCCCACTCTCGCGAGGATATCCGGCATGGACATTGATCCGCCCCGAACCGCCCCTTTTCAGCCGCTCGACCGTGCGCACGACTCGCAGCGCACACCGTCCGCGCGCGAGGTCGACGCGTTCACGCAAGCGCTTTTCGGTGCCACCCGCCGATTGCCGGAGGACATCATCACTTCCGGTCTGAAGGAAACGTCCGCAAGCGTCGACACAGCCATTCAAAATGCACGGAATCTTTCGGTCGTGGGGAGAGGACCGATCGAGATGCTCGAGATGCAATCCACGTTGCTGCGCACGATCGTCCAAGTGGACCTGACCGCTAAAGCGGCAGGCGCCGTGTCGCAGGGCATCAACAAACTGACGAGCATGCAGTGATGCGGCGCCATCTCAGGCTCGGATGCCTCGCGCTTGCCGCTTTGCTTCTCGGCGGATGCAAGATCGAGCTCTACAGCAATCTCCCCGAACGGGAAGCGAACGCGATGCTTGCGCTGCTCTTGCTGCGCCATATCGACGCTGAAAAGAAAGTCCTCAAAGGCGACACCGCGACGATCCTCGTGGACAAGGCTCAGTTCGTCAATGCGATCGAGCTGCTCCGTCAAAATGGCCTGCCGCGCAACACCGTCGTCACGGTCCAGGACCTGTTCCCCTCGGGGCAGCTCGTGACCTCGCCGGCACAGGAACAGGCGAAGATCGTCTATCTGAACGAGCAGGGGCTGGCCGACATGCTGCGTCGCATCGATGGAGTCATCGACGCTGAAGTCGCCATCGCCGAGAGTCCGAGTCCGAATCGCTACGATCCGTCCATACCGTCGGCGTCGGTCTTTGTGAAATACAGCCCCGACCGCAACCTCGAAAGCAGGGAGATGGACATCAGAAGCCTCGTTCTGAAAGGTGTCCCGGGCTTGAGCCCAGCAAACCTCAGCGTCGTCATGCAGCGTGCCGACTATCGCTACCTGCCGGGTCCGCCGCACGAGGCGGCGGCAAGTGAACCGTCACGCGCAATTGCGCCAGCCCCCACGCACCGTTCATGGTTCACTACCGTGCTCGTCATTGCGACCGGGCTTGCGGGGATTGCCGCCGCGGCACTCACGTTGTTTTTGCGCAGGCGACGCAAAGCGTCATGAACGCAATCGTCGACGCGAGTCTCAAGCGGCTTCACGAACTCGCCTGGCGCCCCGGCACATGGATGCACGAGGCATGGTGGGCGCGCTTCTCGCTCGAGCGTTGGCGTGCCAGCTACCTGGCCCGCCCCGCGTGCCGCCCTTCGATCGATCGCCTGATCGTCACGCGTCGAGCGCTCCCGTGTCATTCCGTTCCCGCCTCGCTCTCCGACGCCGACCGGTTGCTAGTCGAACTTGAGCCTCGTTTGCCCGCATTGGTGACGGCGCTCGGCGTCATTGGCCTCGGATGCGTCGACCATCTATTGCTGAAATCTCATCGCGAGGCACTGGCGCACCACCTCGACCTGAAATCGTGCGATCAGCTTCTGGCGCTGCATGATGGGTGGAATCCGGGGGCGGCGCGCCTCTCGCCGGCCATGCTCGCCGCGACGGCCTTCTCGGCCGGAGCGCGCTGGTGGCACCGCGATGCGCACCGAAGCGTCTGCGCGCAGCTTCTTGCCATATTGCTGCCGCCCGGCAACGATACCCCCGACGCCTGCGCGAACGAGGGTTGCGCGGTCGACCACATCGTCAAGCTTTCACGCTTCCTTTGAGTCCATGCAGGTTCCCGTTATTTATCTGAGAGGCCCGTTGCCGCCCGGTCCCGTCATCCCGGCGGAGCAGCTGGCGCTCTACTTCGATGCGGCGTCGATCGTCTCGGCGGCGCGCAAGGAGGCCGACGCGATGATCGCGAGCGCCAACGAACGGCTTGCCGACGCGACGGACGACGCGCAGCGTATTCGCGCTCAGGCATACGAGGAGGGTCTAGCCGACGCGCAATCCAGGCTCGAGCCATTGCGCGCCGCACTCGTCGCCGAAACCGTTCAATGGTGCATCGACGAAAGCGCGCTCGAAGCGGAGATCGCGGCGCGCATCGACAAGCACATTGGTGCCGTGGTCGCCGACGCTGTCGCGGAATTCGTGGCGGAGCAGGATCTGCGTGCGCGACTCGCGCAGCGGGTCCGCGAGCGCTTGAACCAATGCGCCGATCATCGCACCCTGACGTTGCGCGTGGCGCACGAAACGTTCGACGCGGCGAGCGCTGCGTGCGCGACCGACGGCAGCCCGTTTCGGCTCGACGTCACGGCCGACACGTCGATGACAGCGGGTCAAGCCGTCATCGAAACGCCGTTCGTCAAGATATGCATCGATCTCGGCGCTCACCTGCGATCGGTGTTGGCGCAACTGCGTGGCACAGGCAGCGAAGAAAGAGGCGATGCGCCATGATGATCGAAAAGGTGAACGCACCGGGTGCCACACCGCAAACCGCGCAAGTATCCGAACCCGCTTCGCAGGCGGACGCGAGTCAGTCATTCCCGGCGGATTCGGCCTTCGACATGGCACAAGGCGAATTGAGCTCGAACACGGCTGAGTTCGCCTCTCTTCAAGCGAGTTTGAGGGGCATCGATAAGATCTCGTACATTGAAACGGTCGAAGACATCAGCTTTGCGATCGGGACGCGCACACGGGATTCGCGCTCGCTCAAGGAAGGTCGAGTCGACAAGTCGCGTGCGAAGGCGATGCTCGGCAAGCTCGCGGAAGTCGCCGCGGAGCACGCCGACGAACTGCGTGCGCGCGTCCCCGAAATCGAGGATTCTCCGGCACCCTACGACCAAATGCGTCGAGCGAAGTTCGACGCCGGCGAGATGGCGTTGGTGCTCGCGGCTTGCCTGCGCGGCGGCGAGCTCGACGAGAAAGCTCGCCGTCGCCTCGAAGATGCGCTATCCACTGTCATGGAAAGCGACGAGTGGGTGCTGAGGCTCTTCAATCGCCTCGAGTTCGGCGCGGTCGGACGCGCAGGCCTCTCCGAACTGCGCGAGCTTTATCGGCGCGCGTCGGCGCAACGCCCGCGGCTTGCCCAGTGGTTCGAACAGTTGCGAGGCCTTGCCGATCGCAAGCGGAAGCTGAAGACGTTGATTCACGCGCTCGCTTTCGAGCTTTCGGCGGAGGGCCCCGCGACGGGAGCACGGCTAGCCGAAGTCATCGGTGACCTCAAGCGCATCTTGCATTTCCTCGGCATGGAAGACCACTGCGACCGACTCGCCCGCTCGTTGCGCGTCGGCGCGGAAGTCGAAGGCGATACGTTGTTGGGGTTGCTGATCGATGCCGTTCAGGAAGTATGGCTCGATAAAGACTGGATTGCCGAGCGCACGGGCAATCTCGTGACCGACGAGGCACAGCGATATGTGCTCGTGCAGCGGCTCAGTGATGTCGTCAAGCTGCTGCCGGACGATTGCTTCAACGATGGCGATCAGAAGGACGCCATGCTCGATGCGTTCTCGAACTGCCTCGACATGCTTGCCGAGGCAAGCGGCTAGCGCGCCGCGGCTCGCCTGCGGTTATCGGGGCGGGCGATCGCCGTGATAGCGCCGCCAAAGCGTTTCGATCACGACCTGCGCGGCCGCGCTTGCTTGCGCGCATCGCGATAGGGCGGCGTACGTCTCGCTCCTCTGCGGCGCGCGCAACTGCCGACGCAACTGGGCTTCCGTCACGCGCAGCCGCTCGACAAGCGTGTATCGCAGAGCTCCTTCGGTATCCTGGCGAATGAGTTCTTCCAGTCGGGTAATTCGAGCCATCTCAGAGCCCAAGCGGCACGGCGACCAGCCGCTCCGCGCGGCGCAATTCCATGAACGATCGGCTCACGGAAAAAACCGTGAAGCCGTTCGGTAAAACCGCTCCGCGCGTGAGCCGCATCCCGTTCTCGAGTCCGACGAAGAGTCCATCGGCATTGCCGCCGACGCTCTCGATGGCAGCAGGCAACAAGTCAGCCGTGCTCGTCGACGCGGCGATTTCCTCCAGGCGTGCACGCATGCCCGCGCCGCTATCGTTGTATCGGCTGATGACGTCCTCGATCATTCGCGTGCGATGCGGCGATGCTGCGCCGGATACCACGAGCCAGCGTCCCACGACCGAGACGCTGGTCCCATCGAGCAGATCATGCCCGGCCAACATCCGCATCAGTTTCTCGAATGACGCGGCGCGGTCGCTCTCGATCGACCAATGCTTCAATCCGGGTATCGTGCGCAGTTGATCGATCGTCGAGTGCCATTGCGCGTCGGAGGCGAATGCGCCGCGGATGACGATGGTCCCGGGCGCCGGGCCGTCGCTTATATCGACGTCTTCGTAACCATTCGAATCGAGCACCACTCGCACGCTGTGACGCAGGACATCCGCGCAAACGGTGTCATCGCGTACCAGCCGCCCGGCTTGCTGCAGCTGCTGCCGCAGGCGGTCGATCTCGGCCGAATCCGTGCAGTATCCCGACACGACGACCATGCCGGACGAGTCCTCGGCGATCTTCGTACCGTGCGGAAGCCGCTTTTGCAATCGCTCGACGAACGACGATTTCGGTCGGGATGGCGTCGTCTCTCTTGCGGGCTTCGACAATACCAGCGCCGCGACGACGCATCCGATCACGGCAACCGCCGCGACACAAATGCCGAGTACGCGCGGCGTAGTCAGCTGTCGCCGCTCCTGCCGCTCTTCCCGCTTCGTTGGCGACGTGGGGCCGCGGCGGGAAGGGACCGGCGGATGCGCCAGCGTGTCCACCGCCACACCCAGGACAAACGCCTGCCCGGCAATGTCGACAGGCAAGTGAAGCGGCAGCCGTTCATCGCTTTCCCAGCGATTTCCGTCCACCCATACCGGAGCTTGCGAATTCAGCTTGACGCCGCCTTCGTCGACGAGAAGCATGGCCTCGTGTCCGTCTTCGAGCGTGACGGCGACGTCCGCGCCGCTTCCGCCGAGACGGATTTCGCCGGCCGGCAAGTCGAGCTCGCGGCCCGCGAGCAATCCGTTGAGCCATTTGAGCTTGTAGCCGCTATTCATGTCGTCCGGTTACGATTGCGCCCGCGGTTCGGCTGTCAGCAGGAAGAGCCTGACGGCGCGGCGGCCGGCCTTCTGCGTCGTGCCGAACAGCTTGCCGAGCACGGGGAGGTCGCCGAGCAGCGGAATCTTGCGCGTGCCTTCGCGCCGCTCGTCTTGCACGAATCCGCCGAGCAGCAACGCTTGCCCCGCTTTCAGCAGCGCCTGCGTCGTGATTTCGGAGTTGAGCGTTTGCGGCAGCGGTTCAGCCCGGCTCACGGCGTCGATCTGACGCCCGTCCTCGATGCTGAGGCTCAGCACGACGTCGGCGTGCCCGCCGCTTTCGATGACGCGAGGCGTCACGCGCAACAGCGAGCCGGTCGACACGGATTCGAGCTTTGCAACGTTTTCTCCGACGAGCTTCGTGTAGAACGTGATGTTCCTGTCGAGAACGGCTTGCAGATTGTCGAGCGTCAGCACCGACGGCCGCGACAGCACACGCGCCTTTGCCTCCTCCTCGAGTGCGGAGAGTCGCACTTGAAAGGCGCCCATGTCGCCGACGACGGTCGAGAAGTCGCCTGGTGAGCTGGTTCCGTTGAAACTCACCTGTCCCCCGCCAATCCGCGTCGTCGCGGCCCAGTCTATGCCGAGCTGGCCGAGGTTCTGCTCATCGACGTCGATGATCGTTACCGAAATCTCCACGAGCTTGGGTTTATGGTCGAGCCGCGCGATCAACTTGGCATAGAGCGGAAGATTGATCTTCTTGTCCCGGACGATCACCGCGTTTTGCCTCACGTCGGCCGAGAACATGGGCAGCACGTTGTCGCTCGCCGCCGCGTGCGCTGCCTTGTCGTTGCTCAGCTGAGGCGTGCGCCCCTGCGTCATCTCCCGGAGCAGAGAGACCACGCCGGGCACCGTCACGTGCTCGCTTCGATAGTCGTAGGTGACATCGGTGGCGGCTGCGTATCTCAGCGGAAACAGTTCGATATCTTCTTCGTTGCGTTCGCGATCGAGCTTTTGTTCGTCGACGCGCTCGAGAAACTGCATGACGCGCTCGACGCAAACCGGGACGCCATGCACCTGAATGGCATTCGACCCGGATACCGGGTGGGCAGCGCAGCGCCCTGCCGCAAGCAACTGCGTGTCGCGCAGCTGAGTCATCAAGGTATCGGCGGGCAAGTAGGCCGGCGTATAAAGATCGGCACCGACTTCGTCAGCCCGGTAGACGTAGACCGTTCGTCCATCGTAGTACCACGCGAGACGATAAAGGCTGGCAAGCGAATCGAGCGCGCGTTCGAACGGCATGGCATCGATGCGGCCGATGAACGCGCCGTCGACGCGCGGGCTCACCACGACAGGCACGCCGTAGTTGGCGCCCATGTCTCGAACGACCGAGGCAAGCTTCGCGCCGTGTGTTGAAAGGATGAACGCCGGTGCTCCGTTTGTGCTGATCGCCGCGTGAGCGCCCGCAGGCACCGCGCAAAGCGCCACGGCGGCGAAGCACCTGACAGCCCTCGCGAAACATCGGCGCACTACGCCCATGCCTCGTGCTTTTGGGGCCGCTCGCCGTCCGAACGTCGGCGCCGGTGCCGATCGCCGAGTCGATCCGCGATCGCGACATGCTGATTCAAGAGCGTTTCCCATTCCGTGTCCGCCAGTTGCGGTTCGTACCGCCGCACAAGCCACAACCCGTCGTCGTCGAGCGCGAAAGCATCGTCGAGCGCATCGCGGATCGAAGCAAGCCATAGGCTCGCTCGTTCGAGCCAATCATCATCGAGCGACATGCACTCCACTTTCACGGCAACGCACGCGCCTCGAGGCGACTCGCAACACCAGGCTCTCGCGCCGGCGATCTCGAAGAACCAGCGCGCGCCGCGTTGCTCGACGCTCGAGATCGACTCCAGATTGGCAAGCGGCGACGGAAAGTGCATTGCGGTACCGGTGAAAAAGCTGAGATTTTGGCGGCCCGCGCTCGCGCTCACGATCCGGTGATAGCCTTAACTTTCTTTCGAACTTTCCCCTGGAGACAAAGGGTGTCGCACAACGCGCCCGCAGGTTCGATTCTTCGCCAGCCCGTGGACATAGGATGATGCTCAAGACATATCGCCTGCTGATCGTCGACGATCATTCGTTGCTTAGAGACGGCATCAAGCACGCAGTGGATGCTGAACCATCTTATCGAGTGGTCGGAGAGGTCGGCGATGGGCTCGAGGTCTATGCGGCTTGCCATGCGCTGCAGCCTGATATCGTCATCATCGACCTCACGTTGCCGGGCATGAGCGGCATCGAAGTCATCCGTCAATTGAAGCGACGATGGCCTGAAATGCGCGTCGTGGTACTAACCGCCGATGGAACGGAAACGACGGCTCGTGAGGCGCTCGACGCAGGAGCGAACGGCTACGTCCGCAAGTCCGGGTCGAGGGATGTGTTGCTCGCGGCGCTCGCGACGATCGTTCGGGGTGCCCGATACCTCGATCCCATCCTCGATCCGGTACAGATCGACGCAAGCTCTTCCGATCTGATACGACGATCAGCCCTGACGAGCCGAGAGCGCCAGGTGCTGCAGCTCGTGGCCGAAGGCGCACGCAATCGCGATATCGCGGAGAAGCTGAGCATTTCGATCAAGACGGTAGAAACGCACCGGCTCAATCTGATGCGCAAGCTCGGCGCGCACAACGCGGTCGAACTCGCGAACTGGGCTCATCGTCTCGGCTTCGTGGGATCGTCGCCCTTGTGATTTGCATGCCTTTTTACGAACGATAGCGGGGACGCGTCACGCGGTGCATCACCGCACTCGTCAGTCGATCCTGCGGATAAAGTCGATCTTGGGTTGGCCTCTCTCATTGCGACATCGATAAGCGGCGTTCCGCGGTGCCGCTGACCACACGGAGATAACGACCGAAACAGTTCAGGTCTTTGCCCGATGTCACGCAGTCATCGGCATTGCGGACAATGCACGCCGTAATTCGCAGTCCGCCGGTATCACGCGCGGACATACGCAAACGACATGGACCTGCAAACGCAGCGACGGCTGGAGAAATTCGCACGCCTCGCCGAACTACCCGTCATTCGAATCGAGCCGCGCATGGAATTCGCGCTCCCACCATTGCGGCTATACATCGAGGTGGTGCATGAGCGCGTGGTTATGACACTCGCGGCACCTGTCGACGCCAAGGAGCGCCTGAGCATCTTGAAGCAGCTTCTGTCGGCCTGGCGGCCCGCGGCGCTGCAAGGCATCCCGGTTCGCGCTTTCCCGGTCCGCAACTATCTGCTGCTCGCCTGCTCGCCTCCTCCCGACAGCGATGGTGGCGAGTGGCTGATCTGCTACGAGGCGATGCGCAAGATGCTCGAGCGGCACGCAGGAACTCTCGCATGAAACGGCTAACGGCATGGCTCGCAATCGCGGCGAAGCGGCAGGACGTCATCCTCGCCGTGATGTTGCTCGTCGCGGTCTTCATGATGATCGTCCCGCTGCCGACGACCGTCGTCGACCTGATGATCGCGATCAATCTGACGATCTCCATCGTGCTGCTGATGATGGCGCTCTACATTCGCGAGCCGCTGGAGTTTTCGGCGTTCCCGTCCGTGCTGCTCATCACGACGCTCTATCGTCTCGCCCTCACCATCAGCACGACGCGCCTGATCCTGCTGCAAGCCGACGCCGGAGAAATCATCTACACGTTCGGCGCCTTCGCCGTCGGCGGCAATCTTGCGGTCGGCATCATCGTCTTCACGATCATTACGATCGTGCAGTTCATCGTCATCACGAAAGGTTCCGAGCGCGTCGCCGAGGTCGGCGCACGGTTTTCGCTCGACGGCATGCCCGGCAAGCAGATGAGCATCGACGGCGATATGCGCGCGGGCGTCATCGACGCCAACGAAGCGCGGCGCCTACGCGGCCTCGTGCAGAAGGAAAGCCAGCTCTACGGCGCGATGGACGGCGCGATGAAGTTCGTCAAGGGCGATGCGATCGCGGGCATCATCATCATCCTCGTCAACATTCTCGGCGGCACCGCGATCGGCGTCTTCATGCACGGCATGAGCGCGACGCAGGCGATGTCGACCTACGCCATCCTCTCGATCGGCGACGGACTCATCAGCCAGATTCCCGCTCTGCTCATCTCGATCACGGCCGGGATCGTCGTGACGCGAGTTCCCGGCGAGCAACGCCGCAACCTCGCGGCCGATCTCTCGGAGCAGGTCGGCAGGCAGCCTCAGGCCCTGTTGCTTGCCGCCGGCGTCCTAGTCGTGTTCGCATTGATTCCGGGGTTTCCGATCGCTTACTTCACGCTGCTCGCGATCGCCGTATTCAGTTGCGCCTGGGCAATCAGAAAACGCCGCGCGGGGAGCACGATGGCATCCCTCGCAGGAGATGGCGCCGATGAGCGCGGCGACGCAGAAAGCGGCCATTCGGGTACCGGCATGACGCCAGGCGCGGTTCCCCTGATGATCCGCGTCGCCGACGATCTAATGCGCGCCGACCGCTATGCCGCGCTATTCAGCGATTTGCGCTCGCAGAAGTTCGAAGCGCTCGGCATTCCGTTGCCCGAGATACAGATAGCGCGCGATCCGTCGCTCGAAAATGGCACGCTGCAGGTCTTGCTATATCAGGAGCCCGTGATGAGCATCGTCGTTCCGGACGGCATGCTGTTGGTGGATGCACACTCTTCGCCCATTGCTCAGGTCGCGCACGTCGACAAGCTACCGTTCGGCGGCCTGAAACTCCAATGGGTCGAGCGAGAAAGCGCGAGTGCGATGCAGGTGCAGGGAATCGCGCTCCATGAAGGCGACGCCCGCATCGCACATTGCATTTCGCTCGTAGTGGACCGTCATGCCGCGGAGTTCGTAGGCGTCCAGGAAACGCGCTTCCTGATGGACGCGATGGAAGGCCGCTATGCGGAGCTCGTGAAGGAAGTGCAGCGCCAATTGCCGATCGGGCGCATCGCCGACGTGTTGCAGCGCCTGGTGGAAGAAAACGTCTCTATCCGCGACTTGCGCAGCATCTTCGAAGCGCTGATCGAGTGGGCGCCGCGAGAAAAGGATCCGGTGATGCTTGCCGAGTACGCGCGTCTCGGCCTCAAGCGCCACATCACCACGCGCCACCGCGCAGGCCGCCCATGGATCAACGGCTGGATGATCGGCGATGCGATCGAAAACATGATTCGCGAATCGGTGCGGCAAACGTCGGCGGGCTCGTATTCGGCGCTCGATCCGCAGCAGAGCAAAGCGATCGTGGAGCGCGTGCGCGAGGCGCTTGCCGACAATGAAGACCGCAACGCCATCCTGATGACGGCAATCGACGTTCGGCGCTTTCTGCGCAAGCTCATCGAGCGCGATTTCTTCGCGATCCCGGTTCTTTCGTTTCAGGAGATTGATAACGAGGCCGAGCTGCGCGTCATGGGCAACATCGACCTGATTGGACCACAATGACGATGCGTCGCCCCGATGCTCGAACGATAGAGGCGATGCTCTCCGAGCGCCTGTGCCGCCGAGCCGAACGCGTGCGAGCAGCGCGGCCCGCCGAGAAGGTCTACGGCCGCGTCGAGGAAGTCGGTCCGACGCTCGTGCGTGCGTCGCTGCCCGGTGTGGGACTCGCGGAGCTTTGCCTGATTCATCCTTCCGGCATCGAGGCGGAGGTCGTCGGCGTCGCGGGACAGTTCGCATTGCTGTCGCCATTCGCCGAGCCGCTCGGCATGAAGGCCGGCAGCGAGGTCGAGCCGCTCGGTCGTCCGCATCAGATTGCGCTCGGCGCGCATTTGCTCGGCGCGGTGCTGGACGGAATGGGACGGCCGCTCGACGCGACCGCAGCGCCGCCGCGCGATTGCACCTATCGCAGGATCGAGAGCGACGCGCCCGATCCGCTGACGCGTCCCATCATCGACACGCCGTTGCCTCTCGGCATTCGTGCGATCGATGGCTTGCTCACCTGCGGGCGCGGACAGCGGATCGGCGTCTTCGCGGCGGCCGGGGGCGGAAAAAGCACATTGCTCGGCATGATCTGCGACGGCAGTCTCGCGGCCGACGTCATCGTTCTCGCGCTAATCGGCGAGCGCGGCCGCGAAGTTCGTGAGTTCCTCGATCACACGCTGTCCGAGGAAGCGCGCGAACGCACTGTCGTGGTCGTATCGACCTCCGATCGTCCCGCGCTGGAACGATTGAAGGCTGCCTACACGGCCACGACGATCGCCGAGTACTTCCGCGATCAGGGCAAAGAGGTGCTCCTGATGATGGATTCGCTGACGCGGTTCGCCCGAGCATGCCGCGAGATCGGCCTCGCCGCCGGGGAAAAACCGGCGGCAGGCAGCTATCCGCCGAGCTTTTTCGCGCGCCTGCCTCGACTGCTGGAGCGCGCAGGCCCCGCGCGCTCCGGCAGCATCACCGGCATCTACACCGTGCTCGTGGAGGGCGACAACCTCAACGAGCCCGTTGCCGACGAGGTCAGATCGATTCTCGACGGCCATATTGTGCTTTCGCGCAAGCTGGCCGAAGGCAATCACTACCCGGCCATCGACGTCGGCGCGAGCGTGAGCCGAATCATGTCGCAAGTGACGAGCGCCGAGCACATCGATGTCGCGGGCCGACTGCGCCGTCTGATGGCGGCGTACAAGGAGATCGAGCTGCTTGTTCGCGTGGGGGAATATCAGCAAGGGCAGGACCCGGAAGCCGATGAGGCACTCGCTCGCAAAGAGGCGATCAGAGCCTTTCTATGCCAACGCACAGGCGAAACGAGCGATTTCGAGGAGACGCTCTCGTTGCTATGGAAGACGGTGCAAGGCTAGTGCTGCGTCGGCTGGTTTCGCTCAAGGCGCGTCGCGAGCAGTCGATACGCACGGCGCTCCATGCGCTTTCGCGCCGGGAAGCCACGGCGTTGACCGAACTCGACGAAATCGACGTGGCGCTCGCCGACTTGCGCAAACGCTGGCGCGCACGGTGCGGCGTCGCCGATGTCCTCGATCAGGATGCGTTGCGCGACCTCAAGATCGAACTCGGCGACTACTACCTCGCGGAGCGTGGCTTTCTCGATCGCATCGAAGCGTTGAATCGAATGCTCGAGGAAGTGCGAACCGAACGCGACCGGCAAAGCTGTTTGCTGCAAAAGGCGGTGATCGCGCAGGACAAGTTCATGACATTGTTGGAGTAGAAACCATGTGCTTACGCAAAGCCGTGGCATACGGCTCTCCGTCGTTTGTCGGCACAGGCCGACAGAACGCGGAGAGGAACGCCGATGACGAGCGACATTTTCGGGCACTTCTCGACGAGAGCGCCGACTCGAGCAGCGCGCCCGTTCACGCCCCCATGCCGGTTCATGAAGGTCCGCGCGAGCGCGCGGCTCGCTCGACATCGCGGCAATCACGGCGCGGCGCTTGCTGTGCATCGACCGAAAGCGGGGAAGGCATGCGGGCGCTCGCCGCTCCGGCTCGCGTCGATATCGACACACTGAAAGTCAGAGTGACGAAGGGACCGTTGGCCGGCTCCGAAATTCAGGCGTATCGCCAGGGCCAACACCTTTCAATCCATGTACGAGCTCACGCGGCTTCTCCCGATGGCACGCAACGCATATCACCGAAGGAGCTGGCCCGAGCGCTATCGATGCGGATGGGGCTCGACGTAACGGTCGAAATGAACGAAGCGCTGGAGCACCACGATGGTCCGACTGCCACGCCTTGACGAACGGGGCGGCCGCCTGCTGCGCAAGTTAGGCGCGGGGCGCCGCGCCGATTGCCCCGATGGCGCGTTGGCGCTCGCCTATCGGCGCTCGGCAGGCGGCAACGGCCTCGTGCTCTCGGGCTCGCTCGGATCGAACGCGGTGCAGCTATGGGTCGACGAGGGACAGTGGTGCCGCTGGATCGAGCCCCTCATCGCCGTTCCCGATGCTTCGTCCGTTCCGCCCGAGCTCCATGAAGCCCTCTCGGCCTGGACATTCGATGCGATCGGCTCCGCGCTCGAGCACTCGACCGATATGGACCCGCTGCCTTGGCCTGTTGGCGCTTCGCTGCGAACGTGCGCCATCGCCGCGCGGATCGGCTGGTGGCTGCGAGCCGAGCGCGAACATCGCGAGCTCGACCTGCTGGTACTCGAAGCCCCACTCCACTGGCTCGACGCTCTCGCAGATCGGCTCGCGCCCTGCCCCGTCGACGATCCGCCCGACATCCGGGTCCGCACGACGCTGCTCGCTGGATGGACCCGCATCGCGCGCAGCGCGGCGGACGATTTGCGCTTGGGCGATGCGCTGGTGCTTCACCACGCTTATCGAGTCGCGCGGCGTGAGTTCGGGCTGCTGCTGGACAAGCCTCTCGCCCGCCTGAGTTGCGACGGCGGAAACACTTTTACCGTCGAGGAAGTGATGAACGATTTTGACGATTGGCTCGACGTAGAGCCAGCACTGCCTGGATCAGACAACGATGCACCGCGCGACCCTCTCGTTACGGTCGTTGCGGAATTGGGCAGTTTCGACGTGCCTGTCAGCGCGCTGGCCGCCTTGAAACCTGGCGATATTCTGGACGGCGAAGCTCGCGCAGATGAACTGGTCACGCTGAAAGTCGGTGGACGGCCCATTGCGCGCGCCACGCTGATCGATATCGACGGGCGCCTGGCGGCAAGGATCGAAAGCATCTGAGACCATCCAGCGCACGTTGCGAAATCGGATTCAGGTGAGCGCCCGATAGGCGAGCGGCGCGGCCGACCGCACACTCGGTACGATATCCCCGCGCAGTTCGGAGTTCACCATGACACTGCTGAATCAGCCTGTTCAGCTCGTCGTCTTTTTGTTCGCGCTGTCGCTTGCGCCGCTTATCGTCGTACTCGGAACGTCGTTTCTCAAGCTGACGATCGTATTCTCGCTGCTGCGCAATGCGCTGGGAACTCAGCAGATTCCGCCGAACATTGCAATGTACGGCCTCGCGTTGATTCTGACGCTCTTCATCATGGCGCCGATCGGCCTCGAGATCCGCGACAACCTCGCGAGCCACCCGCTCGCGCTCGATGCCGACGATTTCACGAGCCAGGCCGAAACGAGCGTTCTCTCGCCCTATCGCGTCTTCCTCCAGCGCAACACGTCGCCCGATCAGATCCGTTTCTTCGCTGAGATCGGGCACAGCATGTGGTCGGAAAAGTACCGAACACGGATCGCGGACGAATCGCTGCTCGTCCTGATGCCGGCGTTTACCGTCAGTCAGATGAAAGAGGGCTTCAAGATCGGGCTGCTGCTTTATCTGCCTTTCGTGGCGATCGATCTCGTCGTATCGAACGTCCTGCTCGCGATGGGGATGATGATGGTTTCACCGATGACGATTTCGCTGCCGCTCAAGCTGCTCGTCTTCGTGCTGATGAACGGCTGGCAGAAACTCATCGGCCAGTTGCTGCTGTCGTTTTCGTGATCCGGGGAAGACTCGAATGAGCGAGGCCGTCGTGACTCAGTTCGCCGCACAGATGATGTGGCTCGTACTGCTGCTCTCCCTTCCTGTCGTCGTGGTGGCGTCGGTTGTCGGCGTCCTGGTGAGCCTCGTCCAGGCGCTCACGCAAATTCAAGATCAGACCGTGCAGTTCCTCATCAAGCTGCTCGCCGTCGCCGCGATGCTCGCGGGCACTTATCATTGGATGGGAGACGTGCTGCTCAATTATGCCAACCAGTCTTTCGACCAGATCGCTCACATGAAGCAATGAACGCCGCATCGTGGGCGCAATGGCTATCGGCACTTGGCTTCTCGATATTACGGCCCTTGGCCGCCGTTCTGATGGTGCCGCTCTTCGGCCGCGCGACGCTCGGCGGTACGCTGATACGCAACGCGCTGATTCTGATGATCGCGTTGCCCCTATTACCGCTTCACGACGCGTGGCCCGCCGTCGACGCCACTCCCAAGGCGTGGCCCGCGTGGATGTCGACAGCGGACACCGAAATCGCGATTGGCCTCGTGATCGGCTTTGCCGCGGCGATTCCATTCTGGGCCCTCGATATGGCCGGCTCGTTCATCGACACAATGCGCGGGGCAACGATGGCGAACGTCCTCAATCCGATGCTCGGACAACAATCGTCGCTGCTAGGTATCGTGTTTTCACATGTATTCAGCGTCTTGTTCATGCTGAATGGCGGATTCAACGAACTCATCGCGGCAATCTACGATTCATATCGCACGCTGCCTCCCGGCACAACGGTCGCTCGGGACGCGAACTGGCTCTCGTTTTTACTCCGCGATTGGCAACTGATGTACGAGCTTTGCCTGCGCTTTTCGATGCCGGCCCTCGTCGGCATCTTGCTCGTCGATATGGCGCTCGGGCTCGTCAATCGCTCGGCGCAGCAGTTGAACGTCTTCTTCCTATCGATGCCGTTGAAAAGCGCGTTCGCCGTCCTGCTCTTGATCACGAGTGCGAGCTTTGCGTTTCACGCCTTCGTCGAATACTCGGCGACGTTCGGCCATGCCGTCCATATATTGTTTTCAGCACGGCCATGAGTGAGAAGACCGAAAAACCCACCCCTCAGAAACTACGGGACGCGCGCAAGAAAGGGCAAGTCGCGAAAAGCACCGAGATCACGTCCGGAATTCAATTGGCGAGCCTGCTCGGCTACTTCCTCGTGGAAGGCAAGCGTCTGCTGCATGGGTTCGAAGCGCTCAGCACACTTTCGATCGAAGTCTCCAACGCGGATCTCGCCAGCGCCGCCGGCCGACTCGCCGGAGCAACGGCGGAGCTCGTTCTGCGTTTCACGGGCGGTATCGCCGTACTGGTCGTGTTGATGACCGTTGCCGCGGTGATCGCGCAAACCGGCCCGCTGCTTGCCTACGAGGCGATGAAGCCATCGCTCGACAAACTGAATCCGCTCGCGAATCTGAAGCAGATGTTCTCGATGCGCGGTCTCTTCGAGCTGGCGAAGTCGATAACGAAGGTCGCGCTGCTCTCGCTCATTCTCTTCTATCTGATCCGCCAATACGGGCCTTCACTGCAGTTCCTGCCCTTATGCGGCGTATCTTGCGGTCTGCGAATGAGCGCCGAACTGCTCTACTGGATGTGGTGCGCGCTGCTCGGCTTCTACGTCGTCTTCGGCATCGCCGACTACGCGTTCCAGCGCCACAACACGACGAAGCAGCTCATGATGTCGATCGAGGATATCAAGCAGGAGTATAAAAACTCGGAAGGCAACCCCGAAATCAAGCACAAGCGCAAGGAAGCCCACCGCGAGGTGCAAAGCGGGAGCCTCGCCGCCAACGTCGGCAAATCGAGCGTCGTCGTCCGCAATCCTACTCACATCGCCGTTTGTCTTTTCTACCGCCCTCCCGAAACGCCGCTGCCGCAAGTGCTCGAGATCGGCCGCGGCGCGCGTGCGCGCCATATCGTGGACCTCGCCGACAAAGCGGGCGTCCCCGTCGTCGAGAACGTCGGTGTCGCACGCGCTCTCGCAACGCAGACGGAGCCCGGCGGCTATATTCCGTCGAGCTTGTTCGAGCCCATAGCGCAAATTCTGCGCCTCGTGATGAAGCTCCAATACGAGCGAGAGGAACGAGAAGAGGACGACGATGTCACGGATTGAGCACGCGTTTGCGCATCGTCGCGCGAGCGCCTGTTTCCGCGTACTGTGCGTTGGACTCGCGCTCGCCGCGACCTTCTTCCATGCCGATGCGGCACGCGCCGACACCATCTCGTTCGCACCGCTGGTATGGGGAAACGCCCTCGAGCCGCCGCCGACGACGACGGCCGAGCCGACGACGCACACCCCGACCAGAGCCGGGACGACGACAAGCGACCCACCCATATCGCCACCGCCGATCGCGTCAATGGCTCCGAGGTCACGGCCTCCGAGCGACTCCAGCCGCCCAACGACTTACGACCCGCTTATCGCGTCGGTCGCCAACGACTTCGGACTCGATGCCGATCTGCTTCATGCGATCGTACGAACTGAATCGGACTACGACGCGTCAGCGGTCTCCCCCAAAGGCGCGATCGGTCTGATGCAGGTCATGCCGGCCACGGGCCGGCGGTTCGGGTTCGCAGACCTCCGCGATCCGAAAACGAATCTGAGCGCCGGGGCTACCTATCTGAGATGGCTTCTCGATCGTTTTGGTAACGACCTCTCGCTTGCACTCGCCGCGTACAATGCCGGCGAGCGGGCCGTCGAGCGATATGGAGCCGACGTTCCGCCGTTCCCGGAAACACGCGACTACGTCGCTTCCGTGATGTCCCGGTATCGGGCCTCCCAGTCATCGGCACGACAATCGGGAATGCGGATGGCGCGATCGGCGCCGCCCACGCTCAGCGCGCCGGGCTCAGGCAGCGACAGCGCGCCGCGCACGGCCGCTCCGCTTGCGCCGCTGAGGCTGCTGGAAAAGCTCGGTTCGCTGATACTTTCAGGCCCGTCTCCGATGCACGTTGAGCGTACGCGCGGCCGCGACTGACCACCGGCTGAGTCAGATTCGCGTCAAAGGCTGGAAATGTACGCTAGCGCTTCGGCGACGACATCGCTGCCCAACCTCTCGGCCGCCAACGCATTCAGCCTTCCCTCCGCGAACTCGGCCCACGTGCAGCTGGTCGAGCCCGAGCTGTGCGCGAATCGGCC
>JBCNPL010000249.1:0-4493 GCA_039593375.1 Paraburkholderia sp. | reverse complement strand
CGCGGTTCGGCCCCGAGAACGGCGATCCCCCCGTCGACCTCGTCGTCTCGAGCATCGAGACGACCTCCGTCAGAACGCTCGACGTGACCGAGCTCGCGTCGGTCTACGGCGGCGGTATCGCCGTACGCAAGAGTGCCGATAACAAGCTCGTGCCCGAAACGGCTGTTTATCGCGCCGTGCTGGTTGCCCGCGATCCGCGTGTGCCGGCCTGGCGGCGACTGCGCGGGCAGGTCGATATCGAAGGCGATCGGGCGAGCCTTCTCGGGCAGATCTACCGCAGGGCTGTCGCGCTGCTCATCAGCGAAAGCCAGATATAGGAGCAGCCCGGCTTCACGCGAGCGCGAGCCGACGCCGTGACATCCGGCTTGCGCTATCGCCGTTCAGTACGGCTTTGCCGCGACGATGCTCGACACGCGTACGAAGTTCCCGCCGCCGAGGTGGTGGATCGTATGCAGCTCGCTATTGGAATCGTCGAATGCCCAATGGCCGTTGCCGAATACGCGCGAATCCGCTGCCGCGGCGATCACTTCACCGAAGCAAGTGTCGTAAGCGTCTTCAGTATGCGGCTCCGAGATCAATCTGCATTCCATCCACGCCGCGCAGCCCGACTCGATGACCGGCACGCCGAGCTTCGGGCCCGCCGCAGCCGTGATGGAGAAGCGATCGAATTTGTCGACGTCCCTGCCGCTGCAACTGCCGACCGCGTAGGTGAAGTCGATTGCCGAGGCCGTCGGCACGCAGATGCCGAACGTGCCGCTTTCGGCGACGAGCTCGCGCGTGAACGTGTGCTTGTCGATGACGATGGCGATGCGCGGCGGCGTGAACTCGACGGGCATCGACCAAGCCGCGGCCATCACGTTGCGCCTCTTCCCGTCAGTGCTCGTCACGAGCACCGTCGGTCCGTGATTGATGAGGCGGCTCGCGTGTTCGAGCGCGACAGGGCGGAAGTGGGTCATGGGTCGCCTGCTCAATGAACGATTCGGAAGACAAAGTCTCTCACAGTTCGCGCGCGAGCCGACCGAGCGTGCGAATGGCCGATTCGACGCGCCCTTTGATCGGCATTCCGCAACTGAGCCGCAGACAGTCGTTGAACTTGTCCATGTTCGAAAAGATCGATCCCGGGCAGATGCGGATGCCTTCGGCGAGCGCCTTTTCGAAGAGAACGTCGGTGTTTTTCCCATCCGGCAGCCGCACCCATAGCAGCAAGCCTGCATCGGGACAGGTCACTTCGGTGCCGGTCGGGAAGTGGCCCAGGATCGCTTCGACGAGCTGCGTGCGCTGCTGCTTCAACAACGCGTTCATCCGCTTCATATGTCGGCTGAACGCGCTCCCGGCCATGAAGTCGGCCACGACGAGCTGCAGCATCTCTTCGCGATGGCGCGATACCGCGTACATGAGCATTTCGATTTTCTTGTGCCATTTTCCGCCGATAAGCCAGCCGACGCGCAATCCGGGCGAAAGCGATTTATTCAGCGAGTTGCAGTAGATAACGTTGCCCTTTTTGTCCCAAGCCTTGAGCGGCCGCGAATATGCGGGGTTCGGCAGGAAAAAGCCGTAGGTGTCGTCTTCGATGAGGGCGATATTATGCTTCTCGCAAAGATCGATCATCCGCGTCTTCGCCGTTTCCGGCATCGAGCAGCCGAGCGGATTTTGCACCGACGGCATGCAAACGACCGCTTGAATCCTTCCCATGTGGTTAATCGCAAACTCGAGCGCATCGAGCGAGATCCCCGTATCGGGGCGCGTCGGAATTTCGATGGCCTTCAGGCCGAGCGACTCGATGATCTGCAGGATCCCGAAATAGGTCGGCGACTCGATGGCGACCACGTCGCCGGGGCTCGTGACCGCCATCAAGGCCAGAGATAGCGCTTCGCTGCAGCCGTGCGTCACGAGAATCGTTTCGGGATCGGCGTGCATCCCGCGGCTCACCGAGCAGCGCGCGATGGCCTCCCTCAGCTTGGTCACGCCTTCGCGCTGCGGGTGCGTGCCGTAGACGCGCGGCCGCGCACGCAACAACCGCAGCATGTTGTCGCGCAGCGCGGCGCCAGGGTAGAGCTCGGGCGCGCAAATGGCGCCGGCGAGATCGACTTTCACCGGCCGGCGCGTGCCGCGCGCGAGCGTGACCGAGATGCGCTCGTGGACGCCGACGTAATCCGCCGGGTCGATCCGCTCGGTCGCGTTGTCGAAATCCGACGCGGCTGCCGCGCCCGTGCGCTTGACGAGCGGCATGGCGTCGATGACGAAATAGCCCGCTCTCGACTTCGCCTCGACATATCCCTGGCGCTCGAGCAGCCGACACGCCTCCACTGCCGTGGAAATCGACACTCGGTGGAGCGTGGCGATATCCCTCAACGAGGGAAGTCTCTCGCCTTTACGTAGAGAGCCACTCGCGATGGCCTTCGCATAATGCTCGGCGAGTGCTCGATATTTTTTCTCCATTCTTTCTGTGCTCGACCCAGTACACGTTCGGAAAATTATACCGGAACAGAAGCTCGATTTGTTGACCTGTACAGGTCCATTTACCGATTGCTTGTTACTGTTTAGCCGAAACGAAATATAGGACGATGCCTCATGTTTTGAAGAGCGAGGCTTTCAATAGCGATGGCAAAGAACTTTCAGATGGCCGCAAAGCGCCGAACGGCAAGGCTGTACGGGTTCGCGAGCCTTGGCTGCGGCCCTGTCGGCGCGGGTAGCGTTTTACGCTCATTGGTTCGTCCGTAATTATGTCCGATGAATAACGATAATTGCGATATAGGGCGTCGATCGACATCGGTAAATCGCACGATATAGATCGGATGTTTGGACGAATAGCGCGGCTGCCCGTATCGCTGAGCGGAGGTCGAGCGAGTCGATTTTTAATCGACTGCCCGTTAATCGCGGTCGCGTGAACGCAAAAGCCGCCAATTTACTTTATCTGGAGCCATAGTGGAAGCGGAAAAGTTTAAGGCGTACAACCCTAAATCCATCGCCAATTCGGCGTACTGGGCGCTTCTTCCGCCGGAAACGAAGGATGCCCTGGCGACGGTATCGAGAGTCCTGCCGTTCCGAACCAACGAGTATGTACTGCGCGAACTGATCGATTGGTCGCGCGTGCCCGACGATCCGATCTTTCGTCTGACATTTCCGCATCGAGACATGCTGCCGCCCGAGGACTATCGGAGGCTCGGCGAACTGCTCTCCGGTCAGCGCGCCGAAGATGCCGAGCAGTACATCGCGATGCTGCGTCAGAGAATGAATCCGCATCCGGCGGGGCAGATGACGCATAACGTGCCGTCGCTCGACGGGCGCCCCCTCGAGGGGCTTCAGCACAAGTATCAGGAGACGGTGCTGTTCTTTCCCGCGGCGGGGCAAACCTGCCATGCCTACTGCACGTTCTGCTTTCGCTGGCCGCAGTTCGTCGGCGTCGAGGACATGAAGTTCAACGCGCGAGAGACGGACGACCTGACGCGGTATCTCGAGTGCCACCCGCATGTCACCGACGTGCTCGTCACGGGCGGTGACCCGATGGTGATGAACGCCGACTCGCTGGCCGGCTACCTCGAACCGCTGCTCGAGATCGAGCATCTGCAGAACATCCGGATCGGGACGAAATCGGTGGCGTATTGGCCGCAGCGCTTCGTCACCGACAAGGATGCCGATGCGCTCATGCGGTTGTTCGAGCGCGTCGTCAGTCGAGGCAAGAGCCTGTCGATCATGGCGCACTACAACCATCCCGCCGAGCTCCGTCCGGAGATCGCGCAGCGGGCGATCAAGCGCATCATCGGCACGGGCGCGACTGTGCGCATGCAGTCCCCGATCGTCCGCCACATCAACGACAACGCCGACGCGTGGGCCGAGCTGTGGACGACCGGCGTGCGTCTCGGCGCGATTCCCTATTACATGTTCGTCGAGCGCGACACGGGCCCGCACCGCTACTTCGAGCTGCCGCTCGTCGAGGCGCATGCGATCTTCAAGGCCGCCTATCAACGCGTGTCGGGCCTCTCGCGCACGGTGCGCGGGCCTTCGATGAGTACGCACTACGGAAAGGTGCTGATCGACGGCGTGACGACGATCGGCAACGAAAAGGTATTCGTGCTGCAGTTCCTGCAGGGGCGCGATCCCGATTGGGTGCGCCAGCCGTTCTTCGCGAAGTTCGATGCGGCCGCTGTCTGGTTCGACGAACTCGAGCCTGCTTTCGGCGAATCGGCGTTCTTCTTCCAAGGCGCCGAGCGGGCGCGGCCGAGGCAGCCGATCTATCTGCGTCCCCTCGGGGGACACCGCGACCAATCCGTCCGTCCTCCTTTGACCTACGCAAGCTGATCATGACGACATACATTCGACCCGACGAGCTCCACGAGCTTTGCGAAAAAGCGGCCACGGCGCGCGGCGTCGACGCGCGACACGCGAGCTGGTTCGCGCGGGCGCTGACACGCACTTCGCTGATGGGCATCGACACGCACGGCCTGCGCCTGCTGCCGCTCTATCTGCGTGAACTCGACGAAGGTCGCAGCAAT
>JBCNPL010000248.1:0-4494 GCA_039593375.1 Paraburkholderia sp. | reverse complement strand
TCCGTAAGGCATTCGAAGCGCGCTTTACGTCGAAGGTGATGGCGAAGAACTATCTGGTCGCTTACGAGAACCTGCTGCACCAGAAGCGCCGCGCCGTGCTGCGCGAAGTCGCCGCAGGCTAAGCGCATCGGGCCCGCCGGCCGGCGGGTCACGAGCGAGCTCGCTACGCCCCGTCTGCCCATCCGGCAGGCGGGGCGTTTGGTTTGGGGGCGTCGAAATGCGTTCGTCGATCGCCGCATCGACTACCGCGAACTCAATATAATGGCAGGCTGGCGTTGCCGCGTAAGACGCGGCGGCGCATCGATCTCAGGAGCACGACTTGACGAGAGTCCACACCACGCAGGAGGCGCCGGCACCCGGCGCCGGCACGATGTTCGCGCTGCGCGCGATCGGTCTCGTGCTCCTCGCGCGCTGGCTCTACTCGATGTCGGAGATGGGGTACGGCGCATCGTTCTCGGCGATGACTTCGTCGCCGTGGGCTTCCGTCAACGCCGTCCTGATCTTTTTGCTGATCGTATTGCCTGGCGCGCGGGCGCGTGCCGACCGTCCGTTTCATCCGCTGCCGCAATGGCTGCGCCAGGCGCTGCGGTTCTTCGCGTTTCTTGGGCTGCTTTTCGCGCTTTGGTCGATCGGCGTCTTTGTCTGGGCCGCCGGGGGCCGTCGCACTGTCCACGCGATCGCCGAGACGAATGGATGGCTCGTCGTCGCTCCCGCGCTTTATGCGGCGGTCTTGTGGATTTGCCGTCCGCGCGCGCTCTGGCGCACGAACATCGCGGCGCGGCGCTTCGCGATCGGACGCTACGCTGTTGCGCTCGATCCGGCGACGCGCACCGTCGTCGTTTGGGTCGAGAGCCGCAAGCTGGGGCAGTACGATGCGCGCGAGCTTTCGGTGAACTGGCCCGCGGCGGATGCGCTCGCGCGCGAGCCGCTGATGCCGCAGGCGGCTGGCCATCCGGGCGCGCATGTATCGGCGGCTGATGTCGAGTCGTCGCGTTCGGCGGCTGCGTCGGCGGCCGTTTCATCCGAGCCGTCTGATCCAGCCGATCTTGCGCGGGCCCCCTCGCCGCGATCCGGTGCTGCTCGTCGCGGGCCGGGCGCCGCGGTGCAGGGGCCGCGCCCGGCCGGGCGGGCACGCCGTTCGCGTGTCGAGCTGCTATGGGATTCGCCTGCCGCCGCCGGGCACAATCGGGAAACCGTGTTTCGCGTTGCGCTTACGACGGAGGGGGATCGCGCCGCGGCGCGAGCGCTTGACGCAACGTTGAGGCGCCCCGAAGGGGGCGCCCCTTAAGGGCGCCCCCGAGGAAGTACTCTTCAGGGGTGCGCCCCGAAGGAGGCGCCCCTTAAGGGCGCCTCCGAGGAAGTACTCTTCAGGGGTGCGCCCCGAAGGAGGCGCCCCTTAAGGGCGCCCCCGAGGAAGTACTCTTCAGGGGTGCGCCCCGAAGGGGGCGCCCCTTAAGGGCGCCTCCGAGGAAGTACTCTTCAGGGGTACGCCCCAAATAGCAGAGTCATTCCAATGAAAAAGGTCCGAATTGGTCTTGCGCGGGCCTACGACCCGCCAGGAGACGGCGAAGGCGTCCGTTATCTGGTCGACCGTGTCTGGCCGCGCGGTGTCACGAAGGAAGCGCTGCACGTCGAACAATGGCTGCGCGAGGTCGGTCCGACCACGGCGCTGCGTCGCTGGTTCGGCCACGATCCCGAGCGCTGGGATGAGTTCGCCGAACGCTATCGTGCAGAGCTCGACGCCAACACCGAGGCTTGGCAACCTCTCGTCGACGCGGCAAAGCGCGGCCCGATCACACTCGTCTACGGTGCGCGCGATCCGGAGCACAATCAAGCCGTCGTTCTGCGCGATTACCTCCTCGAGAAGCTTTCGGCTCGCTGATCGTCGCCTCATTGTGTCCGTTTCCTCGAATAATTCGTTGTCATCCAATGTCCGATTCAAATTCTTCGCGGCTGTCCCAGTTGCTGGTCGAGATTCGCTCCTGTCGCGTTTGCGAACAGCACCTGCCGCACGGTCCCCGGCCCGTGCTGCAGGCGGGGCGGGCCGCTCGCGTGCTCGTCGTGGGTCAGGCGCCGGGAGCGCGCGTCCACGAGAGTGGCGTACCTTGGGATGACCGCAGTGGCGAGCGGCTGCGCGACTGGATGGGAATAGGCCCCGACGTCTTCTACGACGACGAGCGCATCGCTCTGCTGCCGATGGGCTATTGCTACCCGGGGCGCGGCGCGTCGGGCGACTTGCCGCCGCGCCCCGAATGCGCCACGCTCTGGCTTCATCAGGTCCTGGCCGAACTGCCGCATATCGAGCTGACGCTGCTCGTCGGCGCCTATGCGCAGCGGCACTTTCTTGCGAGCGAGCGTCGCGCGACGCTGACCGAAACCGTTGCGGCGTGGCGCGACTATGGCGACGAGCGTGTGCCGCTGCCGCATCCCTCAGGCCGCAACCAGGGTTGGTTCAAGCATCACCCGTGGTTCGAGCGCGAGCTGTTGCCGGTTTTGCGCAAGCGCGTCGCGGCCGTGCTCGGGGGGCGCGCACGGAGAGTGTCAGTAGCGCGCCATTAGCCGTATCAGGCGATCAATCGATGCGCGTCTGCTGACGCGGCACTCGCTCCCGAAATAAACGAAGAAACGTCTCCGCGCGATGCGGCGCGCTCGTTCGCGCGGGACTATCATTGCAGCCCTGATGCGCCGTTTTATCTCAAAAATGGCGTGCGAGCCGCTTGGCCGAGCGCATGAGAGCGCCGGTCCATACCAGCCGTAGAAGAGGAAACCCCATGACTTCCGGAGTCATCCGCATCCGCGGAGCTCGCCAGCACAATCTCAAAAACATCGACGTCGATCTGCGCACCGGCGAGATGGCCGTCGTAACGGGGCCGTCGGGCTCGGGCAAGTCGAGCCTCGTTTTCGATACGCTCTATGCCGAAGGGCAGCGCCGCTATGTCGAGACGTTCAGCGCCTACGCGCGCCAGTTCCTCGACCGGATGGACCGGCCGCAGGTCGACCGTGTGGACGGCGTGCCGCCCGCGATCGCCATCGACCAGACGAACCCCGTGCGAAGCTCGCGCTCGACGGTCGGCACGATGACGGAGCTCAACGATCATCTGAAGCTGCTCTATGCGCGCGCCGCGCAGCTTTTCGACAAGCAGACCGCGGAGCCTGTGCGCCACGATACGCCCGAGACGATCTACGCCGAGCTTGTCGAGCGCACCGCTCAGAGCGATCCGCGTCTTGTCGTCACCTTTCCGGTCGAATTGCCGGAGAACGCGAGCGCCGATGAGATTACCGAGTGGCTTTCCGCAAGCGGCTATACGCGCGTGCAAGCGGAGCGCGAGCAACGCTCGGCGGCCGGCGTGCGCAAAGTGCTCGACGTAGTGGCGGACCGGTTTCGGTTGCAGCGGACGGAGAAGGTCCGCGTCGTCGAGGCGATCGAAGCATCGCTCAAACGCGGGGCAGGGCGAGTCAACGTCTACGTCCTGCCTGAAACGTCGGAAACATCGGAGGCGCCGCAAGCCGCCGATGCGGAATTGACGCAAGCCGCCGAGCCTCGGATCTGGCGCTTCTCGACCGGCTTGCACTGCCCCGACAGCGATCTCCGTTATGCGGACCCGCAGCCGGGCCTGTTCTCGTTCAACTCCGCTTACGGCGCCTGTGACGCATGCCGAGGGTTTGGCCGCGTGATCGGCGTCGACCTCGGGCTTGTCATTCCGGACGCGCGCAAGACGCTCGCGGGCGGCGCGATCAAGCCAATGCAGACGCCGGCCTGGAAGGAATGCCAGGCCGATCTGATGCGCTACGCGGCGCGCGCGCGCGTGCGCGCCGGCGTTCCCTGGTCGGAGCTCACGGAGGAGGAGCGCGACTGGGTGATCAACGGCTCGCCGGACTGGGACGGCGACTGGCAGCGCCAATGGTACGGCGTACGCCGCTTCTTCGGTTACCTCGAATCGAAGGCCTACAAGATGCACATTCGCGTGCTCTTGTCGAAGTACCGCAGCTATACGCCTTGCGAGACCTGCGGCGGCGCGCGGCTGAAGACGGAATCGCTCTTTTGGCGCCTCGGCACGAAGGAAAACGCCGACGCGGTACTGGCTCCGGCGTCGCGCTTCATGCCGCGCGGCGCGACCTGGACGCGCGCGCAGCTCGAGGCGCTGCCCGGCTTGACCGTGCACGATCTGATGTTGCTGCCGATCGAGCGGATCCGTCGGTTCTTCGATGGGCTGACGCTGCCGAGCGCACTGCTCGACGATGCGCTCAAATTGCTGATCGCCGAGGTGCGCACACGCCTCAAATATCTGTGCGACGTGGGGCTCGGCTACCTAACGCTCGATCGCCAGAGCCGCACGCTTTCGGGCGGAGAAGTGCAGCGGATCAACCTGACGACGGCGCTCGGCACTTCGCTGACCAAGACGCTGTTCGTGCTCGACGAGCCGAGTATCGGGCTGCATCCGCGCGACTTGAATCGAATCGTCGAGGCGATGCGCCGCCTGCGTGATGCGGGCA
>JBCNPL010000247.1:0-4494 GCA_039593375.1 Paraburkholderia sp. | reverse complement strand
AAGGAAGGGCAGGCGGGCCAGCGCAAGATCACGCAGTACACGCGGGTCTTCACGGTGGTGCTCGCCACGTTCCAGGCGTTCGGCATTGCCGTGGCGCTCGAGAACCAGCCCGGCCTCGTGATCGATCCGGGCATGTTGTTCCGCCTGACGACGGTGGTAACGCTCGTGACGGGCACGATGTTCCTGATGTGGCTCGGTGAGCAGATCACGGAACGCGGGCTTGGGAACGGCATCTCGATCATCATCTTCGGCGGGATCGCGGCGGGCTTTCCGAACGCGGTCGGCGGCCTCGCTTCGCTCGTGCAGTCGGGCTCGATGAATCCGTTCTCGGCGATCGTCGTCGTCGTGTTGATCGCGGCCGTGACGTATCTCGTGGTGTTCATCGAGCGCGGGCAGCGCAAGATTCTCGTGAATTACGCGAAGCGTCAGGTCGGCAACAAGATCTACGGCGGGCAATCGTCGCACCTGCCGCTGAAGCTGAACATGTCGGGCGTGATTCCGCCGATCTTCGCGTCGTCGATCATCCTGTTCCCGGCAACGATCCTGAACTGGTTCAGCGCGGGCTCGAAGGGCGGATGGTTCTCGGACACGCTGCATAACGTGGCAAACGCGCTGAAGCCGGGCCAGCCCGTCTATGTAGTGCTGTATGCGTTGGCGATCGTGTTCTTCTGCTTTTTCTACACCGCGCTGGTGTTCAACAGCAGGGAAACGGCCGATAACCTGAAGAAGAGCGGGGCTTTCGTACCGGGCATTCGCCCTGGCGATCAGACCGCGCGCTATATCGACCGCATCCTTACGCGGCTTACGCTTGCGGGTGCGATCTACATCGTGTTCGTCTGCCTGCTGCCGGAGTTCTTGGTGCTGCGCTGGAACGTGCCGTTCTATTTCGGTGGAACGTCGCTGCTGATCATCGTCGTCGTCACCATGGACTTCATGGCGCAAGTGCAGTCGTACGTAATGTCGCAACAGTATGAATCGCTGCTCAAGAAAGCCAATTTCAAGGGCAGCAACATCCCGATGCGTTAGAAGGACTTATGGCTGCCAAAGACAAAGAGGATGTGATCCAGATGCAGGGCGAGGTCATCGAGAACCTCCCCAATGCAACCTTCAGGGTGAAGCTGGAGAACGGTCATGTCGTGCTGGGCCACATCTCGGGCAAGATGCGGATGCACTATATCCGCATTCTGCCGGGTGACAAGGTAACGGTTGAGTTGACGCCTTACGATCTCTCGCGTGCGCGGATCGTGTTCCGGGCGAAGTGATTTGGAAAAAGGGTAATATCATGAAAGTGATGGCATCGGTTAAGCGCATTTGCCGCAATTGCAAGATCATCAAGCGCAAAGGCGTTGTGCGCGTGATTTGCAGCTCTGATCCGCGCCACAAACAGCGTCAAGGCTAACGGCCTCGCTTTTGCTTGCGCTTTTTGTTTGAGGAAAAACAATGGCTCGTATTGCAGGGGTGAACATCCCGAACCACCAGCATACCGAAATCGGCCTGACGGCGATCTATGGTGTCGGCCGCACGCGCTCGCGCCAAATTTGCGACGCGGCTGGTGTCCAGTATTCGAAGAAGGTCAAGGATTTGACCGACGCGGATCTCGAAAAGCTGCGTGAAGAAGTCGGCAAGTTCGTGGTCGAAGGCGATCTGCGCCGCGAAGTGACGATGAGCATCAAGCGCCTGATGGACCTCGGTTGCTACCGCGGCGTCCGTCATCGCAAGGGTCTGCCCCTGCGCGGTCAGCGTACCCGCACCAATGCGCGTACGCGCAAGGGTCCGCGCCGTGCCGCAGCAGCGCTGAAGAAATAAGCGCGATTGAAAGTTACAGGGAAACGTAATGGCTAAGGCTTCGAACAGCACCGCGGCGCAACGCGTTCGCAAGAAGGTCAAGAAGAACGTCGCCGAGGGCGTGGTTCACGTTCACGCGTCGTTCAACAACACCATCATCACGATCACCGATCGTCAGGGCAATGCGCTTGCCTGGGCGACCTCGGGTGGCCAGGGCTTCAAGGGCTCGCGCAAGTCGACGCCGTTCGCGGCGCAGGTTGCGGCCGAGTCGGCCGGCCGCGTGGCGATGGAATATGGCGTGAAGAACCTCGAAGTGCGGATCAAGGGCCCCGGCCCCGGCCGTGAATCGGCGGTGCGCGCGCTGCATGGTCTTGGCATCAAGATCACCGCGATCTCCGACGTGACGCCTATTCCGCATAACGGGTGCCGTCCGCCGAAGCGCCGCCGCATCTAAGGCGTGCGCACGTAAGACGCCTGCTGGCGCAGCAAGGGTTGCGCCCGCAGGCTATTTGCTATCGATCGAATCGCTAAGTCCACCGTTCGGCCCGTCGGGGTCGGACTAGCGCGGGGAAGAATCCGCGTGATCAAACATAGAAGGAACGCAAAGTGGCACGTTATACCGGCCCCAAAGCCAAGCTGTCCCGCCGTGAAGGCACCGACCTCTTCCTGAAGAGCGCTCGCCGCTCGCTCGCCGACAAGTGCAAGCTCGACAGCAAGCCTGGTCAGCATGGCCGCACCTCGGGTGCGCGCACGTCCGACTATGGCACGCAGCTGCGTGAAAAGCAAAAGGTGAAGCGTATCTACGGTGTGCTCGAGCGCCAATTCCGCCGCTATTTCGCCGAAGCAGATCGCCGCAAGGGGAACACGGGTGAAAACCTGCTGCAGTTGCTCGAGTCGCGGCTCGACAACGTCGTCTACCGCATGGGCTTCGGCTCGACGCGCGCCGAGGCGCGGCAGCTCGTGAGCCACCGCGCCATCACGGTGAACGGCACGGTCGCGAACATCCCGTCGCTGCAAGTGAAGGCCGGCGACATCGTCGCCGTGCGCGAGCAGGCGAAGAAGCAGGCGCGGATCCTCGAAGCGGTGTCGCTCGCGGAACAAACCGGCATGCCGAGCTGGGTAGCGGTCGATACGAAGAAGTTCGAAGGGACGTTCAAGCAAGTGCCCGAGCGTGCCGATATCGCCGGCGACATCAACGAAAGCCTGATCGTCGAATTGTATTCGCGCTAATCGAATCTGCGGCCGGGGTACCCGATTGCCTTGGGGCAAGAGGGCGCCTCGGCTCATCTTTTTAGGGTTGTTACCGGTCAGCCTTATCGGTGTAACGAGCCGAGGGTATTGAAAAGGAAAACCTACATATGCAAACCAGTTTGTTGAAGCCCAAGATCATCGCCGTTGAATCGCTTGGCGACAGCCACGCGAAAGTGGTGATGGAGCCGTTCGAACGCGGTTACGGCCACACTTTGGGCAACGCGCTTCGGCGCGTCCTGCTGTCGTCGATGATCGGTTACGCGCCGACCGAAGTGACGATCGCAGGCGTCGTGCACGAGTACTCGACGCTCGACGGAGTGCAGGAAGACGTCGTCAACCTGCTGCTGAATCTGAAGGGCGTCGTGTTCAAGCTGCACAACCGCGACGAAGTCACGGTCACGCTGCGCAAGGAAGGCGAGGGATTGGTGACCGCTCGCGACATCGAATTGCCGCATGACGCCGAGGTGATCAACCCCGATCACATCGTTGCTCATCTGTCGAAGGGCGGAAAGCTCGACGTGCAGATCAAGGTCGAGAAAGGCCGGGGTTATGTGCCCGGCAACGTGCGCCGTTATGGTGAAGAAACGGCGAAGATCATCGGCCGCATCGTCCTCGACGCGTCGTTCTCGCCGGTTCGCCGCGTGAGCTATGCCGTCGAGAGCGCGCGCGTCGAGCAGCGCACCGATCTCGACAAGCTCGTCATGAACATCGAGACGAACGGCGTCATCTCGCCCGAGGAAGCGATTCGCCAATCGGCGCGCATCCTCGTCGACCAGCTCGCCGTGTTCGCGGCGCTGGAGGGCACGGAAGCCGCCGCGGAAGCGCCTTCGCGTGCGCCGCAGATCGATCCGATCCTGCTGCGTCCGGTCGACGATCTCGAGCTCACCGTTCGTTCGGCGAACTGCCTCAAGGCCGAGAACATCTACTACATCGGCGATCTGATCCAGCGCACCGAGAATGAGCTGTTGAAGACGCCGAATCTCGGCCGCAAGTCGCTCAACGAAATCAAGGAAGTGCTCGCGTCGCGCGGCTTGACGCTCGGCATGAAGCTCGAGAACTGGCCGCCGGCCGGTCTCGACAAGTAATTCGCCGGGACGGCCCGGCAATTGGCAAGGCCGCGGATTTCGCATTACAATCCGCGCCTTGTCGTTTTTTTCGTTACCGGCCCGTGTTCCCGTTTGTCGTTCAAAGCGGGGGCGATAGAAGAGCTGGATCAAAACTTTGAATCAAGGAAACCGAAATGCGTCACCGTCATGGTTTGCGGAAACTGAACCGCACGAGCAGCCATCGTCTGGCAATGCTCCGTAACATGTCCAATTCGCTGATCGAGCACGAAGTCATCAAGACGACGCTGCCGAAGGCGAAGGAACTTCGTAAAGTCGTCGAGCCGCTCATCACGCTCGGCAAGAAGCCCTCGCTCGCCAATCGCCGCCTCGCGTTCAACCGCCTGCGCGATCG
>JBCNPL010000246.1:0-4495 GCA_039593375.1 Paraburkholderia sp. | reverse complement strand
GGGATCATGTCCGCGAACGTTTTACTGTCGGGAAAGACGTCACCGAGCTCGACGTCGCGATATAGCTCCCCGTAGAGATCGGATGGCGGCGCGGGCTCGACGGGGGAGGGCTCGGCATGCGGATTCCCCTGCGCGGCCGGTGCGGAACGAACGGCGCCTCGCGGCAGCTCGAACGTCTGGATCGGCTCGGCGCCGTAGCAGGCGCCGGCGAACAGCAAGCCGGCGATGGCGAGGCGTCTCGCGAGGGGAAGAGACATGGGCAGTCCTCCAGGCCGTGGCAACGGTGGGCTGCGGTTCCGAGTCTCTGGGTCTGTCGGACCTGCGGACCGTGAGCATCGTTGCCGAGCGCGGACGCCGGCGATGATGCCGTCAGCCTTCGACGCCTGCCGCAAAAGCAGTGCCTGACCGCGAGAAGACGGGGAGGAATGGCTGAATGCGCGGAGGAATACGGCAAAAAGAAACCGCGCGTTACCTGAACGACTCAGGCGACGCGCGGCCAATTCCGTTCGATTGCACCCGTCGCTCGAGGCGCGGGCATGACGAACGGGGGCGGAACGTTATGGCGCGATCATCCGCGGACGTATCGCTGCTCTGTCTCCTCCGACCGCTCCAATTCCGGTTGCGCCGCGGCGGCTCATCGATTGCCGGGCCGCCGATCGGCTTCGATCATTGCAGGTGCTGCCCGCCGTTGATCGAAATGTTGGCGCCCGTGACGAAGCCCGCCTCATCGGAGCAGAGGTAGGACACGAGCGCAGCGACTTCCTCCGGTTGGCCCAGCCGACCGACCGGTATTTCCGGGAGGATCTTCGTTTTCAGCACTTCCTCGGGCACGGCCATGACCATCCGCGTCGCGATGAAGCCGGGGGAGACAGTGTTGACGGTCACGCCCTTGCGAGCGAGCTCGAGCGCGAGCGATTTCGTAAAGCCGTGCATGCCTGCCTTCGCGGCTGCATAGTTCGATTGGCCGAAGCCACCCTTGCAGCCGATCACGGACGATATGTTGATGATTCGTCCCCACCCGCGCGTCGTCATGCCTTCGTACCACTGCTTGGTCATGTTAAACACGGAGTCGAGGTTGGTGTGCAAGACGGCATCCCACGCGCCCTTGTCGAGCTTCTTGAAGCTCGCGTCGCGCGTGATGCCGGCGTTGTTGATCAGTATGTCGACCGCGCCGACTTCCTCGCGGATTTGCGCGGCGCAGCGCTCGCAGGAGGCATAGTCGGCCACATCCACGGAGTAGGCGCGGAACTGCCTGCCCTGGGCTTCCATTTTCGCGAGCCAGCTGTCCGCATTCGTGTTGCTGGGCGAGTAGGTGACGAGCACGGTATGCCCGGCATCGTGCAGCCGGACGCTGATTGCCTCACCGATCCCACCCATACCTCCCGTCACGAGGGCGACCTTGCGTGTCATTCCTTAGTACTCCTATGTTGGCTTGATAACTTGATGCTTCACGGACATCCGGCACGGCCGGGCGCCCGTGATCAGCGGATGCGCGAACAGGCTTCCAGGATGGAGTAGCCGTTTTGGGTAATGCGTGGGCGCGACAGACCGCGCTCCGCTTGTTCGAGCGCGACGAGCTCGTGCTCGAGCAGCGTGCTGAGTTCGGCACGGTCGGCCTCTATCTGATCGGGGGCATCCCGGACCAGAATCAACGTGGCTATTTCATGAGGGCTCAACATGCTCAACTCCTGATTTCGAAAGGCCCCGGTCTTTCTAATTGGCCCGGGTACCGGACGCAATTCCATACCGACGATCGGGTGATCTGTATCAATTACAAAGTCGGTGAAAAGGAACGACGACAATCGGAAAATATTCCGTCAATCTGACCAACAAATGTATGCGCCTCATAATGTATTGTGTGATGAATTAACGTTTCACGCGCCTTCCTCGCCGGATCCGGGAAGGTATTAGTTACAGATAAATCCACTTCGCCGACCGGGAGATGGGTAATTGTTTCGGATTCCCGCCTTCTGGCGGGCCATCTGCGGCGATTCGGTGTTGGGCACATACTAATACCGTTGACCGCGCTTCGCAATACGGAATGACGTGGTTTCGGTCCGCACCTGACAACGTTGTGAGGAATATGACGATTGGAAACGGTTTCTGATAGGTGGACGCAAAAAATCCCACTCTCGTCGCGGACTCAGTCATTTTCTCGTAACGTCGGGCGTATATTCGAAAGAGCCGCTCGAGGCCAGTTAAAGCGAACGAGAATCGGTTTTAACGCATTCGCGTCGCAGACCTGTAACCGTGCGTCATTGAATTGCCGATTTACTATTGAATCGCCGGCCGCGCTTTCGGAATGTCGCCGGTCCGCCGGTTGCTCCGAGTACCGTGACGGCGCTAGCGCCGACTTTCACGGAGGGCCGTATGCAGGAATCCAATGAACCGCAAAACCCCGGCGACGAAGGGCCGCCCGAGGCGCCTGGAATCGGCGAGAGTCCATGTCACGTCTGCCGCGGCACGGGGATGGTGGAAGGACAACCGTGCACCGTGTGCGGGGGAACGGGGAGGGTATTGCAGGGAATAGGCGGCGGGTAAGGTCAAGCGCCGTCCGGTGAATCCGTCGTTCGGTGACTCAGGACGCATGCGAGGGGACGGCGGGACCGCCCCCTCGCGTCGTCTGGCGTTCACTTTCGAGGGAAGTCGCTCGATGGAGCCGCCTCAGTGGGGCAAGTCGTCGCTGCTGGCCGCCGTGCCCGGTTCATCGCCGCTTCTCAGTTCTCCCTCGCGGGCGCTCCAATACGGCGCACTGCCGTAGTAGTCGTGGATCTCGCTCGCCCACGCCACGTCGGCCATCGCCGGCCAGTGGTTCTTGTCGAACCCCGGCGCGTTCTTGATCGTGTCAGGCGGCACGGAGAGCTGGAAGCATTTGCGATCGGTATCGAGCGTCAGCGCGTTCCATGGGATGGCAAGCAGTTTGTCGCCGATTCCGAGGAAGCCGCCCACGGACATGACCGCATACGCGATACGTCCTGTGTAGACATCGAGCATGATCTCCTTGATCTTGCCGACGTCCGTGCCGTCCGAGCACATGACCTTGTCGCCGTCGAGCGTGCTGGCGGCCATCACATACGGCCCCGGGCCTTCGGCGCTCGCGCTGCCTTTCCCGACGATGCGTGTCTCGCCCTTGCTGCCGATTGGATCGGGTGAAGTGATCATGCTGTTCTCCTATCGTTTGCGCGCGCTTCGGTGGGCTGTCTCGATCTCGCCGCGCACGCGCTATTCCATTTGTCCAATCGCCTTCGAGACGGCGGCGGGGCTGTCATAGTCCTTATCGGGCAGACGATCGATCATATCGACGATGTCCTGCTCGGCATGATGGGCGCGCGCCGTCTCGGCGAGGTGCTCGCGCGTCGTCGGATAGTCGACGCCGGCAAGCGCTTTCTGAATCGCGACGGGCGACGGATGCCCCGAACGCCGATGTGCTTGCGAATGAGCCGGGTGTTGAGCCATGAATGCCTCCTTATCGCGCGGCGAGCGGCGTCTGGCGCTTGGCGGTGCGGGTGCTTTCCGCGCTTCGCGCGCGCAACGCGCGGCCGCTGGGTTGAACACATCGTCATCGAAGCAACGGCCATTCCATCTTCGCTCGGCGCGCGCATCGCCCCGTCCGCGTATCGTTGCAAAAACTGCGGAGATCGATGCATGCTTTGCCGCTTTCCGAGCTGTGCGGTCTGACAGAACGATCCGGGTATGCGGGTTGCGCGGTACTTCGTTCGTTGTCAGTCGACCGGACAGGAGTCCGCATGCGTCCCGATTTCTCCCTCGATCAACTCGCCATCGATACCATTCGCACACTCTCGATGGACGCGGTGCAGAAGGCCAATTCAGGCCATCCAGGAACGCCGATGGCGCTCGCGCCCGTCATCTATCAGTTGTGGCAGAACCATCTGCGCTACGATCCGGATGAGCCGCTTTGGCCCAATCGAGATCGCTTCGTGCTTTCGGTCGGCCACGCGTCGATGCTGCTCTATTCGGTGCTTCATCTCGCTGGCGTGAAAGCGGTCGACGACGAGAGCAGGGCAACGCGCGAGCCCGCCGTTTCGCTCGACGATATCAAGCATTTTCGCCAACTCGACAGCAAGACCCCCGGACATCCCGAGTACCGCCTGACGACCGGCGTCGAGACGACGACCGGGCCGCTCGGCCAAGGCCTCGGCAACAGCGTCGGGATGGCCGTCGCCGCGTATTGGTACGCCGCCCATTTCAATCGCGACGATGCGGTCTTGTTCGACTATCGCGTCTACGCGTTATGCGGCGACGGTGATTTGATGGAGGGTGTTTCACACGAGGCCGCATCGCTCGCGGGACATCTACGGCTGGCCAATCTGACCTGGATCTACGACAGCAATCGCATCACGATCGAAGGACATACCGATCTCGCCTATAGCGACGACGTCGAGACGCGTTTCCGCGGGTACGGTTGGCACACCCTGCACGTCGACGACGCCAACGATACGGCCGCGCTCGATGCCGCGCTGAACGAGGCGAAAGC
>JBCNPL010000245.1:0-4507 GCA_039593375.1 Paraburkholderia sp. | reverse complement strand
GAGCGCTATTTCCGCCAGACCGAGCCGCACAGCCCGGTCGCGTATCTCGCCGACAAGGCGGCCGAATGGGCCGACATGCCGCTGCACAAGTGGCTCGAGAGCGTCGTGAAGGACGACGGGTCGTTGTCGCATATTCGCGAGCTGCTGGGCGTGCGGCCCGACGAGCAGTCGTGACGGCTGCGCCGCGGCAACGCGCGTGACATGTGTTCGCGGTACCGTCGTGCCGCGAGAGCAGGGCTTTTTCCTGAGAGCGCGGGCCCCGGCGGGCCTGCGGCAAACAAGAAGACGAGTGACGCATGAACGTGACAGAACTGGCGCAGGCGCTTCGCGGCGGCCTGATCCAGCAGGACCGCCTGCTGAAGACGGACATTCCGTCGTTGCCGAACAATGCGCTCGTGCCGCGCCGGGCCGTGACCCGTTCCGAGCTGGGGCGCGATTTCAGCGTGACGCTCGATCTCGTGTCCACCGCGAGCGACGTCGAACTCAAGACGCTGATCGCGCAGCCGATCACGCTGTGGATCCAGCAGGCAGACCGGTCGTATCTCCCGATCAACGGCTATGTCCACACGGCGCGCCGGCTCGGGGCGGACGGCAGCCTGTCGAGCTACCAGCTGAGCTTCGCGTCGTGGATGCACTTCCTCAGGTTCCGCAGTGACATGCGGTACTGGCAGGACAGGAGCGTCGACGCGATCCTTGCCGACGTATTCGACGCGCATCCGCAGGCGAGGGGCCGGTATCAGTTCGCACTGTCGAAGCCGCTGCCGTCGCGCTCATACTGCCGCCAGAGCGAAACCGACTGGAACTTCGTGCATCGCCTGATGGAGGACGAAGGGCTGTTCGGTTTCTGGCGCCACGCCGACGATGGCAAGACGCACATGCTCGTCATTACCGACGATCTGCACGCGGTCGACGAACTGTCGCCGAAAACCGTCGGCTTCGATCAAACGGGAGCGGGCACCGAAACCACCGGCTTCACGCAGTGGGCCGCGTCGCGGACCTTGCAGAGCACGCTGCACACGACGCGCACGTTCGACTACAAATCGCCGTCGTCGGCGGGCAGTCCGAACGGCACGACGCTGCCGACCAAGGCCGGGCAGGGCGATCTGCCGGACCAGGCCGAAATCTACGAGTACACGGGCGCCTACACGTATCCGGGCCAGGATCGCGGCGAACATCTGTCGAAGATCCGCCTGGAGGAATGGGAGTCCCGCGCGAAGCGCTTCTTCGGCGTGGGCGGCGTGCGTGCGATCGATGCGGGCCGGCGTTTCACGCTGGCCGATCATCCGGCGCACGACCGCGATTCGCCGGGCGATCGCGAGTTCGCGGCGATCGGCGTGACGCGGTACATCGAGAACAACTTGCCGCTGTCGGACCACGACGCGCACTTGCCGCACAGTCTGCAGGCCCGGCTCGCGCAGGCCAAGGCGGCGCACGGCGCGGCGGTGGCGTTCGAGGTCGGGCACGACGACGGTTCGGCAGGGTTTTATCTCGTCGAAGTCGAAGCGCAGCGTGCCGCCGTGCCGTATCGCAGCCCGTTCGAGCACAAGAAGCCCGTCATGCAGCTCGAAACGGCCGTCGTCGTCGGGCCGAAGGGCGAAGAGGTGTATACGGACGAACTGAACCGGATCAGGGTCATGTTCGTCTGGGATCGTCAGAACCCGGGCACCGAAACCGCGTCGTGCTGGATGCGCGTCGTGCAGTCGGATACCGGCGGCGGCTATGGGGCCGTCCATATTCCGCGGGTTGGCGAGGAAGTGCTGATCGGCTACATCGGCGGCGACTGCGACCGGCCGATCGTGATGCACCGCGTGTACAACGGGGCCGTCAAGCCGCAATGGCATAGCGACGGGATCCTGTCGGGCTTCCGTTCGAAGGAGTACGCGGGCTCCGGTCACAACGAGATGGTGCTCGACGACGCGACCGGGCAGAACCGCGCGCGACTGTTCAGCAGCAGTGCGAATTCGCTGCTTCATCTTGGTTACCTGATCGAGCAGAACGGCAACACGCGCGGTGCGTATCTCGGTTCGGGGTTCGATTTGCGGACGGATGCGTATGGTGCGGTGCGGGCCGGGCAAGGGCTGTACGTCACGACCCATCTGAAGCAGGCGAACAGCCAGCCGCTCGACGTGCGTGAGGCGCAACAGCAACTGGTCAATGCCGGGGGGCTGATCGAGTCGATGTCGCAGGTCAGCGAGATGCATCAGGCGGAGAGTCTCGGTACCGGGCACGATGCGCTGAAGACGTTCGCCGACGCGACGCAGGAGAGCGTATCGGGTGCGTCGTCGGGCGGGCGCACCGGCGGCGGCGGGGCCGGCAATGCGAACGCATTCAAGGAGCCGGTGATGCTGTTCGCGAGCCCGTCGGGGATAGGGATGGCGTCGCAGCAATCGGTGCACCTCGCGAGCGAGCGGCAGACCAATATCGTCAGCGGTCAGAGCACCTTCATCACGAGCGGCAAGTCGCTGATAGCCGGCGTTCGCGATCGCATCAGCCTTTTCGTGCAAAACGCGGGGATGAAGCTGTTCGCCGCGAAGGGCAAGGTCGAGGTCCAGGCGCATGCGGACAATGTCGAGCTTACCGCGCAGAAGACGCTGAAGATGCTGGCGGCGACCGAGAACGTCGACGTGGCCGCCAAGCAGGAAATCCTGCTGACCTCGGGCGGCGCGTATATCCGGATCAAGGGCGGCAACATCGAGATTCACGCGCCGGGGAAGATCGATTTCAAGGGGGCGCAGCACCAGTTCGCCGGGCCGACGAGCATGCCGTATCCGCTGCCCGCGATGCCGGGTGGCACGTGCAAGCAATGCGTGCTGAACGCGCATAGCGGGCGCGAATCGATGGTCGAGGCAGATTGATGGACGAAGTCGACAATACAGGCGGCGACGCCGCTCCGAACGATATCGCTGACGCTGCCGAAATCGTCGATGCTGCGCCGAATCCACGCGAGCCCGAATGGCCCGTGTTCCTGGAGACGCTGAAGACGTCGCTGGAGCGCAAGGCCGACGACGGCCGCGCGATGCGGCTTTACGCGCTTGTCGATACACGCGGTTATCAGGGGCTCGACACGCAGCTCGCAGCCGTGCGCGGCCTGCGCTATGCATCGCTCTGGACCGACACCGGGCTCGATGCCTATACCGATATCGCGCCGTACCTGATCGCATTCGACCGTCAGGTGCTCGACGACAGAGATGCCGAACAGCATCGTATGCTGCGCCAGCTATGGCTGGATGCGGTCGATCTGCATGCGGTGACGTGGTTGTGTTCGGCGTGGTCGTTCGACGCGCTGGGCGCGCATTTGCGCCGGTATGTGAAGTACGCGCTGCCGAACGGTCGCGCGTACTACCTGTTTTTCTTCGATAACCATGTTTTGGCGCGGTTTCGGCGGGTGTGGAGCGATACGCAGGCGCAGCAGTTCGTCGCGCCGTTTGGCGAGATCCGCTATCGCGACCGGCGGCTCGACGAGGTCGTGTGGCATAACGACACGCCGACGATCGAAGGCGCGATGCCGGCGGGGGACGCGCCGGGCCTCAGCGAGCAGCAGCATGCGCAACTGGTCGAACTCGGGTATCCGGACAAGCTCGTGCTGAAGTTTCGCGAGACGATGGGGGCTATGGTCGATCATCTGTCCGATGTGGAACTGCATGACCAGGTCATCGAGCAACTCGACCGGGCGGCGGCACATGGGATCGTCGAGGAAGCGGAATTGCAGTGCTACGTGGTGACGGGCGTGCTGGTTGCGCCGCGATTCGACGAGCATCCGGTTGTGAAGTCGTGCTTCGAGGCCGTCGCAGATGGGAAGGCGACGCTCAATGACGCGCTGGCGACGATCGACGATGCGACGTGGGACGTGATTCGCGCGACACACGAGCGGGAATTGCTGGAGGCGCGTAGTGACGTGGCGTAGGTCCGGGCTCGCGGTGGCTTTGAGCTTGAGCGCGTGCGGCAAGTCGGAGCCGGTGTATAGCGGAATCTCGGTTACCGGTCGAAATTATCTGCCGTGCAACATGAGCGGCTTCGCGATCTCTGACACATTCGGAAATACGGCGAGCGGAGGGGGAGACGACCCGCCGGGCGCAGGGGGCGGTAGCGTCAAATGTTGTTGCAAGCTCAAGGGCACGGAGTTTGTCGTCAAGTGGAATTACTACGATGTCGACCAATGGCACAAAGGGAACAAGCAAATGTTCCATGCAGAGACGAAGGTGTCGATGCCGCAGTCCCAGGTGCCCGACGATGCGGGTGCCCGGATTCTCGAAGTGCATTTCTTTCCGGATCGACATGTCGAGTTCCAGTTTCCCGGCGAGATGCATCGATGATGCACGTCTGCCGATTGTCGATGTCGTGAAATGGATGAAGCAGTATCAGGTGCAACTGGACAAGCGATACGACGAGCGCGAGGACCAGCGGTTTCGTCGTATCGCCCGTGTCGTTGCGTCGGCGTGGTTGAAGTACCGCCTGACCGACCGGAATGATCTCGAGCAGTATGCGTTTTACGACTTGCTCGTGAACA
>JBCNPL010000244.1:0-4511 GCA_039593375.1 Paraburkholderia sp. | reverse complement strand
CGGGCAGCAAATCGAGTTCTACCGCTGCGCGGAGTAGCGCGGCGCGAGAGCGTTGCCGCAAATTCGTCGCGCAGCATCGCCGTCCAAAAGCATACGGTTCAGCTCGGAACTCGGTTCTCGTCAGCCTGCGACGCCGACCAAAAACAATCGCGTTTCTTCGTTTATGCGCCGTCCGTGCGCGTTGGCGGCAGGAAAAAGGTCTCGGCTTCGCCGGCCAAGTATCGTCTCGGTTCTCTTTGGACGCATCCGCATCCGCATCGCTGCCCCGTGGCCGGCACCACGCCAGCCATCGTTCGTTTCAGCAACGGCTGCTTCCGTGCAGGTGTTGCCGTGGGAAAAGAGGCGGGTACGCTCGTTGCGAAACTTCAATGGAGTCGCTTCGGCGTTTTCAACTCGAGTCAACGGAGGTTTGCGATGACATCGAAGAAGTCCAGCAACAACGCTCCCAGCAATCCGCGTCAGAGCGATCGCGGAGCGCCGCAACAGGGACAGCAACAGCAAAACCAGCAGAAGATGCCGCGTCATCAAGGTGGGCAGCGTCAGCCTTAAGGCTCAGTGCGTACGTGCTATTTGTGGAGCGTCTGTCGCAGGCTGTTGACGTCGTTGCCGCTGATCGGTTGTGCATCGTTGCCCCAGGCACCGCGAATGTAGGTGAGCACCTGACCGATCTGCGCATCGACGAGCGTACCCGCGAAGCCCGGCATGCGCTGGCGCGGCGGTCCGGACTGAGTGGCGGGGCTGTTGCCGCCTTCGACGAGCAGCCGGATCAGCGACGTGGTGTCCTTCGCCAGTACCGACGGATTGCCGGCGAGAGCCGGGAAGACGTTGGGTATGCCTTTGCCGTCGCCGCCGTGGCAGCGCGCGCAGAAAGAACGATAGACATCGAATCCGACGGACTGCGGATCGCGAACGCGATTGCCGTTCGTTTCGGCCTGCGCCGTCGGATTGTCGGGCTCGTAGCTGCCCGACGCTTGACGTGCAGGCAGTGACTTCAGATAGTGCGCTATCGCTTGCAAGTCCTCGTCTGTCATGTACTGCGTACTATCCTCGATCTGTTCGACCATGCTGCCGTACGCCACGGTCCCGGCGGCGTGGCCCGTTTTCAGGAAGCGCGCGATGTCGGCTTCGCCGATGCGGCCGAGCCCTGACCCCGAGTCGCCAGTCAGGTTCGGCGCGAACCAGTGGTCGTTGACGCCGCCCGTCAGGTAGCGCGGCGACGATTCGTCGTAACCTCGCTCCTGGTATGCGAAGCCGCGCGGCGTATGGCAGGCGCCGCAGTGCCCGAGCGATTGCACCAGGTACGCCCCTCGGTTCCACTGAGCGTCGCGATCGAGTCGCGTTTTCAGCGGATCAGGCATGAACGCGAGCTGCCAGAATCGCAACGCCCAGCGCTGGTTGAACGGAAACGCAACGTCGGACGGAGGGGTCGGTCGCGCGACGGGGGCGACGCGCCGCATGAAAAATGCGTATAGCGCGCGCAGGTCGTCGTCCGACATTTTGGAGAACGCGGGATAGGGCATGGCCGGGTACAGCCTTGTGCCGCCAGGTGCGATTCCGTGCCGCACCGCGCGCTCGAAATCGTCGAAGCTGTAGCGGCCAATTCCGTAGCGCCGATCCGGTGTGATATTGCTGGTGACGATCGTGCCGAACGGCGAACCCATGCCGAGGCCGCCCGCATAGGGCGCGCCGCCGTCGGGCGCCGTATGGCAGCCTGCGCAGTCTGCCGCTTTGGCCACATACTCGCCGCGTTGAAGCAATGCGGCGCTCGGCGTCGTGCCGCCGAGCGGCTCGGGGGCGGCGGCGCTCGGAGCCGGCGAGTCGGCTCTCGCGCGGAGCATTCCATCACCGAGCGCCGTCAAGGCCACGGCCGCAGGCAGCGCGAGCAGCAATAAGCGCGTCGTCGTGCGTGGCGGCTTCACGGCGATCCATCCTGAATGGGCGTGGTGCTCGCGCCGCCACAAGGGCTTTCGACTAGCGCTGTGGCGGCCGGCGTTGCCGGTACCGCGCGGCCGCGCGAGAGCCAACGTGCCGCGATGACGAGCGCCGCAAGGAGATAAGCGAGCGCCGCGGGCACCCACATGATCAGTCCGCCAAGCTGCTGATCGTGGAGCGGATCGATGCCGAGCGCACTCGCCGGCTCGACGTACGACGGATACCAAAGTCCCGGCGCCAGCGTGATCAGCGCACCGAGGGCGCCTGTGTGGGCCATCGTCGTGAAGAGCGAAAGCATCGCATGACCGCTACGCCGCCGCGTGGCGCCATCGCCGACAATGCTCCACCAGAACAGCAGCGCCGTGATGAGAAAGCTCGCGTGCTGCAGCGTATGGACGAACGGATCCGCGAGCGCGGCCTCGAAGAGCGGTGGCACATGCCATGCCCAGAGCGCGGCGGCATGCAGAATCCACGCGGGCACCGGCGAGACGATCGATCGCCAAAACGCGCGCCACGCGCGCGAGCGCAGCGCACGGCCAAGGCCGCTGCGCGCTCGACGCGGCAGCGCCCAGATCCAGATGCCCAGCGGCCGGCCTGCCACGAGCAGCGGCGCGGCGACGATCATCATCGATTCGTGCTGCACCATGTGGGCTGAAAACAGCGCTTCGCTCAACGTATCGAGCGGCGACACCAGCACGGCGGCGAGAGCGAGCCAACCCGCGGCGAACGCCACGAAATACCGATGACGCTTGGGCCGCCCAGCGTTGCCGCGCCGGTGCAGGCGCACGTAGCCGACGCAATAGGCGGCCAGGCTGGCGGCGAGCAGCGTCGTCACCCATGGTGTGAATTCCCAGCCGAAGGTCATAGGCGCGGAGCGTTCGGCGGCAGACAACGGATGCGCGAGCGCCGGCGATGCCGCGGCTAAAGTCGCGAACACGAGGATAGTGGGCAACGCGAGCAGCCAGCGGCGTCTTTTCATCGACATGGCGAAAAAAGCCATTGGGGGAACCACATCGTCAGTTGAATCAACGCGCTCAACGCACCGAGGACCGTCGCGGCAAATGCGAGGCATGCCGCGCGCGCTGCGTGCGCGTCATAGCTCGCCGGAAACGGCGCCGCGCTCGCGCGCCATTTGCGATACGCCATGACCGTGGCGAACACCGAGACCGCGAACGCGATCGCACTGACGACGTTCAGGGAGACTGTGCTATGTCGCCCGCAGGCGAGCCGCAGGAGCGCATAGTCGGTGCTTTGCACCGCAAGCACGAGCGCCGGAGCGGCGAGCAATCCTAGCCAGGTTTTCATCGGTCCGTCGTTCCTCCTCCTTTCGTTTGTCGTTTCCGCGCTCGTTCGCTAGTGCGGCAGACGTGGAGCCAGATAGATGACCGCATAGATCGGCGGCCAACTCAGGACAACGAAATACCAGTAGAGCGCGTTCTCGCTGACGTCGACGAAACGGCGTCCGTCGAGCGGCCCCGTGAAGAGCACGACGCCGAGAACGGCGGTGTCGATGGTGTCGGTGACGAGGTGCGTCGTGTGCAGGCCGAGAAGGAACCAGACGATCGATCCGTATGAATTGGCGTACCACTTCACGTTGAGCGTGGCGAACTCGAAGCCGCGCACGACGAGGAATGCGATGGCGAAAGCGAGACAGGCGACGAACCAGATCCGGCACGTGCGCAGTTCGAGTCGTTGCGCAGCGCGTTTTACGAGCTCGTTCGGAGCCATGCTCGCGAGGAGAATCGCAAGATTCAACGTTCCCCAAAGCAGCTTCGGCGGCGGGGCGGTCAGCGGCCACGCCACGTTGACGTTGCGCAGGTAGAAGTAAATGGCGACGGCGATCGCGAATGCCGTGCCTTCGATCAGCATAAGCCCCGCGGTACCCCACCACATGAGGCTGCGATGACTGAAGCCGAACGTGGGCAGCTTACTCACATCGAGAGCGGTCGGCGTCATGTCGGTGCGCGTCCCGGTGACCGTTTCGCCGTTCATGGCTTGCGCTCCAGCGCGAGTGCCCGCAGGTGATGGCGCCGGGTCGGCCAGAACCAGACCGTCAGCGTGATGGCGACCGGAATCGAACCCCAGACGATCGCCCACGGTGTAAAGACCGAACCGATGAAAAGCACGGTCGTCGCAACGGCGCTCAGAAACGGCCAGATCGATGGGGTTGGAAAGAGCGACCGGAGGTCGGGCTCGGCATCGAGCACCGTGGTGAGCAGCACTTCGCGCGCGTCGGCGGCGAGGCCGGTCACATGAGCGGGCCGCCCAGGCGGATCCCAGAGCGGATCGCGTCCGTGTACCACGGGCATCGCGTCGAAGTTATGCGGCGGCGGCGGGCTCGACGTGGCCCATTCGAGCGTCCCCGCACCCCAGGGGTTCGGGCCCGCCGGCTTGCCGTGCCGCCAGGAGCGGGCGACGTTGACGAGAAAGAGCAGCACGCTCGCCGCGATCGCCCATGCGCCCACTGTCGCGACGAGGTTCATCGTCGACCAGCCCATGCCGGCCGGATAGGTCCATATGCGGCGAGGCATGCCGTGCAACCCGAGCAGGTGCATCGGAAAAAACGCGACATTGAAGCC
>JBCNPL010000243.1:0-4517 GCA_039593375.1 Paraburkholderia sp. | reverse complement strand
CCGGCCGCGGCGGCAACCGCTTCGTCGAGTCGGCCCTGTCCCAGCAGCACGATCGCGCGGTAAGGTCCCTCGGGCGTCGGCGCATCCGGCTCAAGCAGCAACAGGTCGCGCAACTCGGGAGAGTGCCTTGCCAGCTCTCTAGCGTTCGCCTTCGCGGCCGCGGGATCGAGCACGCGCATCAATCTGACGGCTTCCACGGCGAGCACTTGACGCAACGCAGGATTTTTCGACATGGCGAGTTGGTAGTCGGCCAGCGCCTCGGCGTAGTGCGCTTGCAGGCTGGCGTGCCATGCCGTAGCGAGGGCGTACCACGCGGAGTCCGGCCAGCGCGCGCGTCCCGCGGCGAACGCCGCGTCTTGCTCGGGTCCCGGCGGCATGCAGCGCGTGGCCAGATAGGCTAGATCCGGTTGGTCGGGCGATGCAGCGGCGAGTGCTCGCTGACGCTTGCACACGGCGTCGTGGGCCGAGCCCTTTGCCATGTCCTGTTCGATGCGCATGGCAATGACGTCCGCCGGAAAATGCGCCAGGCGCGCGGCAAGCGTTTGATCGAAGCCGGGCGTTGCCTCGGCCAACCTTAGCCAGTCGATCAGGTAGGGCGAATCCGGCGCGTCGTATCGTACGTGAGACAAGAGCATCGCCGCCGCCGCACGCTTGTCGGCGATCTGGCCGATCAAGTCCTCGGGCGCGGTGGCGTTGCCGGCATCGAGGACGGTGCGCGTGCCGCCGTTGCCCTTGGTCTGAATGCGCTCCGGTGGTGCGGTGAAGATAAGGTCGGCCGCTGCTGGCTGCCACCGCTGAGGTACGAGCCATCGCGGCGGCGCGGCGGAGACCTTGCCGTAGGTCGCCGTCCATTGCCGCAGCGGCGCGGCCCCGGCGACCGTGTAGACGAACTGCTTATGCAGACGGCCGACCGGCGCATCGAACGATTCGATCGGCTGGCCATCCATTGCCGTGGTCACGATGTGGACATCGCGGCCACCTTGAACGCTCAGGTGGGTCGACGCGCCAGGTTGCAACTCGACACGCTGTCCGTCCACCGTGGCGGCCACGCTGCGCGCCAATCCGTTGTAGACCGAGATCGTGACGCGGCCCTGCGTCCAGCCGAATACGACCACCGAACCCACGATGCCGAGCGCGACCGCGGCGCGCGCGAGGCCGGGCAGCAAGCCGTTGGCCGTGCGAAAACGCTCCGAGAAGGTGAGCTTGCCGACGCGCAGGACACGTTCCGTGCCGACGACGAGCGTGTCGAAGGTCGCCGGAACGGACGGGATGGACTGGGGGGCGTCCGGCGCCGGTGTGCCGGGTGCCGCATGGGCGGCGGCGACGGTCGCCTCGGAGCGCAGCAGCTCGTCGAGCGTCGCGCGCCGCAGGGCCGAGAGGTTGCCCGCGGCATGGTGGACCCAGCTGTCGATCATGCGCAGCCAGTCGTTGATGTTGCCGCGTACAGGATCGTTGAGGCCATAGCTCCCCAACGCGTCGGACCAGCTTTCAATGCCGAGCGCAGCCAAAATCGAAGCGCCGGGGTGCACGTCCGCAGCCACTCTGAAGACTTGAACCAGCGCCCGCTGCAACTGTTCCGCCGCGCGCAGGATGTGTCCCACGCCTTTTTCGCTGATGGAGCCGCCGGCTGCGGCTCGCTGCCTCCATAGCGATAGATAGGCATGAGCGTCGCGTACGTTGGCCTCTGCGTGATCGGCATAATGCAGCACACGCAACAATCCCTTCAGGTAGGCGCTCCACTGGGGCGACAGCGTGTCGGCGGCGGCCAAGTGGGCACTGCGCACCGTCTTCAGTACGGTTTGCAGAGCCGTGCGGACGGCCGCGCGCTCGGCATCCACTGCCGCGATGGCGGCCGGCAGCTCGGCGCGTCTCAGTACCCGATCGCGGTGACGAATGACGCCGTCCGGGGCGTCATACCGCCCGTCGCGCAGCGAACACAGCAGCGCGTGCTCGCGCTCGAGCGCGCGCAGCCGTTCAAGATCCTGACTGATGGTGGCCGGATATAGTGTGTCGAGGCGCAGCGGGCCGGTCAACGTGACGGCTTCCGTCAGCGTATCCGCCGAAGGCGCGTGTCGAACCGCCGAGAACCCCATGTAGATGCCCCGATACTGGGGCTTGAGATGCTCCTGCGTGAACTGCTCGTCCAACTGCCGCAGCGAAACATCAGGCTCGACCGCGGCATGCTCGGTGTCTCCAGTCAACTTGGCAGTCATCCGCTCACGCAATTCTTGGGCGTTGTCGAAGAGCGCCCAAGCGCTGCGTTCGTCGACGGGCGCGACCAGATAGACGCGTTTGGCGTTTTCTTCGCGTTCGTGGTTTTGCGGGTGCGTGGCCCACATGCGCGGTGGCTGCGCGAGCTCGCGGTTGAACACGCGGAAAGCCGCGGCACCGTCGGCCGGAACGCGCGGGCGCTGACCATAAGCCGGGTCGTCGTAGATGCGGTTGAGCCGATCGGCAACGGCTTGATGGACGGTGAACACATCGCGCGGCGGGCGCTGGTTGCCGACTTCGCTGCGCACGAAACCCAGCGTTCGGTCCCAGGCGTCGTCAGCAATCTGTAGCCGGTGCAGGGCATGCACGAGAGCGTCGCTCCCGGTGAGCGAGACGGCCACGAGGTCCGCCTGCATCTCCATTTCGCGCGAAAGGGCACGCTGAGCGAGGATCACCAACCGGAATGCCGTATCGACGATGGCCCGCAACGCCCAGACTACGAGGCTTAGCAGCCAGCCGATCCAGGAGATCCGCACGTCCAGATTCGACAGACGGCGCAGGAAGCGATCGAGCAGATCGCGCTTGGCGACGATATGAGCGGCGATCTGCTGGGTGGTGTAGACCCATCGACCCACGGCCATCGAGCGCTGCGCAAAATGCCCGAACTCATGCGCGCACACCGCCTTGAATTCGCTCAGATTGAGCATGTTGACCAGTCCGAGCCCGATCTCGAGGTTCTTGTGCGAAGGCCGGATCACGTTGACCAGCGACAGGTCGTAGAACACGGCGGCGTTGACGCGAGCGCTGACGAACACCTTGTTCGGGCGGGGCGCGCCGGCCTCATCGGCGATTTGATCGAGGAAGGCGAAGAGGCGCGGCTGGTCCGTACGCGTCACCTCGAGCCCATCGGCATACTCGCCTTTCCGAATGAAGAACAGCGCCTTGGCGAGGAACACGGCCAGGAACAGGCTGCCGCCGCACGCAAGCCATTCCGGCAGACTCGCCGAACCGCCATCCACCGCCAGCCGCAACGCGCCGGTCAGGCCCGCGAAAGCGAACCAGGCTGTCAGAGCGAAATAGAGCAGGATGAACAGCAGCAGGCCCGCCACCGCCAACCACGCATTGCGCCGATACGAAGCAGTTGGGCGTGTCAGTCCGGCCGGCACATCGCTCGGCCCGGGAGGGTAAATGGTCTTCATCGTTCTTGTTGGGTTACAAGCTTGGGAGCGAAGAGGCGCATGCCTCGGGCCCATTATGACATCGGAATATGAAAGGCAATCGATCGTGCCGAAGCTCATGATTTCCGGTATCGGCTATTCGGCATGATTGCAACATGAGATAAGGAGTCGGCAGTCGGGTTTGCAGCGCTTGGCGTTGTATGTTGGAAACGCCGGATCAAAAAATGACCCCTAATGCAATAAAGATGCGGCAGAATAGGCCGCCATCCCGTTCCAGACGGGCGCGCAAAAAATTTCAATGAGAGGCGCATGCCGGGCCGATGCGCATGAGTGGGGGAATATATGTATATTTTCTGGGGCCGAAAGCTCGTCTATCGCAAACAGGGCTACGTGGCGGACTTCTGTCCGATCTGCCGAGAGCCGCGTGCATTCAAATTGCAACGGGTCGGCTCGGCCGGTCACGTGTACAACATCTCGGTGGGCGAGGGCCGATTGGTGGGATATCAGCGGACTTGCCGGACTTGCCGCACGCCGGTCAAATGTGAGCTGTCCACCTATGCCAGCGTGGCGAAGGCCCCGGCGGAATTGCCGGAACTGCTGGCACAGACTTACCCCAACTTGGAATCGGCTTGGCGTGACCGGCTTGCGCTCGAAGAGCGGGTTCGAAACGCGCTGACTTCACTGCAACCGGATGAACGACAGGAATTGATTCGCGATCCGTTCATTGCGCTGTCGACCAAGGTCGAGCGGTACTTCGCGTCGAGCCGTGTCCATTGGCGAGATATTCTGATGATATTGATCGCGTTCGTGGTGATGGCCATAGGATCGGTGACGGTTGGCATGATCGCACCCGCTGCGATGGACTACGGCATCGTGTTCTTTATGGCGGTCGGCTTCGCGATGGTGATCATGCAGATCAGAGCAACGGGGCGGCGTTACATGGTGCGAGAGATCGTCCCGGCGCTCGCCTCGGCGCTCGCACCGTTGAAGCCGACGCGGGAGGAAATCGATGCAGCGCTCAGCGAATTGCACCGAACGCAGCTCCGACTTGTGCAAAAGTTGCCCGTGAAGGCATTGTTTTCGAGGCTGGGGGAGGTTGGGCATTCTGCCGCTTCTTAAAGACGAAAG
>JBCNPL010000242.1:0-4527 GCA_039593375.1 Paraburkholderia sp. | reverse complement strand
GGCACGAGGAAGCCGATGCCCGTCTACGTCGAGGAGAGCATCTTCGAACTCGACTCGATCTATCTGAACGGCGGGCGCCGCGGTTATCTGATCAGCATCGCGCCCGCGGTGCTGACGACGCTCGTGGAGGCGCGGCCCGTCAACTGCGCGAGCGTCGACTGAGTTCGCCGGCCGGCGGGGGCGGTGATGGCGTCGCTGCCGGACTGCCTCAGTCAATCCACCAATAGACCATGCCATACCCGCCTTCGGTAGAATGGGCGCCGCGCCCGGGTGCCGCGTTCCGTCTTTGCGCGGACGGGCACGCGCCGATCGAATCGACCGCTCGCCTACTACACGCCAAAACAACCCGCCAAAACAACCGCTTATGGAACTCGTGATCGTTGCTGTTGCCGCCTATCTGATCGGATCGGTGTCGTTCGCCGTGATAGTGAGCGCGGTGATGGGGCTCGCCGATCCGCGTTCATACGGCTCGGGAAATCCCGGCGCGACCAACGTGCTCCGAACCGGCAACAAGAAGGCGGCCGTCCTGACCTTGATCGGCGATGCGTTCAAAGGCTGGCTCGCGGTATGGCTCGCCGCCCGTTTCGGTTCGCGCTACGGGCTCGACGAGAGCGCGGTGGCCGTTGCCGCGCTGGCCGTTTTTCTCGGCCACTTATACCCGGTCTTCTTCAAGTTCAAAGGAGGAAAGGGCGTTGCGACCGCCGCGGGCGTGCTGCTCGCGATCAACCCGGTGCTGGGCCTTGCCACCGTGGCGACCTGGATCATCATCGCGTTCTTCTTCCGCTATTCGTCGCTCGCCGCGCTCGTGTCGGCTGTTTTCGCGCCGCTTTTCGATATCTTCATGTTCGGCCCGAACACGGTTGCATGGGCCATATTCGCGATGAGCGCGTTGCTCATCTGGCGCCATCGCGGGAACATCGCGAAGCTGGTTGCGGGCAAGGAAGGCCGGATCGGCGAGAAAAAGACCGATGCGGCCGCGCACGCCAAGCACGAGGCGGGCGCTCATCAGCATCATGCGCGCAAGCATTGATCGACCCCGTTCGCCCGCGCTGGCGCGGGCGAACCGAGTAAGCCCGCGCAATTGCGCCGCGGCGGGAATCAGTCGCGGAAGTTATTGAAATCGAGCGGCGTATCGCTGACATCCTTGCGCAGCATCGCGATCACGCTTTGCAAGTCGTCGCGCTTCGCCCCCGAAACGCGCACGGCGTCGCCCTGTATGCTCGCCTGGACCTTCACCTTGCTGTCCTTCACGAGCTTGACGATCTTCTTCGCGAGGTCGCCCGATACGCCTTTCTTGATCGTGACGACCTGCTTCACCTTGTCGCCGCCGATCTTCTCGATCTTGCCGTAATCGAGAAAACGCACGTCGACGCCGCGCTTCGACATTTTGCCGACGAGCACGTCCTTCACCTGCCCGAGCTTGAATTCGTCGTCGGCGAACATCGTGAGCTCGCGTTCCTTTTGCTCGACGCGCGCGTCGGACCCCTTGAAGTCGAAGCGCGTCGAGATTTCCTTGTTGGATTGTTCGATCGCGTTTTTCACTTCGACCATGTTGGCTTCGCAAACGACATCGAACGACGGCATGCTGTATCTCCCAGGTTTGAGGCTGCGCTGCCGCATGCGCGGCGGCGCAGGCGGCACTCGCTATAATCACGGACCGACCGTCATTCTACCGATCCCGTCCTCAATGCCCAAGCCGCGCCGTCGGCCGCGGCGCCGCAGGGAAGCGCTTTGCCGATGTCTTCGCACGATCCGATCGCCTTTATTTCCGACTTTCCTCTGCGCACGCACAATACGTTCGGCTTCGACGTTCGCGCTCGCCTGGCGTGCCGCGTCGAGACGGCCGCGCAGTTCGCCGCCGCCGCGCGCGATGCGCACGTTGCCGGTCTACCGAAACTCGTGCTCGGCGGCGGCAGCAATGTCGTCTTCACGAAGGATTTCGACGGGCTGCTGCTCCTCGTTGCGCTGACCGGCAAGCGCGTCGTGCATGAAGACGACGAAGCGTGGTACGTCGAGGCGGCGGCCGGCGAGAATTGGCATGCTTTCGTGGCCTGGACGCTGACGATGGGCTTGCCGGGTCTCGAGAACCTGGCGTTGATCCCCGGTACGGTGGGCGCCGCGCCGATTCAGAACATCGGCGCGTATGGGCTCGAGATGGGTGAGCGGTTCGCGTCGCTGCGCGCCGTCGAGCTCGCAACGGGCGAAACGGTCGAATTCGACGTCGACGCTTGCCGTTTCGGCTATCGCGACAGCTTCTTCAAGCGCGAGGGGCGCGATCGGTTCGCGATTACGTCCGTCAGGTTTCGTCTGCCGAAGGCGTGGACGCCGCGCGCCGATTATGCCGACGTCGCGCGCGAACTGGAGGCGCGAGGCGCCGCGCCGACGCCGCAGGCGATTTTCGACGCCGTCGTGGCCGTGCGCCGGGCCAAGCTACCCGATCCGCTCGCACTCGGTAATGCAGGGAGCTTTTTCAAGAACCCGGTCGTCGATGCGGTCGCCTACGAGGCGTTGCGGGCGAAGGAGCCGCGACTCGTTGCCTACGCGCAGCCCGACGGGCGGTTCAAGCTCGCGGCGGGGTGGCTCATCGATCGCTGCGGATGGAAGGGCCGGGCGATCGGGGCCGCCGCGGTTCACGAGAGGCAGGCGCTCGTGCTCGTCAACCGCGGCGGTGCCACGGGCGCGGAGGTGCTCGCGCTCGCGCGGGCGATCCAGCTCGACGTCAAGGCGCGCTTCGGCGTCGAGCTGGAACCCGAGCCTTTGGTGGTCTGACAGAGCCGGGGCCCGCGCGCGGCGACGCGAGCCGCGGCAAAGCGATCAGCCGCGCTGGCGGCGAGCGTTCTCGGCGATCCGCATGCGCAGCGCATTCAGCTTGATGAACCCGCCGGCGTCGGCCTGGTTGTACGCGCCGCCGTCGTCGTCGAAAGTAGCGATCGTCTTGTCGAACAGCGTGTCCTTCGAATCGCGCGCGACGACGGACACCGAGCCCTTGTAGAGCTTCACGCGCACCCAGCCGTTGACGTTCTCCTGCGTGTGATCGATGAGCACCTGCAGTGCGCGGCGCTCGGGCGCCCACCAGTAGCCGTTGTAGATCAGCGATGCGTAGCGCGCGAGCAGATCGTCCTTCAGATGGGCGACTTCGCGATCGAGCGTGATCGATTCGATCCCGCGATGCGCCTTGAGCATGATCGTGCCGCCCGGCGTTTCATAGCAGCCGCGCGACTTCATGCCGACGTAGCGGTTCTCGACGAGGTCGAGCCGCCCGATGCCGTGCTTGCCGCCGATGCGATTGAGCTCGGTCAGCATTTCGGCGGGCGAAAGACGCTTGCCGTTGATCGCGACGGGATCGCCGCGCTCGTATTCGATATCGAGGTACTCGGGCGCATCGGGCGCATCCTCGGGGGCCACGGTCCAGCGCCACATCTCGGGCTCGGCCTCGGCGCGCGGATCTTCGAGGTGGCGGCCTTCATACGAGATATGGAGCAGGTTCGCGTCCATCGAGTAGGGTGCGCCGCCTTGGCGGTGCTTCATTTCGATCGGAATGCCGGCCTTCTCGGCATACGCGAGCAACTTCTCGCGCGAGAGCAGATCCCACTCGCGCCACGGCGCGATGACCTTGATCCCGGGCTCGAGCGCGTAGTAGCCGAGCTCGAACCGAACCTGATCGTTGCCCTTGCCCGTCGCGCCGTGCGAGACGGCTTGCGCGCCCGTCTGGCGGGCGATCTCGATCTGGCGTTTCGCGATGAGCGGCCGCGCGATCGACGTGCCGAGCAGATATTCGCCCTCGTAGATCGCGTTCGCCCGGAACATCGGGAACACGAAGTCGCGCACGAACTCTTCGCGCAGATCGTCGATGAAGATGTTTTCGGGCTTGATGCCGAGCTGCACGGCCTTCTTGCGGGCCGGTTCGAGTTCCTCGCCCTGGCCGATGTCGGCCGTGAACGTGACGACTTCGGCCGAGTAGTTGTCCTGCAACCACTTCAGGATGACGGAGGTGTCGAGGCCGCCCGAATAGGCGAGCACGACCTTTTTGATATCGCTCATGGTGAACTCGTGACTGATGCGTGACTGAAGACGATGAAGACGACAAAAACAGCGTTGCGCCGGTGTCGGGCCGGCGCTGAAGACTCACCGCGCGGGGGCCGCGCGGCGCGGCCCCCGCGGCGAATCAGTGATTCAACTTGCCCAGCAGCAAAAACTCCATCAGCGCCTTTTGCACGTGCAGGCGGTTTTCGGCTTCGTCCCAGACGACGCTTTGGGGGCCGTCGATGACGTCGGCCGTTACTTCCTCGCCGCGGTGCGCCGGCAGGCAATGCATGAAAAGAGCATCGGGATTCGCGCGGCCCATCATCTCGGCGTCGACGCACCAGTCGGCGAAAGCGGCCTTGCGGACTTCGTTTTCAGCCTCGAAGCCCATGCTCGTCCAGACGTCGGTCGTGACGAGATCGGCGCCGCGGCATGCTTCGTGCGGATCGTCGAAGACTGCGAACGAAAGGGCGCTATCGGGCGCGACGAGGGCCTGATCGAGCT
>JBCNPL010000241.1:0-4533 GCA_039593375.1 Paraburkholderia sp. | reverse complement strand
CGCGGTGGCGATCGCGACGGCAGCCGTGCCCATCATCGCGTGGTGGAGCTTGCCCATCGAGACCGCGCGCACGAGCAGATCCAGATCGGCAGCGCGGACCGCTTTGCCGCTCGACGCGATGTAGTCGGCCGGCGGCGCGACGAAGGCGACCTTCGGCGTATGCTGACGCGTCGCGATTTGGTCCAGTTGCTCGATGAGACCCATGCGCAGCGCGCCATGAGCGCGAATCGTCTCGAGCATGGCCAGCGCCTTTGCGTCGCCGTTGATCGCTTCCTGCAGTTCAGTGCCGCGATACCCGATTGCCTGAGCATTCACGAAGATCGTCGGAATACCCGCGTTGATCATCGTTGCCCTCAGCGTGCCGACGCCCGGCACATCGAGATCGTCGACGACGTTCCCCGTCGGGAACATGGCGCCACCCGCGCCGTCCTCTTCGGCGGCAGGATCCATGAATTCGAGCTCGACCTCGGCTGCCGGGAACGTGACACCGTCGAGCTCGAAGTCACCTGTCTCCTGCACGTGGCCGTCGACGATCGGCACGCGCGCGACGATCGTTTTGCCGATATTGGCTTGCCAGATGCGGACAACCGCCGTGCCGTCGCGCGGAATGCGGCTCGCGTCGACAAGACCGCCGCTGACCGCGAACGGGCCGACGGCCGCGGACAGGTTGCCGCAGTTGCCGCTCCAGTCCACGAAGGGCCGGTCGATCGAAACCTGACCGAACAGGTAATCGACGTCGTGGTCAGGCCGGCTGCTTTTCGCGACGATGACGGTCTTGCTCGTGCTCGAGGTGGCGCCTCCCATGCCGTCGATCTGCTTGCCATACGGATCGGGGCTGCCGATGACGCGCAGCAGGAGTGCATCGCGCGCGGCGCCGGGCACGCGCGCGCGCCCAGGAAGGTCCTGCAGGCGGAAGAAAACGCCTTTGCTGGTGCCCCCGCGCATATAAGTCGCGGGAATCTTGATTTGTGGAAGATGCGTCATTGTTCGACTCAATTTACAAGCGACGATTCGAGAAAATCCTGGGCAAAGCGCTGCAGCACGCCGCCGGCTTCGTAGATCGACAGCTCTTCCGCGGTATCGAGGCGGCAAGTGACAGGCACTTCCACCCGCTCGCCGCTTCGGCGGTGAACGACGAGTGTCAGATCGCCGCCAGCATTGCGCTCGCCGATCACGTCGAACGTTTCGGTGCCGTCGATGCCGAGCGTGAGGCGGTTCACGCCTGGCTTGAATTCGAGCGGCAACACGCCCATGCCGACCAGATTCGTACGGTGAATGCGCTCGAAGCCTTCCGCGACGATCGCTTCGACGCCCGCAAGCCGCACGCCCTTGGCAGCCCAGTCTCGCGATGAGCCCTGACCGTAGTCGGCGCCGGCAATGACGATCAACGGCTGTTTGCGCGACATGTAAGTTTCGATCGCTTCCCACATCCGCGTGATCTTGCCCTCCGGCTCGATCCGCGCGAGCGAGCCAGCCTTTACCTTGCCGTCCTCGACGACCATCTCGTTCTTCAGCGTGGGGTTGGCGAACGTCGCGCGTTGCGCGGTCAGGTGATCGCCGCGGTGCGTCGCGTAGGAGTTGAAGTCTTCTTCGGGTAGGCCCATTTTTGCCAGATACTCGCCGGCCGCGCTGTCGGCGAGGATCGCGTTCGACGGGGACAGGTGATCGGTCGTGATGTTGTCGCCGAGCACCGCGAGCGCACGCATGCCGGCGAGTGTTCGCACGCCGGCCAGCGCGCCTTCCCAGTAGGGCGGCCGGCGAATATAGGTGCTGCGCTCGCGCCATGCATAAAGCGGGCTCACCGTTTCGCCGTTTGCGGCCGCGACGGCGAACATCGGTTCGTACACCTGACGAAATTGCGCTGGCTTGACGCTGGCGGCGACAATAGCGTCGATCTCTTCGTCGGACGGCCAGATGTCCTGGAGCATCACCGGCGCGCCGTCGGTGCCGATCCCGAGCACGTCGTTTTCGATGTCGAAACGAATCGTGCCGGCGATCGCATAGGCAATCACGAGCGGGGGCGAGGCCAGGAACGCCTGTTTCGCGTATGGATGGATGCGCCCGTCGAAGTTGCGGTTGCCCGAGAGGACGGCCGTCGCGTAGAGATCGCGCTCGACGATTTCGTTCTGAATCGCCGGATCGAGCGCGCCCGACATGCCGTTGCACGATGTGCAGGCATAGGCCACGACACCGAAGCCCAACTGCTCGAGCTCGGTCAACAAGCCGGCTTCCTCGAGGTAGAGCGTCACGGCCTTCGATCCGGGCGCGAGCGAGCTCTTGACCCACGGCTTGCGTGCGAGGCCGCGCCGATTCGCATTGCGCGCGAGCAGACCGGCGGCGATCATATTGCGCGGATTGTTCGTATTGGTGCAGCTCGTGATGGCCGCAATGATGACGGCGCCGTCGGGCATTTTTCCGGGCGTGCGTTCTACCGTTCCGCTGATGCCGCGCGCGGCGAGTTCACGGGTCGGTACGCGCCGATGCGGATTCGAAGGCCCAGCGATATTGCGCGTCACGGATGAAAGATCGAACCTCAGGACCCGCTCGTACTGAGCCTGCTCGAGGCTATCGGCCCACAGACCGGCTTCTCTCGCGTAGATTTCGACGAGCTTGACGAGGTCATCGTCGCGCCCCGTCAGCTTCAGATACGCGATGGTCTGTTCGTCGATATGAAACATCGCCGCCGTCGCGCCATACTCGGGCGCCATGTTCGAGATCGTCGCGCGGTCACCGAGCGTGAGGCGCGAAGCGCCCTCGCCGTAGAACTCGAGATACGACGACACGACTTTCTCCTTGCGCAGGAATTCGGTCAATGCAAGGACGATATCGGTCGCCGTGATACCGGACTCGCGCTTGCCCGTCAGCTCGACACCGACGATGTCGGGCAGGCGCATCCACGATGCGCGTCCCAGCATCACGCTTTCGGCTTCGAGTCCGCCCACGCCGATCGCGATGACCCCGAGCGCATCGACCATGGGCGTATGCGAATCGGTGCCGACGAGCGTATCGGGGAACGCCACGCCGTCGCGCACCTGGATCACGGGGCTCATCCGCTCGAGGTTGATCTGGTGAAGGATGCCGTTGCCCGGCGGAATCACGTCGACATTGCGAAAAGCCTTCTTCGTCCAGTCGATGAAATGGAAGCGGTCTTCGTTGCGCCGTTCCTCGATCGCGCGATTTTTTGCGAACGCATCCTTGTCATAGCCGCCGCACTCGACGGCCAGCGAGTGGTCGACGACGAGCTGCGTCGGTACGACGGGGTTCACCATGGCGGGATCGCCTCCACGCGCCGCAATGGCGTCGCGCAGCCCCGCGAGGTCGACGAGGGCGGTCTGGCCAAGGATGTCATGGCAGACGACGCGTGCGGGGTACCAAGGGAAATCGAGGTCGCGCCGGCGTTCCACGAGCTGAGCGAGCGACGCTTCGAGCGCCGCCGGTTCGCAGCGGCGTACGAGGTTTTCGGCAAACACGCGCGATGTGTAGGGCAGCTTTGCATAGGCTCCCGGCCAGAGCTCATCGACGGCGGCGCGCGCATCGAAGAAATCGAACCGGGTGCCGGGCAGGGGTTTGCGATATTTTTCGTTCATGGAGTGAGGGAGGAACGTCCGTATCAAACATCGATAGCGGCCACGGAACGGGCGCGCTTACGCAATTCGAACTTCTGGATCTTGCCGGTCGCCGTTTTGGGCAGCTCGCAGAACTCGACCGCGCGCGGCACCTTGAAGCCGGCTAGGTGAGCCTTGCAATGCGCGATCAGGTCGGCGGCCGTCGCGCTCGCCCCGGCCTTCAGCTCGACGAAGGCGCAGGGGGTTTCGCCCCAGCGTTCGTCGGGTTTCGCGACGACGGCGACGGCGAGGACATCGGGGTGGCGATAGAGCACATCCTCGACTTCGATGCTCGAGATGTTCTCGCCGCCCGAGATGATGATGTCTTTGCTGCGGTCCTTGATGCGAATGTAGCCGTCCGGGTAAACGACGCCGAGATCGCCCGAATGAAACCAGCCGCCGCGGAACGCGTCTTCGGTCGCTGCCGCGTTCTTGAGGTAGCCCTTCATCGTGATGTTGCCGCGAAACATGAGTTCGCCGATCGTCTCGCCGTCGGCGGGGACGGGCTTCATCGTCTCGGGATCGAGCACGACGACGGCGTCCTGCAGGTGATAGGGGACGCCTTGCCGCGCATTGAGGCGCGCGCGCTCGCCGATGTCGAGCGATTTCCATTCGTCCTGCTGCGGGCATACGGCGGCCGGCCCGTACACTTCGGTCAGGCCGTAGACGTGCGTGAGATCGAAGCCGAGCTTCTCGAGGCTTTCGATCAACGCCGCGGGCGGCGCCGCACCGGCTACCATGGCGTTCACTCGATGGTCGATGCCGGCCTTCAATTCGGCAGGGGCGTTGACGAGCATGTTATGAACGATCGGCGCGCCGCAGTAGTGAGTGACGTGCTCGCCGCGGATCAGATCGAAGATGACTTTCGGCTCGACCTTGCGCAGGCAGACATTGACGCCCGCGCGCGCGGCCACCGTCCACGGAAAGC
>JBCNPL010000240.1:0-4545 GCA_039593375.1 Paraburkholderia sp. | reverse complement strand
GGACGACGCGGGCGACCCGCGCACCGCGACGCAAGTCGCGCAACGTCTCGTCGACGAGAAGGTGGTTGCCGTCGTCGGTCACGAAACGTCGGGTACGTCGATCCCGGCATCGAAGATTTACAGCGATGCGGGCATCGTGCAAATCTCGCCCGCCGCGACGAACCCGACCTACACGCAGCAAGGCTTCAAGACGACCTATCGTGTCGTCGCGACCGATGCTCAGCAAGGTCCCGCACTCGCCAACTATGCCGCGAAGAATCTGAACGTGAAGACGGTGGCCGTGGTCGACGATTCGACCGCCTATGGCCAGGGCCTTGCGAACGAATTCGAAAAGACGGCGAAGGCGCTCGGGATGAAGGTCGTGTCGCATGATGCGACGAACGACAAGGCCGTCGACTTTCGCGCGATCCTGACCAAGATCAAGGGTGAAAATCCCGATGCGATCATGTACGGCGGCATGGATGCCACCGGCGGTCCGTTCGCGAAGCAGGCAAGGCAGCTGGGCCTGCGTGCGAAGGTGCTGGCCGGTGACGGCGTCTGCACGAGCTCGATCGCGACGCTCGCGGGTCAGGCCGCCGACAACATCGTCTGCTCGCAGGCGGGCAAGGGGGTCGACCAGATGCCGGATGGCAAGGTATTCGAGGCGAAGTACCAAAAGCGTTTCGGCCAGCCGGTCCAGCTCTACGCGCCGTATACCTATGACGCCGTCTACATCATCGTCGATGCGATGAAGCGCGCTCAGTCGACCGACGCGGCGAAGATCCTCGCCGCCATGCCGACGACCGACTACAAGGGCATCATCGGTGAAACGTCGTTCGATGCGAAGGGTGACCTCAAGCACGGCGTGATTTCGCTGTACGGCTATAAGGACGGCAAGAAGTCGTTCATCGATGCCGTGAAGATGTAATCGTTCGATCGAACGCAGTAAAGAGAAGGCCGCATGCGGTGTGACGCATGCGGCCTTTATTTCGCTGCGCGCGACCTTTGTTTCGAGCGCGGCGTTCGGCGCGCTCGAGGCGCTCGATGCGTTTGGCGGTTAGAGCGAGTCCAACACTTCGCGCAGCATCGCGATCATCTGGTCGATCTCTTCCGTCGTGACCGTGAGCGCAGGCATGAAGCGTAGCAGATTCGGCCGCGCCGCATTGAGCAGCAGGCCGTCGGGCTGCATGTGTCGCGCCTTCTCGACGATCTGCGGCCCAATGTCCTTGCCCAGCAGCAACGCGCGCAGCAGACCTTCGCCACGCTCGCCCTCGAAACCGCGTTCGGCGGACAGCGCGAGCAACTGTTCGCGCAGATAGTTGCCGCGTGCGCGGACGCCTTCGAGAAAGCCGGGCGCCGTGAGCTGAGAGATGACCGCGTGGCCGACCGCCGTCATCAGAGGATTCCCGTTATAGGTACCGCCTTGATCGCCCGCTTCGAACACGGCGACGTCGGCCTTCGAGAGCAATGCGGCAAGCGGAACACCGCCGCCGATGCCCTTGCCGAGCGTCATGATGTCAGGCTCGATGCCGGCAAGTTCGTAGGCGAAGAGCGTTCCGGCACGGCCGCAGCCGCTTTGCACTTCGTCGACGATGAGGAGCAGGCCGTGGCGCTTCGTCAACTCGCGCAGCTCGCGCATGAACTCGTGCGTCGCGGGGATCACGCCGCCTTCGCCCTGGATCGGCTCGAGCATGACCGCAACCGTTTTTTCGCCGATGAGGCGCTCGACCGATGCGATGTCGTTGAGCTCCGCCTTCGGGAAACCGGGCACCTGCGGCGCATAGAGCGTGTCCCAGCCCGGCTTGCCGCTCGCCGACATCGTCGCCAACGTCCGCCCGTGGAAACCGTGATCGAACGTGATGATCTCGTATGCGCCGTTCCTGAACTTCCTGCCCCACTTGCGGGCGAGCTTGATCGCGCCTTCGTTCGCTTCCGCGCCGCTGTTGGCGAAGAACACCTTGTCGAAGACGCTGTGCTCGGTCAGCAGCGCCGCGAGCCGCGCCATCGGTTCGTTGTAAAACGCCGGCGACGGATTGATCAGGAGGCGCGCCTGCTGTTCGAGCGCTTCGATCATCGCCGGATGGCAGTGCCCGAGGCAGTTGACGGCCCAGCCCTGGATGAAGTCGAGGTAGCGCTTGCCCTCGTTATCGAAGATCCACGAGCCCGCGCCGTGCGTGAAGACGACGTCGGGCCGGTTGGTGATGTACATCAGCGACTGCGTCGGGTACTCGTTGAAATGCATGGAGCGGCTCCGCGGTAAATGAGTTGAAGGACGAGGGGCCCAGGCCGGGAAAGAAAAAAGCCACGGGATTCCGTGGCTTTCGCTGTTTGACCGGTTTCGCGCCTAACCTCGGTACTGCAAGGCGCGCATCCGCGACGAGCCTACGGCTTCCCATGCGGGCAGCGAGCGGCGACGTCGGAGGGCGGTCTGGATGCGGTTCATGCGCGCAAGAATACGACAGCGTGCGAATCGGTGCAATCGCGAACGCATGTCAGTGTCGCGGATTTGCCATGTCGAGGCGCTACCGCGCGGCTGTCGTGCAGTGCCCGGATGCTTCAGACGGCGTTCGCCAGATCGGCCTCGCTCGTGAACGAATCGGCGTAGAACTCGTCGGCCGGCAACCCGTGGTGGCTCGTGAAGTCGCGCAGCGCCGCCTCGACCATCACGGGCGCGCCGCATGCGTAGACCTGGTAGCCCGACAAGTCCGGCAGATCCTCGATGACGGCCCGGTGCACGAAGCCCGAGCGGCCGGTCCAGGCATCGCCGGGATCGGCCTCCGAGAGGACCGGCACGAACTTGAAGTTCGGATGGTCCTTTTCCCATTGCTCGGCGAGCTCCATCAGATACAGATCTTTCTTGCGGCGACCGCCCCAGTAAAGCGTCATCGGCCGGTCGGCGTTCTTGAAGAACGCGTGCTCCACGATGGCCTTGATCGGCGCGAACCCGGTGCCCGACGCGAGCAGAACGATCGGCTTCGCCGAATCTTCGCGCAGAAAGAACGTGCCGAGCGGGCCTTCGAAGCGCAGGATCTCGCGCTCCTTCATCGTGTTGAAGACGTGATCGGTGAAGGCGCCGCCCGGCATGTGCCGGATGTGAAGTTCGAGCGGGCCTTCGGCGTGCGGCGGACTCGCCATCGAGTAGCTGCGGCGCTTGCCGTCCTTCAGGATGAATTCGATGTACTGGCCGGCAAGGTATTGGAGCCGCTCGTTGGCCGGCAACTGCAGCTTCAGGACGACGACGTCGTCGGCCTTGCGCTCGATCGCGTTCACGCGGCAGGGCAGCTTCTTGACCTGCACGTCGCCGACGCCCGCGATTTCGCGCACGTCGATGACGAGGTCGCAGTTCGCCGTCGCACAGCAAAAGAGCGCCATCCCGCGAGTTTTCTCGTCATTCGAGAGCGCAGACGACGAATGCGCGCGCTGCTCGACCTCGCCCGAAACGACCGCCCCCTTGCAGGAGCCGCACGCCCCGTTCTTGCAGCCATACGGGAGGCCGACGCCTTGACGCAGCGCAGCCGAGAGCACCGGCTCGTCGGGTTCTACTTGAAACTGCCGGCCGCTTTGCCGGAGGGTCACGTTATATGCCATAGCGTTCGAAACAAAAATGTAAAACCGCTCGGTCCGCCCGCGGGGCCCACCCCAAGAGTACTTCGTTCGGGAGTCCCCGATACAATCCGTGCATGACCATCACACGACTTCTGCGGCGTCCGCGCGTGCTTATCGTCGGCTGCGGCGACGTGGGCATGCGCGCCGCACGGATACTGCTCGCGCGCCCGGCGCCCCCTCGTGTCATCGCGCTCACGAGCCGACCCGAGCGTAAGGCGACGCTGCGCGCGGCGGGCGCGACGCCGATCTGCGGCGATCTCGATGCCGCTCGTACCCTGCGGCGTTTGAGAGGTCTCGCACCGACGGTGCTGCATCTCGCTCCGCCGCCGCAGCGCGGCGAAGACGATCCGCGTACGCGCGCGCTGATTGCCGCGCTGACGGCGCCTCACGGGATACGCGCCGCGGCGATGCCGCGCGGGCCGTCGCGTTGGCCCCGATCCCGCGCGCGGACCTCGTTGCGCAGGGGCGGGTTCGCGAAGCCGTGGAGTGGCTCGCCGCAAACGGCTATTGTAACTGAGGCCGCCGCCGCGGCCGGGGGGCGCTCGCCGATACGAATCGTTTATGCGAGCACGACAGGGGTCTATGGCGACTGCGGCGGAGCGCTAGTAGACGAGACCCGGCCGGTGCGTCCGCTCAACGCGCGGGCGAAGCGGCGCGTCTCGGCCGAGCGGCAATTGCGGCGGGCGACGGCGGGCGGCGCGCTTTCCGCGCGCATCGTGCGAATTCCGGGGATTTACGCGGCCGACCGGCTGCCGCTCGCGCGAATCGAGCAGCATATGCCGGCGCTCGTGGAAGAGGACGACGTCTATACGAATCACATCCATGCCGACGACCTGGCCTTGATCCTCCTGCGCGCGCTCACGCGGGCGGGGACGTCGCGCGTCGTTCACGCATCGGACGACACCGTGCTCAAGATGGGGGCGTATTTCGACCGGGTTGCCGACGCTTTCGGGCTCGCAC
>JBCNPL010000024.1:0-19306 GCA_039593375.1 Paraburkholderia sp. | reverse complement strand
CCGCCCGTGTGACGGTCGCGCTCTGCCGGGCCGAATCGTGCCGCAGCATGGGCACGGAGGCGCTCGCGCAGCACGTCGAGGCCCACACAGGCTGCCGGTTCGATGCCAAGCATCGCGCGGGCGATTCGACGACCCAGGCGCATGACGAAAACGTCGAGCTCGAATCCGTTTACTGCCTCGGCCAGTGCGCGCTCTCGCCGGCCATGACGATCAATGGCCAGCTTTTCGCGAAGATGACGCCGCCGAAGTTCGACGCCCTGTTCGACGCGGCCTGCGCGGCCGCGGGCGTCGAAGCCAATGCGAAGGAGTCCGTATGAATTCGCCCACGACGCTACAACGCATCTTCGTGCCGCGCGACTCGTCGGCGCTCGCACTGGGCGCCGATGAAGTGGCGCAGGCGATCGCGAACGAAGCCGCGGCGCGCGGCGTGACCGTCGAGCTTGTGCGCAACGGTTCGCGAGGGCTGCTCTGGCTCGAGCCCCTCGTCGAGATGCAGACACCCGGTGGGCGCGTCGGCTACGCCAACGTCACCGTCGAGGACGTCCCTTCGCTCTTCGACGCCTGGCTCGCGGACGGCACGCATGAACGCTCGGTGGGGCTCGTCGAGGAGATCCCGTATCTGAAGCGTCAGCAGCGACTGACGTTCGCGCGGCTCGGCATCACCGATCCTCTCTCGATCGACGACTACGTGGCCCACGAGGGTCTGGCGGGACTCAAGGCCGCGCTTGCGATGACGGGCGAGGCCGCCTGTGAGCTCGTGCTCGAGTCGGGCTTGCGCGGTCGCGGCGGCGCCGCTTTCCCGGCCGGCATCAAATGGCGGACGGTACGCGCCGCCTCCGCCTCGCAAAAGTACATCGTCTGCAACGCCGACGAAGGCGACTCGGGTACGTTCTCGGACCGGCTCTCGATGGAAGGCGACCCGTTCGGGCTGATCGAAGGCATGATCATCGCGGGCGTCGCCACGGGTGCGACCGAGGGCTATATCTACGTGCGCAGCGAGTACCCGCACGCGATCGCCACGCTCGAGGCGGCGATCGCGAAGGCGCGCGCGGCCGGCTGGCTCGGCGCGAGCGTGCTCGGCTCCGGCCGCGCGTTCGAGCTCTTCGTCGCGAAGGGCGCGGGCTCGTATGTCTGCGGCGAGGAAACGGCGCTGCTCGAATCGCTCGAAGGCAAGCGCGGCATCGTCCGCGCGAAGCCGCCGGTGCCGGCGCTCGCGGGCCTTCACGGTCAGCCGACCGTCATCAACAACGTCATCACGCTCGCGACGGTGCCGATCATCTTCGCGCGCGGCGCGGCGTTCTACAAAGACTTCGGCATGGGCCGCTCGCGCGGCACGCTGCCGTTCCAGCTGGCCGGCAACATCAAGCAAGGCGGGCTCGTCGAGCTGGCCTTCGGCGTGACGCTGCGCGAGCTCATCTTCGAGTACGGCGGCGGCACCGCGAGCGGGCGCCCCGCGCGCGCGGCACAAGTCGGCGGGCCGCTCGGCACGTATCTGCCCGAGAGCCAGTGGGACATTCCTCTCGACTATGAAGCGTATGCGGCGGTCGGCGCGGTGGTCGGGCACGGCGGCATCGTCGTGCACGACGATACCTCGAATCTCGCCGACCTCGCCCAGTACGCGATGCACTTCTGCGCGATCGAATCGTGCGGCAAATGCACACCGTGCCGAATCGGCTCGACGCGCGGCGTCGAAGTCATTCAACGGATCCGCAACGGCGACACCTCGGAAAAGCAGGTTCGGCTGCTGCGCGATCTCTGCGACACGATGGTATCGGGTTCGCTTTGCGCGATGGGTGGCATGACGCCTTACCCCGTGCTTTCGGCCCTCGAACATTTCCCTGAAGACTTCGGTCTTCGCCCAGTCCAGCCGAACGCGGCTGCGGCTTGACGATGGAGCATCCCATGTCCGACGCACTCGCTCAACCCAAGGCGACCGGCGGTTGCGGCTCAGGCAATTGCGCCTGCAAGAGCGCCGCGCTGAACCTGAATCCGCTCGACGACATCGATTACGGCACGCCGCGCCGCCATGCCGACACCGACGTGACGCTCGAAATCGACGGGCGGCCCGTCACGGTGCCCGCGGGCACTTCGGTGATGCGCGCCGCGATCGAGGCCGGCATCAACGTGCCGAAGCTCTGCGCAACCGATTCGCTGGAGCCGTTCGGCTCTTGCCGCCTCTGCCTCGTCGAAATCGAGGGCAAGCGCGGCTATCCGGCTTCCTGCACGACGCCGGTCGAGGCCGGCATGCGCGTGTCGACGCAAACGCCCCGGCTGCAGGATCTGCGCCGCAACGTGATGGAGCTCTACATCTCCGACCACCCGCTCGATTGCCTGACCTGTCCGGCCAACGGCAACTGCGAGCTCCAGGACATGGCGGGCGTCGTGGGCTTGCGCGAGGTGCGCTACGGCTTCGACGGCGACAACCACCTGAAGGACGCGAAGGACGAATCGAACCCGTACTTCACCTACGACCCGTCGAAGTGCATCGTCTGCAACCGCTGCGTGCGCGCCTGCGAGGAAACGCAGGGCACGTTCGCGCTGACGATCGCCGCGCGCGGGTTCGAGTCGCGCGTCGCCGCGAGCGAAAACCAGCCGTTCATGGAATCGGAATGCGTCTCGTGCGGCGCATGCGTGGCCGCGTGCCCGACCGCGACGCTGATGGAAAAAAGCGTCACGCTGGTCGGTCAGGCCGAGCATTCGGTCGTGACCACCTGCGCATACTGCGGCGTCGGCTGTGCGTTCAAGGCCGAGATGAAAGGCGGCGAGGTCGTGCGGATGGTGCCGTACCGGAACGGCCAGGCCAACGAGGGTCATGCTTGTGTCAAGGGCCGCTTCGCCTGGGGCTATGCGACGCACAAGGACCGGATCACGAAGCCGATGATCCGCGCGAAGATCACCGACCCATGGCGCGAAGTGAGCTGGCAGGAAGCCATCTCCTATGCGGCCTCCGAGTTTCGTCGCATCCAGGACAAGTACGGGCGCAGCTCCGTCGGCGGCATCACGTCGTCGCGCTGCACGAACGAAGAAACGTACCTCGTGCAAAAGCTCGTGCGCGCGGCGTTCGGCAACAACAACGTGGATACCTGCGCGCGCGTCTGTCATTCGCCGACGGGCTACGGCCTCAAGACGACGATCGGCGAATCCGCCGGCACGCAGACCTTCGCCTCCGTCGCGAAATCCGACGTGATCATCGTCATCGGAGCGAACCCGACCGACGGCCACCCCGTCTTCGCCTCACGCCTGAAGCGGCGCGTGCGCGAGGGCGCGAAGCTCATCATCGCCGATCCGCGCCGCATCGATCTGGTCGACGGGCCGCACGTGAAGGCCGACTATCACTTGCAGCTGCGGCCGGGCACCAACGTCGCGCTCGTCAACTCGCTTGCCCATGTCATCGTGACCGAAGGGCTCGTGGCCGAGAAATTCGTCGCCGAGCGCTGCGAGCCGCTCGCGTTTGCGCAATGGCGCGATTTCGTCGCGCGCGAAGAGAACTCGCCGGAGACGATGGAAGCCGTGACGGGCGTGCCGGCGCGGCAGGTGCGCGAGGCCGCGCGCCTTTATGCGACGGGCGGCAACGGAGCCATCTACTACGGCCTCGGCGTCACCGAGCATGCGCAAGGCTCGACGACGGTGATGGGCATCGCGAATCTGGCGATGGCGACGGGCAACATCGGCCGCGAGGGCGTGGGCGTCAATCCGCTGCGCGGGCAGAACAACGTGCAGGGCTCGTGCGATATGGGGTCGTTCCCGCACGAGCTGCCTGGCTATCGCCATATCGGCGGCAACGAAGTGCGCGGGCAGTTCGAGCAGGCGTGGCGCGTCGAGCTCGATCCGGAGCCGGGGCTGCGCATCCCGAACATGTTCGATGCGGCGCTCGACGGCAGCTTCAAGGGCCTCTACTGCCAGGGCGAGGACATCGTCCAGTCGGACCCCGATACGCAGCACGTGGCCTCGGCGCTCTCGTCGATGGAGTGCATCGTCGTCCAGGACATCTTCCTCAACGAGACGGCCAAGTACGCGCATGTCTTCCTGCCGGGCTCGTCGTTCCTCGAGAAGGACGGCACCTTCACGAACGCCGAGCGGCGCATCTCCCGCGTGCGGCGCGTGATGACGCCGCTCGGCGGCTATGCGGACTGGGAAGTCACGCAGCTGCTCTCGTGTGAGCTCGGTTATGAAATGAACTACGCGCACCCGTCCGAGATCATGGACGAGATCGCGCGGCTCACGCCGACGTTCCACGGCGTCTCGTACGATCTCATCGACGAACTGGGCAGCGTGCAATGGCCCTGCAACGAAGCCGCGCCGCAAGGCACGCCGACGATGCACGTCGACGAATTCGTCCGGGGCAAGGGCAAGTTCGTCATTACGCAGTTCGTGCCCTCGCACGAAAAGGTGACGCAGCGCTTCCCGCTGCTGTTGACGACGGGCCGCATCCTCTCGCAATACAACGTCGGTGCGCAGACGCGCCGAACCGAGAACGTGCACTGGCATGACGAGGACCGGCTCGAGCTCCATCCGCACGATGCCGAGGACCGCGGCATCAAGACGGGCGATTGGGTTGGCATCGAGTCGCGCGCCGGATACACGGTGCTGCGCGCGCTCGTGACCGAGCGCATGCAGCCGGGCGTCGTCTATACGACGTTCCACTTCCCCGAATCGGGCGCCAACGTCATCACGACGGACAGCTCCGACTGGGCGACGAATTGTCCCGAGTACAAGGTGACGGCCGTGCAAGTGCTCCCGGTACAGCAACCGTCCGAGTGGCAGCAGCAATACTCGCGCTTTTCCGAAACACAGCTTGCGTTGCTGCGGGAACGTGAGCGGGCGCTCGGCGCCGTGAGCGCGGGCAAGTGAGGATCGCCATCATGAATCAGCACCATTTGATCAATATGGCGAACAGCATCGGCGAGTTCTTTCAGTCGATGCCCGATCACGACGAAGCGCTCGCCGGCATCGCCGACCACGTGCACAAGTTCTGGGAGCCGCGCATGCGGCGCACGATCCTCGCGATGCTCGACGACCCGGCCGCCAACGCGCCGATGCTGCCGATCGTCAGGGAGGCGCTCACGAAGGCGCGCGGCGAACTGACGCCGCGCGAGGCCGCCTGATTCAGGCTTGCTTGCGCGGCGCGGCGAACCAGGTCTCGCAATGCCGCACGAGCGCACTTGCGTCGGAGGCCGGACGACCGCGCGCGCAAAGGTAGCCGTCGGGCCGCAGCAAGTAGAACGCGGGCCGCGTGCGTCCATAGGCCTCCGTCAACGACGGCCCGCCCCCCGTGAGCGCGTCGGTCACGCGCCAGATCCGCACGGCGCCCGATAGCGCGCCATCGACGCTCGATGCGATGTTGTCGAGATCGGCGTCCGGGCCGATCGCCTCGGGAGGAAGCGCGCCCGTCGCGTCGAAACGGCTGCTCGCGTCGTTCGGCAAAGCGACGAGCAAAAACAACGTGTAAAACGCCGGGTCGTGCAGATCGAAGATATATCCGGTGCCCGGTGCGCGCCCGAGCGGCCCGTCGATCACCTGCACGAGCGCATCGGGCGCGCGTTCGCCCGCGCGCGGACCGCCGTCGAGCACGCGTTCGAGCGTCAGCGGACTGCGCCGATATTGAATCGAAAGCTCGCTCACCATCAGCCGTGCGGCGTCGCGCAACGGGCCGAATGCGGCGAGCACGGGCATCGCCCGTTCGCGCAGCAGCTTGAGCGGACCGCGCTCGGCTTCGGCCAGTTGCGTGATGAAGCTCGTTTGCCGCAGCACGTCTCGTTCGATCGGATGACGCTCGATCTGATACGTGTCGAGCAGCGACTCGGGCGCGTGACCCGACAGCACGCGCGCAAGCTTCCAGCCCAGATTGAATGCCTCCTGCATGCCCGTGTTCATTCCCTGCGCGCCGGCCGGACTGTGCACATGCGCGGCGTCGCCGGCGAGGAAGACGCGCTGCAAGCGCAGCTTGTCGACCATCCGGCTATGCAGCCTGAAGTACGACGACCACTCGAGCGCCGAGAGATCGAGCGGCCGGTGTATGCGCCGTTGCGCGGCAGCGCGCAAACGCTCGATGAGCGGCGCGGGAGGCTCGCGCACGTCGACGGGGACGACGGCATCGGCCACCTGCGGCGCGTCGCCCGCTTCTCCTTCAGCCATGCCGTTCTCGTTCTCCGGCGCGCCGCTCGCATCTTCGCGCGCCGCCGGTGGCGCGCCGTCGGGGTCGCCCGGCGGATTGTCGGCAATAAACCGATGACGCCCGCCGCCCAACGGGAATATCGCCGCGAGCCCGTCGCCCGAGGCGAAGATATGAAACTCGTCCTCGGCCAGGTCCGAATCGGCATGAAGGTCCGCGATCATGAAAGTCTGCTCGAACGCCTTGCCGGCGAAGTTGAAACCGAGCAGATGGCGCACGGTGCTGTGTGCGCCGTCGGCGGCGACGACATACGAGGCATGCGCCGTTTCCTCGACGCCGTCCGCATGCCGCAGACCGACTTCCACGCGCGAGGCGCCCTGTACGAGGGACACGAGTTCGACGCCTCGCTCGATGACGACGCCGAACGTAGCAAGGTGGTCCGTCAAAATGCGTTCGGTGACCGTCTGATCGAGCACGAGCAAATACGGATAGCGCGTCTGCAGCGGGTCGAAGTCGAGCCGCGCGAGCCGATGGCCGTTCGAATAGAGGTTGGCCGCGCGTAGCCGATGGCCTCGTTCGAGAAACGGCTCGACCACGCGGTGCTGTTCGAGCAGTTCGAGCGTCCGGGCCTGGATGCCGATCGCGCGCGAGTGCTGTCCCGGTCGAAGCGCACGATCGATCAGGCGCACAGGGATGCGCGCACGCGCGAGACTCATCGCGGCGGCGAGCCCGGTGGGGCCCGCGCCGACGACCAGAACCGGCTGCTCGTTGAGGGGGGCGGCCATGCATTCTCTCCGGCGAACATGACACGTTGCCTAGTGTACGCTGGCCGCGATTCACCCGGAGCGTCGGCGGCGATGGGTCGCGACGCGGCACTTGTATGGGAAAATGCCGCCTTCGCCGATCATCCCGTGTCATGGATACACTTTTCGCCCGCGCCTATGCGGCTCATCGTGACGGACGGCTCGCCGAAGCGGAGCGCGATTATCGCGCGGCGCTCGACGCCGACCCCGCCCACGCCGACGCCCTGCATCTGCTCGGCGTGCTGAGGCATCAGCAAGGACGCCACGCCGAAGCGGCCGATCTCGTCGGCCGCGCCGTCGAGCTGCGCCCGAACGACGCGGGTCTGCAGCTCAATCTCGGCAACGCGTTGAAGGCGCTCGGCCGCCTCGACGGCGCCATCGAGCGTTTTCGCAACGCGCTCACGCTGGCTCCCGGGTTCGCGCTCGCACACTACAACCTGGCCAATGCGTACGCGGTGATCGGCCGCCATGAAGACGCCGTCGAGGCGTTCCGCCGCGCGCTGCGGCTCACGCCAGGCGACGCCTCGATCTGGAACAATCTCGGCAATTCGCTGCACGCGGTCGGTCGCTACGAGGAAGCGATCGAAGCCTTCGCGCGTGCGCTCGAGCTGCGCCCCGGACACGCGGGCGCGCACAACAATCTCGGCATGGCGCTCGCGGCACTGGGGCGCGCCGAAGAGGCCGTCCTGTATTTTCAGCGGGCGCTCGCCGCCGAGCCGCGATTCACCGCCGCGCATTTCAACCTCGGCAACACGTTCGACGCGATCGGCCGGCACGAACAGGCCGTGACGGCGTTCGAGGCGGCGCTCGCGCTGCATCCGCGGTTTCCGCCCGCGCTGCTCGGGCTCGGCAACGCACTGATCGCGCTCGACCGCTACGCCGAGGCAATCGCCGCGCTCGAACGCGCGGTCGGACTCGATTCGCACCTCGGCCTCGCATGGCTCAGCCTCGGCAACGCCCATCACGCGACAGGTGCGCACGAGGCGGCGCTACGCGCTTACGATCAGGCGCTGCGGCTGCGTCCCGAGCTCACGTCGGCGCGTCTCAATCGCGCGATGACGCTGCTTGCGCTCGGCAATTTCGATCGCGGGCTTCCCGATTACGAAGCGAGGCTCGATTTCGTTCGCGCGTCACGGGCGCGAACTGCGTGCGATGAGGCCGACGGAGGGACCGACGAGCGAACGCGCGTCTTCGAGGAGTTGGCCGATACGCTGCCGCGCTGGCGCGGCGAGCCGGTCACCGCTCGCACGCTGCTGATCGTCGCGGAGCAAGGCTTCGGCGACACGCTGCAGTTCATGCGCTTCATACCGCTCGCTCGCGCGCGTGTCGAGCGCGTCGTTGTCGCGGTGCAGCGCGAACTGCTGCCGCTCATTGCGCCGCTCGGCGACGCTTGGCGCGTCGATGTCGTGGAACGCGGCGGCGCGCGGATCGATGCCGATCTGCATTGCCCGCTGCTGAGCCTGCCGCTTGCGCTTGGCACGACGGTCGATTCGTTGCCGGCCGCGAAACGCTACGTCGACGTGCCGGCGCCTTACGTCGACCGCTGGCGCGACTTGCCGCGCGCACGGGCGAAGCGCAAGGTGGGACTCGCCTGGTCGGGCCGCATTCAGCGGCACGAAACGCGCTCGATGCCGCTCGCCTCGCTCGAGCCGCTGTTCGCGCTCGCCGACATCGACTGGATCGTCCTGCAGCCGGATTTGAGCGACGAAGAACGGCGCGCGCTCGATGTACATCCGTGCGCCGCGTCGATCCACCGTTTCGACGACCGGATTCGCGACTTCGCCGACACGGCCGCGATCGTCGACGGGCTCGACGCCGTCGTATCGATCGACACGTCGATCGCTCATCTGGCCGGCGCGCTCGGCAAACCGCTGCTGCTGATGCTGCCGTTCGCGGCCGATTGGCGGTGGTTCGCCCCGCACAGCAAAGTGCTGCGCGAGATCGGCTCCGACAGAAGCCCGTGGTATCCGAGCGCGCGACTCGTCAGGCAGCGCTTGCCGGGCGCATGGGATGAAGTGGCGCGGACGGCCGCCCGTCTGCTCGAACACGAGCTGGGCCGCGCTTGACGCGCGGGCGGGCGACCAGAGCTTCAGGACTTCATAAGGGTTCACCCTAGGTCGAACCGATGAGTCCCTAGAGCGCGCGGCCGCGCTGACGGATTTCGGGCCAGGCCAGCTTCATGTAGTAAAGCATCGACCAGACGGTAAGGATCGCGGCGACGTAGATGAGCCAGATGCCCCAGATCCGTGTGTCGATCACGAACTGTCCGGGCACCAACGGCAACGGGCCGTAATAGAGCAGCATCGGGATCGCAACCATTTGGCAGACGGTTTTGAACTTGCCGAGCCGATTGACGGCGACGCTTTTTGCGGCCCCGATGTGCGCCATCCATTCGCGCAGCGCCGAGATCGCGATCTCGCGGCCGATGATGACGAGCGCGATCGCCGCCTCGATCCGCGCGAGCTGGACGAGGACGAGCAGCGCCGCCGTGACCATCAGCTTATCGGCGACGGGATCGAGAAAGGCGCCGAACGCCGAAGTCTGGTTCCACTTGCGCGCCAGATAGCCGTCGAACCAATCGGTGAGCGCGGCCAGCACGAAGATCGCACAGGCGGCGACGTTGCGGGAGAACTCGCTCATCGCGCTATCCGGCATGTAGAACACGCCTACGATGAGCGGAATCAGCACGATCCGCAGCCATGTCAGAAAGATCGGAAAATTGAACGGCATGAGCGAGTGGCGGTGTGCTTGAGCGGTATCAGGAGCGGGAAATTCCGCGATTATCGCATCTAGTGCAACTGTCGATAAATCTGCTCGGCGAGCTGGCGTGAGATGCCATCCACGCTAGCGAGCTCGTCGATGCTCGCGGCCACGACGCCGCGCAGGCCGCCGAAACGCGCGAGCAAGCGCTGCCTGCGCTTGGCGCCGACGCCGTCGAGCTCCTCGAGCCGAGAGGTCTGCCGCGCCTTCGCGCGCTTCGCTCGCATGCCCGTGATCGCGAAGCGGTGCGCTTCGTCGCGAATCTGCGCCACGAGCATCAGCGCAGCGCTTTCCTTGCCGAGCTCGAGCGACGACCGACCGTCGGCGAAGACGAGCGTCTCGAGTCCGACCTTGCGGCCCTCCCCCTTCGCGACACCGACGATGATCGAGGGATCGAGCCCGAGTTCCGCGAAGACCTGCCGCGCGATCTCGACCTGTCCTTTGCCGCCGTCGATGAGCACGATGTTGGGCAGCACGCCGCCGGCCGCGACGGGCGCGGCGGAATCGGCCGCGCGCGCGGGATCGGTCGCCGCGTCGATCTGCAGCGCGGCGGCGCGATCGTCGGCATTGCCGGCCCCCGATTCGACGAGCTTCTCATAGCGGCGCGTCAACACTTGTCGCATCGCCGCGTAATCGTCGCCCGGCGTGATGCCCGTGATGTTGTAGCGACGATACTCGCCCGACTGCATCTTGTGATCGCGATAAACGACACACGAGGCCTGCGTCGCTTCGCCCATCGTATGGCTGATGTCGAAGCATTCGATCCGCAAATGCGCGAGATCGTCGCATTCGAGGCCGAGCGTTTCGGCGAGCGCGCGCGTACGCGCCTGCTGCGAACCCTGCTCGGAGAGCAGCCGCGCGAGCGCGAGCCGCGCGTTCTGCTCGGCCATACCGAGCCAGACCCGCTTTTGTCCCTGGGGCTGCCGCACGAGCGTGACCTTGTGCCCCGCTTCGGCGGCGAGCAGCTCGACGAGCTCGCGATTCGCCGGCGCGTGGCTCACCACGAGCACGGGCGGTATGCGGTTGCCGAGGTAGTGTTGCGCGATGAAGGCCTCGAGCACGTCGGCCTCGATCCCGGGCGCGGGCGTCGCCTCACCGGCCGCCTCCGGCGCCGGTTCGGCGCCCCCGCGTTCTTCCGCCTCGTCGAGCTCGGCCTCGACCGCCGCGATCGCGCTGTCGGCGTGGGTCGGAAAGTAAGCTTTGTCGCCGAGGTGGCGCCCGCCGCGCACCATCGCCAGATTGACGCAAACGCGACCACCGAGCGCGACGACCGCCAGGATGTCGACGTCGCTGTCGCCGCCCACTTCGATCGCCTGCTGATGAAGCACGGTCGCGAGCGAACTCATCTGGTTGCGCACGGCGGCGGCCTGCTCGAACTTGAGCTGCGCCGCGAACGCATGCATTTTCGCCTCGAGCTCCTTCATCACCTCGTTTTGCCGGCCGAGCAGGAAACGCGATGCGTTCTCCACGTCGCGCGCGTAGTCCGCCTCGTCGATCGCGCCGACGCAAGGCGCCGTGCAGCGCCCGATCTGATGAAGCAAGCACGGCCGCGTGCGATTGCTGAAGACCGAGTCTTCACAGGTGCGCAACTGAAAGACGCGCTGGAGGATCTGGATGCTCTCGCGCACTGCCCATGCGCTCGGAAACGGGCCGAAGTACTGATTCTTCTTGTCGACGGCGCCGCGATAGTACGCCATGCGCGGGAACGCATGACCCGTCAGCTTCAGATACGGATAGGACTTGTCGTCGCGAAAGAGAATGTTGTAGCGCGGAGCCAGTGCCTTGATGAGGTTGTTCTCGAGCAGCAGCGCCTCGGCCTCGGAGCGCGTCACCGTGGTCTCGATACGGGCGATGCGCGTCACCATCATCGCGATGCGCGGCGACAGCAGCGTCTTCGTGAAATAGCTCGACACGCGCTTTTTGAGGTCGCGCGCCTTACCGACGTAAAGCACCTCGCCGAGCTTGTCGTAGTACCGGTACACGCCCGGCAGGTGCGGCAGTTGGGCGAGGACCCGCTTGGGTTCGAAAGCGGTATCTGGATCGTGCGGTTCGGTCATGCGGATTCGGACAGTGCGCCGCGCAATGCGGCCGAGGGGCATCGCGTTGGGGCGGCGTGCTTTAGAATCGCCAGTTTAGAACATTTGCGCATGCGGCAAGCGCCGCCCTCCCGCTCCGCTTGCGCGCCCGCGTCATGCCGCCCCCGATCGCCTGCGATATCTTCTGCGCCGTCATCGACAATTTCGGCGATGTCGGCGTTTCCTGGCGCCTCGCTCGCCAGCTCGCCGGCGAGCACGGCTGGCAAGTCAAACTCGTCGTCGACGACTTGCGCACCTTCGCGCGACTCGAGCCGGCGATCGCCATCGACCTCGATCGTCAGACAGTCGCGGGCGTCGCGATCGAGCGCTGGCACGAGCCGCTGCATGCGGGCGACATGATCGAGGTGCCCGACGTCGTCATCGAGGCTTTCGCTTGCGAGCTGCCGCCCGCCTATGTCGCGGCGATGGCGCGGCGCGCGCGCGCTCCCGTTTGGGTCAACCTCGAATATCTGAGCGGCGAGGACTGGGTCGCCGATTTTCATTTGAAGCCCTCGCCGCACCCGCGCCATCCACTCACGAAGACGTTCTTCTTCCCCGGCCTCGGCCCGGGCACGGGCGGCGTGCTGAAAGAGAACGGGCTCGATGCCGCGCGAGAGGCATTCGAACGCTCGCCCGCGGCGCGCGCGGCCTGGTGGCGCCAGTCGACGGGCGCGGCGCCGCCCGAGGCGGATGCCACGGTGATCTCGCTCTTCGCCTACGAAAATCCCGTCGTCGACGGCCTGCTCGAGCAATGGCGCGATGCGGCCGGTCCGATCGTCCTGCTCGTGCCCGAGGGACGGATCTCGGGGGCCGTCGCCCGCTTCTTCGGGTTGCCGTCCTTCATGGCCGCGCGCGGCGGCGCGGGATCGGGCGCGCATGCCGAGCGCGGGAGCCTGCGCGCGCACGCGCTTGCGTTCGTTCCTCAGGCGCGGTACGACGCGCTGCTCTGGGCGAGTCACCTCAACTTCGTGCGCGGCGAGGATTCGTTCGTGCGCGCGCAATGGGCGCGCCGCCCATTCGTCTGGCACATCTATCCGCAAACCGACGACGCGCATCTGTCGAAGCTCGACGCGGCGCTCGCTCATTACGGGGCGCCGCTCCCTCCCGCCGCCCGAGCCGCGATGGACGACTTCTGGCACGCCTGGAACGGGGCCGGGACACCCGACTGGTCGGCGTTCTGGTCGCACCGCGCCACATACGAGGCGCGCGCGGCGGCCTGGGCGGACGAACTCGCGGCACCTGGCGACCTGGCTGAAAACCTAGCGCGTTTCGCAAAAACCCAGTTAAAATAAGCGGTTATCTCTTTGCAACGGCCTTGCGTTCCCCGAAGGTGGATATCGGGCGCGCACCGGGCGCACATTCGGGTACACCTTCGAAGTACACATCCGGGTACGTTCGCAAGACCCATTCGCTTTTCAAGGACAGTGTTTTATGAAGACCGCACAGGAACTCCGCACGGGCAACGTCGTGATGATCGGCAACGACGCGATGGTCGTGCAGAAAGCCGAATACAACAAATCGGGCCGCAACGCCGCCGTCGTCAAGATGAAGCTAAAGAATCTGCTGACGGGCGCCGGTACGGAATCCGTCTACAAGGCCGACGACAAGTTCGACGTCGTCGTGCTCGAGCGCAGGGAAGTGACGTACTCGTACTTCGCGGATCCGATGTACGTCTTCATGGATGCCGACTACAACCAGTACGAAGTCGAACAAGAGATGATGGGCGACGCGCTCCATTACCTCGAGGACGGCATGCCTTGCGAAGTCGTTTTCTATAACGACAAGGCGATCTCGGTCGAACTGCCGACCACGCTCGTGCGCGAAATCACCTACACGGAACCGGCCGTGAAGGGCGACACGTCGTCGGGCAAGGTCCTCAAGGCGGCGCGCATCACTACGGGCTTCGAGCTCCAGGTGCCGCTCTTTTGCAACATCGGCGACAAGATCGAAATCGATACACGCACACACGAGTATCGCAGCCGGGCCTGACGGCCCCGGCCCCTCGGCGGGGAGCGAGTGCGCGACCGCGCACCGGGCTCGTCGAGCCGGAATTTATCCGAGCGCCCTGCATGGGCGCTTTTTTTTTCGTACGGCTCGTGTATGGTTTAAGAAAACTTTACCGGTCGACTTTTACCGTTTGGACCGGTGAAACTTGCAGCAAGCCGGGACCTTCGAGTCCAACCCCTTGTTTTAGCAGATAAAATCATGATGGCGTGAAACATGCTTGCCAGACAAATCAGCCGCTTTCCGATGAAACGATTTCCGACTGCGCATGGCGCCCCGATTGCGGCGCCGGCCGGTCTTCAATGATTGCTCCCGCCATGCCACACGCTCTGATTGTCGAAGACGATCCCAACAGCCTGTCCGGCTTATCCGCGATCGTCGCAGCCGACGGATTTTCCGTCGATACGGCCATTTCACTCGCGGAAGCGCGAGCGGCGTTGAGCCGTTTCATTCCCGACGTCGTGCTGATCGATCTCAACCTCCCCGACGGCAGCGGTCTTGATCTGCTGTCACATTTGCCGGCACAGCCGGACGGAGTGCTCCCCGTCATCGTCATGACCGGCAATGCGACCGTCGAGAGCGCGATCGAAGGTCTGCGCCACGGCATCTGGGATTACCTGCTGAAACCCGTCAACATACCGCGCCTGCGCAGCCTCCTCGCTCGCATCCCCCGTCCCTACGAGTTGACCGAGGAGGTCCAGACGCTGCGCACGAAGCTGCGACGGCTCGGCCGCTTCGGCCCGATGATCGGGCGCAGCGACGCGATCCAGCATGTCTATGACACAATCGAGCGCCTCGCGCCGACCGAGACGGCCGTGCTGATCTGCGGCGAGGCGGGTACCGGCAAGGAAGTGGCGGCGCGCACGCTGCACGAGATGAGCCGGCGGCGCAAGGGTCCGTTCGTCGTCCTGGATTGCCACACCTACGCGCGCGAGCCGGCCGGAGAGCGCGGGCTCGACAGCCTGCTCTTCGGCCAGGAGCCGGGCTTGGGGGCAAGCGCGGAGCGGCGCGAGCCGGGGCTCTTCGAGCAGGCGAGCGGCGGAACGCTTTTTCTCGACGAAATCGCGGAGCTGCCGCTCGCGCAACAAGAGGCGCTACTCAAGGCGCTCGATTCGCAAACCTACATGCGCGTCGGCGGAACGAGTCAAGTAAGCGTCGATTGCCGGATCGTGGCGACGATGCGCAAGTCGCCGCGCGAGGCCGTGGCCGACGGCGCGCTGCGTGAGGACCTATGGCTGCGGCTCGACGCCGCCTCGATCGCGCTGCCGCCGTTGCGCGAGCGCGACGAGGACGCCGTCCTGCTTGCGGAAGCACTCGTCGACGACCTCAATCGCGAAGTCAACGCCAGCGGCCTCGCCCACGTGAACAAGCGGATCGGCGCGAATCTGATACGCGAGTGCCTGAGCTACGACTGGCCCGGTAACGTCCGCGAGCTCCATGAGCGCGTACGCCGCGCCTATAACATTTCGGACGAGATCGTCGATACGCTGCGCGCCGACGAGACGGCGACGGCCGGCGGCCGGCGCCTGAACGGCGGCAGCGTCCAGGTGACGGTCGGCACGCCGCTGTCGGACGTGGAAGACCTGCTGATTCGGGCAACGCTCGACGCCGTCGGCGGCACGCGCCACCGCGCCGCGACATTGCTCGGCATCAGCCCGAAGACGCTCTACAACAAACTGCAGCGGATGAAGATGTCGTGACCGCGGCGGCGCGACGGTCAAACGATTGCGCGGGGCCTGTCTACCCGAACGCCTGTCGCAAAAGCGCCTGCGCCTGCTGATACTCGGGATACGCAACGAGCTTGCGCCAGCCCGACGCCTTCCCGCGGCCACGCAGCCGCCGGAGCCGATGCGCCGATTCGGCGGAAGGCGAGTAGCGCAATTGCTCGAGCACGACTTCGGCGGCGCTCGGCTGATTGCAAATGAGCACCATGTCACAGCCGGCCTCGAGCGCGGCGGCGGCGGCTTCGGTCAGGCTACCGCCGGCACGCGCGGCCTCCATCGAAAGGTCGTCGCTGAAGATCGCTCCGGTGAAACGCAGCTTTTCGCGCAAGATCCGCTGTAGCCAGATCCGCGAAAAGCCGGCCGGCTTATCGTCGACCTGCGAGTAAATGACGTGGGCGGGAATGATCGAGGCCAGCGTCATACCCAGCCAGTCGTAAGGCGCCACGTCCTCGCGCAGGATCGCCTCGAGCGGACGATCGTCGACTGGCAATGCGACATGCGAATCGGCCGTGGCAAACCCGTGCCCCGGAAAGTGCTTGCCGCAGTTGCCCATACCCGCGAGCGCCAGACCGTGGCTAAGGCTCTTCGCAAGCAGCGTCACGACGCGAGGGTCGCGATGAAACGCCCGATCTCCGATCACCTGCGATTGCCCATAGTCGAGATCGAGCACGGGCGTGAAGCTCATGTCGATGCCGCAGGCGCGCAATTCGGCCGCGAGAATGAAGCCCGTCGCCGTGGCGACCTTCGTCGCGAACAACACATCCTTATCCCACAGCTCGCCCAAGCGGCGCATCGCCGGCAATACCGTGAAACCGTCCGTGCGAAACCGCTGCACGCGTCCGCCCTCGTGATCGACGGCAATGACGAGATCGTCCCGGACGTCACGAATCTCGTCGACGAGCGAGACGAGTTGCGCGCGGTTTTCGAAGTGACGCGCGAAGAGGATCACGCCGCCCGTCAGCGGATGCGCGAGGCGCCGTCTGTCGTTTTCGTTGAGCGACGTCCCTTCGACGTCGAGCATGACCGGTCCCGGAGTATTTTTCATTTCTCGGTCGGAAGGTTGTTCGAGGGAGCGTCCGTCTCGGCGACGACGAACGATACGGCATAGTCGCGCTCGTCGCTGACCGTGACGTGGGCGCGGATCGCGCGCGCGGCGAGCCAATCGGCAAGTTCGCCCGAAGCGACGATCTTGGGCCTGCCGCTTGGCTCGTTCAGCGTTTGCAACGCGCGCCAGGTCATCGGCCAGCGCATGCCGAGCCCGATCGCTTTCGAAAACGCTTCCTTCGCGGAGAAACGCGTCGCGAGATACGCGAGACCGCGCGCCTCGGAGCGCGCCCGGCGCGCGTGGTAGACGCGCAGTTCGTCGGGGCCGAGCACCTTCTCGGCGAAGCGCCCGTCCGTGCGCTCCATCACGCCCTTGACGCGGCTGACCTGAACGACGTCGGTGCCGATTCCATAGATCGTCATGACGCGGCTCAATGCATGGCGGCGAGCCGCGCCGCGACCATGATCGCCTTCATCTCGCGAACGGCGTTCTCCCAACCCGTGAAGATCGCCTGCGCCACGATCGCATGGCCGATGTTGAGCTCTTCGATGCCCTCGATCGCGGCGATCTGCTGCACGTTCGTGTAGTGAAGCCCATGACCCGCATTGACTTTCAAGCCGAGCGAGAGCCCGAGTTCGACCCCGCGTGCGATCCGCTCATACTCGCGCTCCTGCTCGCTTTCGTCGTGCGCATCCGCATAGCGACCCGTGTGGAGCTCGACGACGGGCGCGCCCGCCTCGTGCGCGGCGCGAATTTGCGCCTCGTCCGCGTCGATGAAGAGCGATACGCGCGAGCCCGCATCGGAGAGCTGGCGGCACGCCGCGCGCACCGCTTCGAAGCGGCCCGCCACGTCGAGCCCCCCCTCCGTCGTCAACTCCGCGCGCTTTTCGGGCACCAGGCAGACGTCGTGCGGACGGACGTCGCAGGCGATGTCGAGCATCTCCTGCGTGACGGCGCATTCGAGGTTCATGCGCGTCTTCAACCGCGGTCGCAGCGAGCGGACGTCGGTATCGACGATATGCCGGCGGTCTTCGCGCAAATGGAGCGTAATCGCGTCGGCGCCCGCGTCTTCAGCGGCGAGCGCGGCGCGAATAGGGTCCGGATAGCTCGTTCCGCGCGCATTGCGCAGCGTCGCGACGTGGTCGATGTTGACGCCGAGATGAATGATCTCGGGCGACGTGAGAAAGAAGCTCATAGGTTCTGCAAGTCGATCAGAATCTGACGCGTCGCAAGCGGCGCGCCGCCCAGATAAGTGTTGAGCAAAAAGCGCATCAGCGTCTTGCTTTGCGCCACTGTCTGCGCACGATGGTAATCGTCCTTCTCCATGTCGAGCAACGTCTGGCCCGACACGACGGGCCAATGCCGAGGCAGTTCGTCCGATGCCTCGCGCACGCCGCGCTCGGGGTCGAACACATAGCGCCCTTCGGCGGTCACGGCCTTGCGCGCCGCGGTGCGATCGAGCGACATCGCATAGCCAGTCTCGCGCAGCAGCACGCGCTCGAACGAGCGCAGCACCTGCACGGCCGGCTCGTCGTGGCCGAGACGCGTGAGCGTCACGACATAGTGATGGAAGAGCTGCGGATGCGGATCCTCGCGGGCACAGAACTTGACGAGCAATTCATTGACGTAAAAGCCGCACAGCAACGCGTCGCCCGAAAGCGGCAGCATCCCGCCGACCCACTCGGCCCCGGTCAGCGTGCGCATCTCGGACTTGCCGGACCACGCGATCGAAAGCGGTTGAAATGTCTGCAGCACGCCGCGCAAAGCCGAATGCGGACGCTTCGCGCCCTTCGCTACGAGTGCGAGTCGTCCGTGGTCGCGCGTGAGGACGTCGACGATGAGGCTCGTCTCGCGGTACGGATAGCTGTGCAGGACAAAGGCCGGTTGGCCGGTCACGCGAAATTCCGACGCGCGCGTGGACGCCCGGCGTTCGCCGTTCGTGCGCCGAGCGCCCCTGCGCGGCTCCTCGGCCCGCGTCGGCGCTTCTCGATCCTCGTCGCGATCGCTCTCGCCGCCGCCTTCAGCGGTCATGCAGACATCACTCGTATCCATAGGCGCGCAGACCGGCTTCGTTGTCGGCCCACCCGCTCTTGACCTTGACGAACGTCTCCAAGTAGACCGGCCCGTCGAAGAGCTTCTCCATATCGAGGCGCGCCTCAGTGCTGATCTGCTTCAGCTTCGCGCCTTTCTGACCGATGATCATCGCCTTGTGCGCGTCGCGATCGACGAGAATTGTTGCGAAGACCCGGCGCAGGCGCCCCTCTTCCTCGAACTTGTCGATCAGCACGGTGCTGGTGTAGGGCAGCTCGTCACCCGTCCAGCGGAACACCTTCTCGCGCAGGATCTCGGCGGCGAGAAAGCGCTCGCTGCGATCGGTCAGGTCGTCCTCGCCATAGATCGGTTCGCCCTCGGGCAGATACGGCTTGATCGTCGTCAAAAGGTGTTCGATATCGGCGCGCTGCTTGGCCGACAGCGGCACGATTTCCTTGAACTCGCGCAGCTCGCTCGTGGCCTTCAGGAAGGGGAACAGCGTCGTCTTGTCCGCGATGCGGTCGAGCTTGTTGGCGACGAGAAGCGTCGGAGCCGACGGCGGAATCAGATCGAGCACCTTTTGATCGTCCGGACCGAACCGCCCCGCCTCGATGACGAACAAGACGGCGTCGACCGCCGTCAGCGTGGACGTCACCGCGCGATTCAGCGATCGGTTCAAAGCGCCGCTATGCTGCGTCTGAAAGCCGGGCGTATCGACGAAGACATATTGGGCATCGTCGAAGGTATGAATG
>JBCNPL010000239.1:0-4561 GCA_039593375.1 Paraburkholderia sp. | reverse complement strand
CGTTGGAGTGATGCGGCTGACCGAGGAGGGCAACTCGCTGCACATCCGCGACGTCCAGATCGCGGCGGGCTACCGCGGCCAAGGCGCGGGCACTTATTTGCTCGAGACCGCGCATCGCTGGGCTCGCGAGCGCGGATTGAGCGAGCTGCAGCTACGTGTCTTCGTCGACAATCCCGCCGCGAGACTCTACGTGCGCATGGGCTATCGCGTATCCGGCCCGAGGATCGCTCAGATCGGCGCGATCCGCCATATGACGCGGCGCGTCTGATCCGCCCGCACCCGAAACCATTCAGCGGCCAGCGGGGCCGTCCGGGACATCCTCGAGCTCGTCTTCTTCGAGTGCCTCGTTTTCTTGCGGGCGGTCATGCCCGCGCACCATGAACGCGCGCGGGCTCTCGCCGAACGCGCGGCGGAACATGGCCGAAAACGCGCTCTGACTCTGGTAGCCGAGCGCCTGTGCGATATGCGACAGCGGCTTGCCCTGACTGAGCAGCGGAATCGCCCGCGCGAGCACCGCTTGCTGGCGCCATTGCGAGTAGCTCATGCCGAGCTCCTGCCGAAACAGTCGGGCAATCGTGCGCGTGCTCGCGCCGACCGTCGCCGCCCAGTATTCGAGCGGGTCGCCGTTGCCCGGATCGGCGAGCAGCGCGTCGCAGAGCGCGCGCAGTCTTTTTTCGCGCGGCATCGGCACCGATAGCGGCAACGGGACGGAATGGGTCAGCTCGTCGAGCGCGAGCGCGCCGAGCAGGCGTTCACGCGCCGGCGACAGATCGCCGGCGTCGATCGCCGCGATCAGTTCGCGCAAGAGCGGCGACACCTCCATGACGCGGCAACCCTCGAGACCGCCCGGCACCACCGATTCGTCGATATAGAGCGCGCGCAGATAGGCGTCCTCCACGACGACGACCTCGTGCGGCACATGCGGCGGCACCCAGATCGCGCGTGAGGGCGGGACGATCCAGGTGCTGCTCTCCACGCCGATGCGGAGGACGCCGCGCGATGCATAGGCGACTTGCGCCCATGCGTGCATGTGCAAGGCGATGCGCTCGCCGGCCCCGACGGCTCGCGAGCGTACGCGAACCGGATGGTCACGCGTCGGCGCGAATTGCGGCGGGATGTCGGCGAAGCGTACGCGCGCCGAAGTCGGCTGGAGGACGGGTTCGGTCATGGCGAAGCAGGTCGGCAGGCGATTCGAAACGGCTTTGCCCGAGTGCGGCAAGGGCCGGCACGCGAATCGCGATTGTCATTGTCGTCCGCTATTGTATGAGCGGCCGGGGATTCGCAGCGCCGCTCGAGGCATGCATAATGCATTCTTTGTGCGCGCGCCGGAAAACGCTCCGTCACGGCGTCACGGCGCGCATTCGGTATCGCGCAAGCCGCGTTTGCGCGGTGGGCGGAAGTGCGGCCGGTCGGCGGGCCAGCCGCATCGGATAGACGACGAGGAGGACGAGGGCAGATGCGATACGTTTTCGTATACGGCACTTTGCGCGCAGGCGAAATCAACGATATCGGACGAGCCGCCGCGCGTCATCGCATCGAGGCGCCGCATTTCATCGGCGTGGCCGCGGTGCGCGGACGCCTCTTCGATTTCGGGGCCTACCCCGGACTCGTGCCGGACGCTTCAGCCGGGCCCGTGCGCGGCGACGTCTATGAAATCGACGATGCACTCGTGCCCGTTCTCGACCAGATCGAGGAGGTCTACCCCGGCATGGAGGGGCGTTTCAGGCCGCGCGAAGTGACTGTCGCGCTGGAAGGACGCAACTTGACCTGCCTTTATTATCCGGTCGATGCCGAGTCGGTCCGGGGCTTGCCCTCCATCGCAAACGGCGATTGGGTCGAATACCGGCTCACGCGCGACGCGGAGCCGGCGATCGGATGACGTGGAACGCTCGATCGAAGCGATCGTCGAGCGAAGCGGGAGCGCACTGGCGCCGGACGACGACAGCCGCGCCAGCCATTCCACCATCGGTTATAGCGCTTCGTACAGGGGCAGCGTGAGGAACTCGGTGAACTGCTCCGACGTCGACATCTTTTCGAAGATCTGCGCGGCGCGGACGTAGGTCGCCGTATCGCTGCCAACTTCCTTCTTCACTTTCTCGAGCTCTTCGTTCGTCAGCTCCCGCACGAGCTCGGCCGTGACCTTGCGGCCGTCGTCGAGCTTACCTTTCGACGAGCGAATCCACTGCCAGACCTGCGAGCGTGAAATTTCCGCCGTCGCGGCATCCTCCATGAGGTTGTGGATCGGCACGCAACCATTGCCCGCAAGCCACGAGCCGAGGTAGTGGATGCCGACGTTGATGTTGTTGCGCAAGCCGACCTCCGTGATAGGCGCTTCAGGGCGGAAGTCGAGCAGATCCTTGGCCGTGACCTGCACGTCGTCGCGCTGCTTGGCGATCTGATTCGGCTTGTCGCCGAGTACCTTGACGAACTCTTCCATGGCGACCGAGACGAGTCCCGGATGCGCGACCCAGCCGCCGTCATAGCCGTCCGTGGCGTCGCGCGCCTTGTCGGCGCGCACGCCGGCCATCGCCTTTTCGTTGGCAGCGGCGTCGCTCTTGATCGGGATCAGCGCGCTCATGCCGCCGATCGCGGGAGCGTTGCGCCTGTGGCAGACCTTGAGCAAATGCAATGCATAGGCACGCATGAACGGCACCGTCATCGTGATTTGCGCGCGGTCCGCGAGGCAGAAGTCCTTGTCGTTCCTGAATTTCTTGATGGCCGAGAAGATGTAGTCCCACCGGCCCGCGTTGAGGCCCGAGCTGTGCTCGCGCAATTCGTAGAGAATTTCGTCCATTTCGAAGGCGGCAAGGATCGTTTCGATCAGCACGGTCGCGCGTATGGTGCCGCGGGCGATCCCGAGCGTTTCTTGCGCCGCGACGAACACGTCGTTCCAAAGGCGCGCTTCGAGGTGGCTTTCGAGCTTCGGCAGATAGAAGTACGGGCCGCTGCCGCGCGCGACGAGTTCCTTCGCGTTGTGGAAGAGATAAAGCGCGAAGTCGAAGATGCCGCCCGATACGCGCTCGCCGTCCACTTTCACATGCTTCTCGTCGAGGTGCCAGCCGCGCGGACGCACGATCAACGTGGCGATCTCGTCGTTGAGCCGATAGGTCTTGCCGCTCTGCTCGAGCGAGATCGTGCGGCGTACCGCATCGATCAGATTGAGCTGTCCTGTGATCTGGTTATGCCAGTTCGGCGTGTTCGAATCCTCGAAGTCCGTCATGTAGGCGTCGGCACCCGAGTTCAGCGCGTTGATGATCATCTTGCGCTCGACGGGGCCCGTGATCTCGACGCGCCGACACTCGAGATCTCGTGGCAGCGGTGCGATCGTCCAATCGGCGTCTCGAACGGCCTTCGTCTCGGCCAGGAAGGTCGGACGTTCGCCGCCGTCGAGCCGTTCGGCGCGGGCTGCGCGCAGCCGCAAAAGTTCGCGGCGGCGCGGCTCGAATGCGCGATGCAGCTTCGCAACGAGCGCGAGCGCATCATGTGTGAGAATTTTTTCGAAGCCCGGCTCGATCTCGCCGGTGATTTCAACGCCCGAAGGCAAGGGCAGCGTGTCGGACATGGTGTTGCGTCTCCTGAAATGGGATGATCGATCGTCGCTCGTCGAGCGCGGCGGACGAGCGGGCGGCGTGAGGGGCGGGCGCGTCGGGCGGGTTTTCGATATGCGGACTGTCCCTTACATCGGACGAAAGCCGCGCGAGCCGCGGCCTACAATCGGATCAGACGCTGCCGCCTTCGAGCAACGCGCGCATCGCGGCGAACCCGCCTGTCGCGCGACGCAGCCGACGAGGAGGGCATCATGTTCAAGCACATCCTGGTCCCGACCGACGGTTCGGAGCTCTCGCAAAAGGCGATCGACGGCGCGATCGATCTTGCTCGGTCGATCGGCGCGCGCGTCACCGCGTACGCGTGTCTGCCGCAATATCCCTATTCCCCGTTTTCCGACGTCGCCGTCGAGCCGCCCGAAGATTTTCTCGCCCGCAGCGAACGCGAAGCGCAATCGCATTTGAGCGAAGTCGAGGAGGCGGCGGGACGCGTGGGCGTCGTCTGCACGTGCCGCACGAGCGTGCACCCGGCGCCCTACCTCGGCATCATCGAAGCCGCGGAACAGGGCGGCTGCGACGTCATCTTCATGGCATCGCATGGACGGCGCGGGCTCGGCAGCTTGCTCATCGGCAGCGAAACGCAGCGCGTGCTCACGCATACGAAGATTCCCGTCCTCGTCTATCGCTAAGCGTGCCGTGCTTCGGCGACGGTGTGCCCGCCGTCGGCACGGGCGGCGATGCGGCCCGAAGAGCGCGAGCGGACCGCAATCGGTCCGTCGCGTTCCCCGAGAGGCTCCTCACGCTCGTGCTCGATCGCGGCTCGCGATGCCTATGCCGCGACCTTCTTGCTGTCAAAGAACTGCTCGTCTTCGGTCGAGCCGTGAAGCGCGGTTGTCGAGGCTTCGCGCTCGACTGTCTGAGTCACGGCATCGAAGTAGCCGGTACCGACTTCGCGCTGATGCTTGACGGCCGTGAAGCCCTTTTCGGCCGCGGCGAATTCGGCCTGCTGCAGCTCG
>JBCNPL010000238.1:0-4564 GCA_039593375.1 Paraburkholderia sp. | reverse complement strand
GGCATCAGCGAGAAGAATCCTGCCGCCGCGAGGGAGCCGGCGATCAGGAATCCTGACAATTGGCTGAACTGAGCATTGAACTTAGAGACTTTCATGACATTCCCGTAGGTGATGGGGTAAGTCCGTTCGGCGAATGGCGTGCGCCGGCGCTGTCCGACAGGGGCCTGGGCCGTGAACGGCGGCCCGTTCCTCTTGGGGAACCCCGATGTCTTGAACGCAGCATACAAAGCCATTTTTTTGATCGCGATTGCTCTAGGACAATAATCACATTGGTAATTGTGCGGACGATGGTCACAGCAGCAACGAGGAGACGAACGGTGATCGATGAATGGCGCACTGCAGTACGGGCCGTGCACGGTGTGGAATCGAAGTACAAGCGGCTCGTAAAGGCGATCGCGGGCGATATCGAAGCGGCGATCCTGAGGCCCGGCACACGTCTTCCGCCGCAGCGCGACGTGGCCGCCGAGCTCGAAATCAGCGTACAGACCGTCACGAACGCTTACAAGGAGCTCGAGCGTCAGGGTCTGATCCGCTGCGAGGTGGGGCGCGGAAGCTTCGTCGCGCCGCGCGTGACCGAGAAAATGGCCAATTACATGCTGGACACGGCCGAGCGCTCGGTGATCGACTTCTCGATCGCGCGGATCATCCATACGCCGGAGCATGACGCGATGTGGCGCAAAGTCTGCGCCACACTCGCAAAGATCGAGGACCAGCCTTGGATTCGCGCGTTTCGCCCTATTGCCGGCTTCGAGCATCACCGCCGCGCCGCCGTCGATTGGCTCGCGCGGCTGGGGATGCCCGCATCGGCCGATACGCTGCTCGTCACGAACGGCGCCGCGCATGGCATTTTTCTCGCACTGGCTTCGCTCGTGCGCCCGGGTGACACGGTTGTCTGTGAAAGCCTCACCGATCATGGCGTCATCGGATCGGCGAACGTCCTCGGGTTTACGCTGAAGGGCCTCGAGATCGACGAGTACGGGATTCACCCCGAACACTTCGAGGAGCTTTGCGACAGCGAGCGCGTCACGGCGCTCGTCTGCACTCCGACGCTCAACAACCCGACTGTCGCCTTGATGCCGGAGTCGCGCAGAAAGGCGATCGCTCGCATCGCCGAGCGCTACGGCGTCTATATCATCGAAGACGATGTCTATGGCCCGTTGCCCACGAAGCCGTTGCCGCCGATCTCGAGCATGATTCCGGAGCTGTCGTTCTATTGCACGAGCATGACGAAGTCCGTGCTCGCGGGCCTGCGCATCGGCTATCTGACGACACCGCGGCGGCTTGCGCTGCGCACGGAAAGCACGCTGCGCGTTTCGAGCTGGATGGCGACCTCGCCGATGGCCGAGATTGCGACGCGCTGGATCGACGACGGCACGGCGGCGCGCCTCGTGCAGCTGCAGCGCGAGCATCTCGCGCGGCGGCAGGCGCTCGTCAAGCAGATGCTCGGGCCCTACGTGGAGGGCAGTCATCCACATGCGCTCTCGGCGTGGCTGCGCATGCCCGAGCATTGGCAGGCCGATCATTTCGTGCGGGCACTGCGCAAACGCGATATCGCCGTGACGTCACCCGACCCGTTTCTCGTACGCGGTGTCGAAAGCAGGCCGAACGCGGTGCGCCTTTGCGTCGGCGCCGAAGTCGGTGACGACGTCTTCACGCAAGCGGTAAAGACGGTGGCCGAAGTGTTCGAGCAGTACCCGCAGTTTCATCCCCTGGATTGACTCCCCGCGGGGCCGCCATCCATTCGAAATAGTCGGCAGTGCGAAGGAAATGAACTAGGACAATCGGATTGGATTTTCAGGACATTAGACTGGGCAGCACTGAATGTTTCAGCGCTCAACCGATTGCCCGAGATCATGTCCGTCCTTTCGCTTGCCGATGTCTACCGAGCCCGCCGCCGTCTGCAAGGACGTGTCGCGCGCACGCCGCTCGTCGAATCGCCGGTGCTTTCGGAACTGGCCGCGACTCGCGTTCTGCTGAAGCTGGAGACGGTGCAGCCGACGGGCAGCTTCAAGATTCGCGGGGCGACGAACGCGCTGGGTGAACTCGCCGAGCGCGGTGTCGAGCGAGTCGTCACGGCTTCCACGGGGAATCACGGTCGTGCGATTGCCTATGCCGCGCGAGCATTCGGCATCGACGCACTCGTCTGCCTGTCGGCGCTCGTCCCGGCGAACAAGGTCGAAGCCGTGCGCGCGCTAGGCGCCGACGTGCGCATTGTCGGTAACAGCCAGGACGATGCCGAACGCGAGGCCTTGCGCCTCGCGAGCGAAGAAGGCTATTCGTATGTCCCGCCGTTCGACGATTTGCGTGTCATCGCGGGGCAGGCCACGATCGGTCTGGAGATTGTCGAGGCGTTGCCGGACGTCGCGCGCATCGTCGCGCCGCTCTCCGGTGGCGGTCTTTTTTCGGGCGTCGCGCTTGCCGCGAAGCAGAGCGCGCCGCAAGTGCGCATGACCGGTGTCACGATGCGGCGCGGCGCGGCCATGCACGCCAGCCTCGCGGCCGGCGAGCCGGTGCTCGTCGACGAAGTCGACACGCTCGCGGATTCGCTCGGAGGCGGCATCGGACTCACGAACCGATACACATTCGCCCTGACGCGGGCGCTGATCGATGAGGCATTGCTCGTCGAGGAAGACGCGATCGCACGCGCGATCGTCCACGCGTATCGATGCGAACGGCTCGTCGTCGAAGGCGCCGCCGCGGTCGGTATCGCGGCCATGCTCGAAGGCATGATGCCGCGCGCGGAGGGGGGCGACAACGGGCCGATCGTGCTTGTCGTAAGCGGCGCCAACATCGATATGAGCCTGCACAGGCGTCTCGTGCTGCAGACGCCTCAATCCGATTCGCTAGTGAGAGGCGCTTCATGAACGCGATTTCAATCGTCGGCGAGGCCACGCTTCGCGAACTCGTGCCGCTCGATCTGGCGGCGATCGAATGCGTCGAAGGGGCCTTCGCCGCGCTCGCCACGGAGCCCGTCGCAATGCCGCCGATTCTGCGGCTCGACTTGCCGGAACGTCATGGCGAGGTCGACGTGAAAACGGCCTGGTTGCCGAGGCTCGACAGCTTCGCGATCAAGGTGAGCCCGGGATTCTTCGACAACCCCTCGCTCGGGCTGCCAAGCTTGAACGGTCTCATGCTGGTGCTCTCGGCGAAGACCGGGCTGACGGAGGCGGTATTGCTCGACAACGGCTATCTGACGGCCGTGCGGACGGCGGCGGCCGGAGCGGTCGCCGCGCGCTGGCTCGGCAGACGCGATGCGAGACGGGCCGCCGTGATCGGCGCGGGCGAGCAGGCGCGCTTGCAATTGCGAGCGCTCGCGCTCGTGCGCGAGATCGAAGAAGTCGCGGTCTGGGCTCGCAATCGCCAAGACGCTGAAAAGCTGGCAGCCGAGATGCGCGATGCGCTCGGGGTTCGCTGCGAAGCCGTGCCGGACGTGCACCGGGCGCTTGCACGCGCCGACATTGCCATCACCACGACGCCGAGCCGCGAGCCGCTCGTCGGCGCAGCCGATCTGCATCCCGGGCTCCATCTGACAGCGATGGGCTCCGATGCCGAGCACAAGAACGAGATCGCGCCCGCCGCGATCGCGGCGGCGCGCTACTTCTGCGATCGATTGCAACAGACCCGCGTGCTCGGCGAGCTGCATCACGCGATCGAGGCGGGCGCCGTTGCACGCGATGCCGCGTTCGCCGAGTTGGGGCAAGTCATTGCAGGCCGCGTGCCCGGACGCGCGAGCGATGCCGACGTGACGATTTGCGACTTGACCGGAACGGGCGTCCAGGATACGGCCATTGCGGCGCTCGCGCTTCAGCGCGTACGCGCGGCCGGCGCGGGCGCGACGTTTCAGGACGAATGACCTTCAGTAGTTGATCCGCGAGGAAGAAATGCCGGAACAAATCATGCAGCAACCCGCCGCGACCCGCGCGGCGACGGCGCCCGTACGTTTGCCATTCGAGCGTTCCGAATACGAGACGCGCATTGCCAAGACGCGTCGAGCAATGCAGTCGTCAGGCATCGATCTGCTGGTGGTATCGGACCCGACGAACATGGCCTGGCTTACCGGCTACGACGGGTGGTCGTTCTACGTTCATCAGTGCGTCCTGCTCGCCATGGAAGGCGAGCCGGTGTGGTTCGGCCGCGGCCAGGACGCCAACGGCGCCAAGCGTACGGTCTTCATGGATCACGCGCAGATCGTGGGCTATCCCGATCACTACGTTCAGTCGCGCGAGCGGCATCCCATGGACTATCTCGCGCGCGAAGTGATCGAGGGGCGCAACTGGGGCAAGCTTCGGATCGGTGTCGAGCTCGACAACTACTACTTCAGCGCGGCGGCGTACGCGTCGCTCGTGCAGCATCTGCCGGCCGCGAAGTGGGTCGATGCCACGGGCCTCGTCAATTGGCAACGCGCGATCAAGTCGCCGCGCGAGATCGAATACATGCGCATCGCGGCACGCATCGTCGAGAACATGCATCGGCATATCGTCGAGCGGATCGAACCCGGCATGCGCAAGAACGATCTCGTTGCCGAAATTTACTCGGCTGGCATCGGCGGCGTGGGCGACCACGG
>JBCNPL010000237.1:0-4566 GCA_039593375.1 Paraburkholderia sp. | reverse complement strand
AAAGCTGCCCAGGTCGGAGACTTTCACGAACACGCGCATTGACTGCAAATGATCCATTGACAACTCCTGCCGCTGTTGTAGCTCAGAAAAAAAATTCCAAGCCAATACGTAATTGTCCTACGACTCTGGAATCGGTGCAGAGTTGCGCGCGGTGGCGCTTTTTTTCCGACCTCGAAGTAGTGACAGGTTTCAGTCTGTTACGCGGCGGGAGTCGCAGCGGATGCGAGAAACATCGAAAAAAGACCGCCGGTGGGCGGTCTTTCAGTGCTTTCGACAGGCACAGGCGGCCGAGCCGCGCGAGGCGATTCGTCTCAAGCGGCGGCCAGCCGTTCCTCGATACCGGCTTTCGCTTGCGTCAGCGCCGCCGGCAGGCCATGACGGAGCTTCGCGAAGAGCTCGTCGTGCAGCGCGAGTTCTTGTCGCCACGCGGCCTCGTCGATTGAAATCACCTGATCGAACTGTTCACGCGTGAAATCGAGCCCGTTCCAATCGATGTCCTCATAGCGTGGTGAAATGCCGAAAGCGTGCTCGACGCCGCGCGCACCGCCTTCGACTCGTCCGATCATCCAGCGCAAGACGCGCATGTTCTCGCCGAAGCCGGGCCACACGAATTTGCCGTCCGGCCCCTTGCGGAACCAGTTCACGCAGAAGATCTTCGGCAGTTTGCCGGCGAGCGCGTCCACGCGCTTGCCCACCTCGAGCCAATGGTCGAAGTAATCGGCCATGTTGTAGCCGCAAAACGGCAGCATGGCGAACGGATCGCGGCGCACGACGCCTTGCTGTCCCGCCGCGGCCGCAGTGGTTTCCGACCCCATCGTAGCGGCCATATAGACGCCTTCGACCCAGTTGCGCGCCTCCGTGACGAGCGGCACCGTGCCCGAGCGCCGACCGCCGAAAATAAAGGCATCGATCGGCACGCCGGCGGGATTTTCCCAGTCCGGATCGATCGACGGGCATTGGGCGGCCGGCGCCGTGAAGCGCGCGTTCGGATGGGCGGCCTTGCGGCCCGTCTCCCGAGCGATCTCTGGCGTCCAGTCGTTGCCTTGCCAGTCGATCAAGTGAGCCGGCGGCTCATCGGTCATGCCTTCCCACCAGACATCGCCGTCGTCGGTCAGCGCCACGTTCGTGAAAATGACGTTGCGCTTCAGCGTCGCCATCGCGTTGTAGTTCGTCTTTTCGCTCGTGCCCGGCGCGACACCGAAATAGCCCGCCTCCGGGTTGATCGCGTAGAGGCGACCGTCCTTGCCGGGCTTGATCCAGGCGATGTCGTCGCCGATCGTCGAGATCGACCAGTCGCTCATCGCGGGCGGCGGGATCAGCATCGCGAAGTTCGTCTTGCCGCAAGCCGACGGAAAAGCCGCCGCGACGCGATACTTGCGCCCCTCGTTCGACGTGACGGTCAGGATCAGCATGTGTTCGGCGAGCCAGCCCTCGGTGCGCCCCATCGTCGACGCGATACGCAGTGCGAAACACTTCTTGCCGAGCAGCGCATTGCCGCCGTAGCCCGAACCGAAGCTCCAGACCTGGCGCGATTCCGGGAAGTGCACGATGTACTTCGTCTTGTTGCAAGGCCAGGGAACGTCGCGCGCGCCGTCGAGGAGCGGTACGCCGACCGAGTGCACGCACGGAACGAAGTCGCCGTCGGCGCCCAGTACCTCGTACACCTGACGCCCCATGCGCGTCATGATCCGCATGTTGACGACGACGTAAGGACTGTCCGTGAGCTCGATGCCGATATGAGCGATCGGCGAGCCCAGCGGGCCCATTGAAAACGGCACGACATACATCGTGCGTCCGCGCATTGCTCCGTCGAAGAGACCGTCGAGCGTCGCGCGCATCTCTTCCGGCTCCATCCAGTTGTTCGTCGGGCCCGCATCTTCGCGGCGCTTAGAGCAGATGAACGTCCTGTCTTCCACGCGCGCCACGTCCGCGGGGTCGGACCACGCGAGATAGGAATTCGGCCGCTTCGCCGGGTTGAGACGCTTCAAAGTCCCGGCCTCGACCATCTGCGCGCAGAGCCGGTCGTACTCTGCCTCGGACCCATCGCACCAAACGATGCGCTCGGGTTTCGTCAAAGCGGCGATGCGCGCGACCCAATCGCGCAGCCGTTTATGTCTGACGTAAGCGGGCACCTCACATGCGTCTGCACCTCCAAAGGCGATCTCGTTCATTGAGCAGTCTCCGTTTTATGTTCGTTGAAGGGGAAACGGTGGGTGCTCGATGACGCCGCGGGCGAGAAGCGCATGCGTATCGCGGCAAAGCGCGAATGCAAATGGGCGTCAGGAGCCGGACAGCTTGCGCGGCGTCGCAACAAGCTGTTAAAAAGAGGCCTTCCTGCCTAGCGACAGCAGCATTGAAAGCAGCACCGAGCATCGTGACGACAGCCGTTGCATCGCTCATGCCAGCTCCCATCTCTCCGACAGGTTGGAACTGACAAGGATATCACCGCGTTTATCGCGTTCAACGTGCACTGCAGAACCTTCCCCTTATGAAAATTGCCATCCTCGACGACTACCAGGACGCCGTCCGCAAGCTCGATTGCTTTCAAATGCTTGCGGGACATGAAGTCAAAGTGTTCAACAATACGGTGCGCGGCTTAGGTCAGCTCGCGAGCCGTCTGGCAGAAGTCGACGCGCTTGTCCTCATCCGCGAGCGGACCCGCGTGAGTTCCCAGTTGCTCGACAAATGCCCGCATCTGCGGATGATCAGCCAGACCGGCAAGGTCGGCGGCCACATCGATCTCGAGGCCTGCACCGAGCGCGGCATTGCGGTGCTCGAAGGCGTCGGCTCACCGATCGCGCCGGCCGAGCTGACGTGGGCGCTCATCATGGCGGCGCAACGGCGCATTCCACAATACGTCGCGAATCTGAAACAGGGTGCGTGGCAACAGTCCGGGCTCAAGACATCGGCGCTGCCGCCGAACTTCGGCCTCGGACAAGTGCTGCACGGGCATACGCTCGGCATCTGGGGCTACGGCAAGATCGGCCGGATAGTTGCCGGCTATGGGAAGGCTTTCGGCATGCGCGTGCTCGTCTGGGGGCGCGAGCATTCGCTCGAAGCCGCGCAGGCCGATGGCTACGAAACCGCCGCGAGCCGCGAGGCTCTCTTTGAAGAGAGCGACGTGCTGACGCTGCATCTGCGCTTGAACGACGCCACGCGCGGCATCGTGAAGCAAGACGACCTGATGCGCATGAAGCCGACTTCGCTCTTCGTCAATACGAGCCGCGCCGAGCTGCTCGAGGACAATGCGCTCGCGAACGCGCTGACGCGCAATCGTCCCGGCATGGTTGCCGTCGACGTGTTCGAAACCGAACCAATCTTGCAAGGCTACGGCCTGCTGCGCCTCGAGAACGTGATCTGCACGCCGCATATCGGCTATGTCGAGCGCGAAAGCTACGAGCTCTATTTCAGCGCCGCGTTCAAGAACATCCTCGCGTTCGATGCGGGCGATCTGTCGAGCGTCGTCAATCCCGAGGCGCTGACGGCGCTTCGCAGAAGATAAGGGGCGCGAAGCGGGTCAGGCGGTCGCGGCCCGCTCGGTCAGCTCCGGCAACTGACGAAGGAAGGCCTCGCCGTCCGCGCGGCCGAGGTCGTACGTCGGCCGCATCAACGCTGGCTGCGTGTAATCCCAGCTCGAAATCGGCACTTTGCGCGAGGGTTGCACGTAAAAGCGCTGCTGCTCGCCGTGCGCGATCACGAACGTCCGCGGACGCGGGTAGAGGCGCGTGACCATGACGAGCACGCGCCCGGGCGTGGCGTCGAGGGCCGCGACGGGCACGTTGTCGACCATGCCGCCGTCGAGCACCGGCTTGCCGTCGCGGCGAAGGACGGGCGTGAAAGGCGGCGTGCACGACGACTGGAGGATAAGGTCGGCCAGTTCGTCGACGTTCGCGCAATCCTGAGCGCGCATGTATTCGGGGCGGAAGCCGAGCGCCTGGCCCAGCGTCGGGTGCAGCTTCTTGCGAACGTACTTTTCGATGTTGTAGGCGACGAGGCCGGCCGCGACCGAAACGTGCGCGCCGAGCCAGCGCGGAACGTGAGAAACGCCGATGCGGATCTCCGGTCCGTTCGCGAGCTGCGTGAATTGCTCGCCGTAGATATCGAGGAGCGCTTGCCGATAGATGCGGTAGTGCGGAAATACCGACGCGCCGCGGCGCCAGAGGTTGCCCCAGTAGGCGTTCTTGCGGTTGTCGCGCAGCGCCTCTTCGTAATAGCGCATGACCCAATGCGAGTCGCGCGTGTAGAGCATGCAGGCGGTCGCGGCACCGGCCGAGATGCCGGCGATGACGCGCGGCTCGAGCGCGATTTCCGGCTTCACGACGTCCCAGAATCCGGCCTGCCACCAACAACGGTTGCCACCGCCCGCGAAGACGACCTGGTCGAACATATTGTGAGCGATCCCCCTGTGTTCCGCCGTACCGGGTCGCCTCAGGTGAGCAGCGAGTAGGTGGTCGTGGCGTGGACGGCCATTTTGCCATCTTCGTCGAAGAGTTCGACTTCGCCGAAGACGAGATTGCGGCCCATGCGCAGCACGCGCGCGGTGACCAATACGTCACCCTTGCGAAC
>JBCNPL010000236.1:0-4576 GCA_039593375.1 Paraburkholderia sp. | reverse complement strand
TCAGCACCTTTTTCCCGGCTTTGATGGCGGGCCCGATCGATTCGTTCCAGATCGGCAGCACGCGGGCCACCGTGTCCTTCAGGCATTCGGTGAGCGGGAGCTGCTCGCGCGGCACCTTCGCGTAGCGGGGATCCTCGTAAGAGGCGCGCGGATCGGCGGGGTCGAGCGCCGGCGGCGGCGTGTCATAGCTGCGGCGCCAGATCAGCACCTGCTCGTCGCCATATTTGGCCGCCGTCTCGGCCTTGTCGAGCCCGGCGAGCGCGCCGTAGTGGCGCTCGTTGAGCCGCCATGAATGCACGACGGGCAGGTACATGAGGTCCATCTCGTCTTGCACGAGCCAAAGCGTGCGGATCGCTCGCTTCAAGACCGAGGTATAGGCGATGTCGAAGGTATAGCCGGCGTCCTTGAGCAGGCGGCCCGCCTGCTCGGCTTCGCGGACGCCTTGCTCGGTGAGGTCGACGTCGACCCAGCCGGTGAATCGGTTTTCCTTGTTCCACGTCGATTCGCCGTGGCGGATGAGGACGAGCTTGTGCATGGTGTGTCGGTCGGTAGTAAGGAAGCGCCCGACGCCCGACGGCGGCCGCGCTCAGCCCGCGGCCTCGGCCGCGGGACGCGCGAGCAAAGGGGTGTCGCCATCGCGTCGAATGGTTATTTTATAATGGCGGGATTGACCTTTAGGTTTTCTTCCCTCTTGACGGATCTTTCGTGACGTTCTTTACCGATTACACGAACCTCGTGCTCCTGGTCGCCCTCGTCGTTTCGGGCGCGCTTCTGCTGTGGCCGATGGTGACCGGCGGCGGGCGCGGCGGCCTTTCCGCGGCCGAGGCGACGCAGCTCATCAACCGGCGCAACGCCGTCGTCGTCGATCTGCGCCCCGCGGCCGACTACACGAACGGCCATCTGCCGTCGGCACGCCATCTCGAGTTTTCGGAGCTTCAAGCAAAAATCGGCCAGATAGCGAAGAATAAGGCTAGTCCGGTGTTGCTCGTCTGTCAGAACGGCATGCAGTCGAACAAGGCTTCGCGTATCGTCAAGGAGGCCGGCTACACCGAAGTCCATGTTCTGCAGGGCGGCCTGAACGCCTGGCAGCAGGCCGGCATGCCGGTCGTCAAGTAAAAGTGAAGGAGTCGCGAGCGTGAATACCGTCATCATGTATAGCACGCAGGTTTGCCCGTATTGCCAGATGGCCGAACGCCTGCTCAAGTCGCGCGGCGTGGAGCATATCGAGAAGATTCTGATCGACAGGGATCCCTCGCGCCGCGCGGAGATGATGACCCGAACAGGGCGTCGCACGGTGCCGCAGGTTTTCATCGGCGAGACGCACGTGGGCGGCTACGACGACCTTTCCGCGCTCGATCGCGCGGGTGGCCTCACACCGTTGCTCGAGGCGGCCTGACGCCGCGGCGGCGTCCCGAAGCCCCATCCGTTACCTCCTCGCGCGCGGCGCAGGCAAGGCCGCGCGCTTCGAACGTGGGTACGCAGCGCGCCCACGCCTGAAACGCATATCGGCGGCGGGTTCGACGCGCGCACCGTCGAGCCGGCCACCACGAATCCATCCACCGGAGTCATCATGTCGGACCAGAACAATCAGCCGTTCTTCAACATTCAGCGCGTCTATCTCAAGGATCTGTCGCTCGAGCAGCCCAACTCGCCCGCGATCTTCCTCGAGCAGGAAATGCCTTCGGTTGAAGTCGAAGTCGACGTGAAAGCCGAGCGTCTTGCCGAGGGCATCTTCGAAGTGATCGTGACCGGGACCGTCACGGCGAAGATCTCGGAGAAAGTGGCGTTTCTCATCGAAGCCAAGCAGGCCGGCATCTTCGACATCCGCAACATTCCGGCGGAGCAGGTCGATCCGCTCGTCGGCATCGCATGTCCGACGATCATCTTCCCGTACCTGCGCTCGAATATCGCCGATGCGATCACGCGCGCGGGCTTCCCGCCGATCCACCTCGCCGAGATCAACTTCCAGGCGCTTTTCGAGCAGCGTCTCGCTCAGATCAACGCGCAGAACGATGCGTCGGCAAGCCCGACGCAGCACTGAAGTGGAACGATCCGCACGCGCGCGCTGAGGTGCCGACGATGAAGGTTGCCGTTCTCGGCGCCGGTGCCTGGGGCACCGCGCTGGCCGCACATCTGGCGCGGCGCCACGACACGGTGCTCTGGGCGCGTGACGGCTCGCTCGTCGATGAGCTCCGCGCGACGCGCGAGAACAAGCGCTACCTCGGCGGCGTTGCTTTGCCGGTCGAGCTTCGCTGCGAAGCCGACCTTGCGTCGACGCTCGCGCATTGCGCGCACGACGACGCGTTATGCGTGGTGGCGACGCCCGTCGCCGGTTTGCGCGCGCTTTTCCGGGCGATGCGCGACGTCGGTCGGGTGCCGGCCCATATCGTCTGGGTCTGCAAAGGGTTCGAAGCCGAAACGCAGCTCCTGCCGCATCAGGTGGTCGCGGCGGAACTGGTCGGGCATGCGAGTAACGGTGTGCTGTCCGGGCCGAGCTTCGCCCGCGAGGTGGCGCTCGGCCTGCCCGTCGCATTGACCGTCGCCAGCACGTCCTCCGCTTGCCGCGAGCGGACGCTCCGCGCATTTCATGATGGCGCGATGAGGATCTATACCGGTGAGGACATCGTCGGCGTGGAGGTCGGCGGCGCCGTGAAGAACGTGCTTGCCATCGCGACGGGTATCGCCGATGGGCTCTCGCTCGGACTCAACGCGCGCGCCGCGCTGATCACGCGCGGGCTTGCCGAGATGTCGCGCCTCGGCGTGGCGCTGGGCGGGCAGCCCGAGACGTTCACCGGTCTCACGGGCTTGGGCGATCTGATTCTCACCGCCACCGGCGACCTTTCGCGCAATCGCACGGTCGGCCTTCAACTGGCCGAAGGGCGAACGCTCGACGATATCCTCGCCGCGCTCGGGCATGTGGCCGAGGGCGTGCGCTGTGCTCAGGCTGTATTGGCGATCGCGCGCGCACATGGGGTCGACATGCCGATCACCGAAGCGGTCTGTGCCGTGCTCTTCGAAGGCGTTGCGCCACGCGATGCGGTGAACGCGCTGTTGCGCCGCGATGCGCGCGCCGAATCGAAGCACTGAGCGTTATCGATCCTCCGCGCCTGCGGCTTTGATCGGTTCGACGCGCCTTTCCGTCTCTCAATCGCCGCCTTCGAAGCCGGCCTGACGCCAGGCTTCGAAGACGACGACGGCAACGGTATTCGAGAGGTTCAGGCTGCGGTTGCCGGGGCGCATCGGCAAGCGCACACGGCGCTCGCTCGAAAACTGGCCGAGCACCGCATCGGGCAGGCCTCGCGTTTCGGCGCCGAACACGAACCAATCGCCGGGCGCGAAGGCGTGCGAGTGAAAACGGCTCGAGCCGCGCGTTGTGAACGCGAACATGCGTGAGCGATCGGGCGCTTCGCTCGCGATGAATGCATCCCAATCGCGATGCACGCGCATCTGCGCGTACTCGTGATAGTCGAGGCCCGCGCGGCGCATCTTCGCGTCGTCGAGCGGGAAACCGAGCGGCTCGATCAGATGTAGCCTCGCACCGGAATTGGCGCAAAGCCGGATGATATTGCCGGTATTCGGCGGAATTTCGGGTTCGACGAGAACGACGTTGAACATGGCGGCTGGAACCTCGGTCAATCTTTTGCCGTACGCAGCGCGACGAAGTTCGTGACTTCGCGCGCGCCCGCGGCCTTCAGCGCGCGCGCGATCGCTTCGAGCGTTGCGCCGGAGGTCATCACGTCGTCGACGAGCGCGACATGCAGGCCGGTCAGGCGCCGCGAGACGCCGAACGCGGCTCCGACGTTTGCCCGCCGCGCATCGAGATCGAGCCGCGACTGCGGCGCGGTATGCAGCAGGCGTCTCACGAGCGTGGCGTCGGCCGGCACGCCGATGGCGCGCGCGAGCGGTCTCGCGATCTCCCATGCCTGGTTGTAGCCGCGCTCGACGAGGCGAGCATGCGCGAGCGGCACGGGTGCGACGACGTCGGGCCAATCGTCGGCCGCGAGGCGTTCGTGGGCGAGGCGCGCGAGCCCCTGCGCGAATTCTCGCGCAATGGCGAGCCGTGCGCGAAATTTGAGGCCGAGCGCAAGCTGCTCGAGAGGCGCGCGGTAATCGGCCAGCGTGAGCGTTCTGTCGAACGGCGGTCGCGAGCCGCGGCAATCGCGGCACAGATAGCGTGCTTTGCCGCGCGGCCCGCCGCGTCGCGGCGAAAGTGGCAGCGCGCAGACGGCGCAGCGCAAGCGCGGCTCGTTCCAGTAAGCGGCATCGCATCCGGGGCAGAGGGGGCGTTGCGACATATTGCCGCATTCGGATGCATCCAGGCGCACGGGCGTGCCGCATGACGCACCGCACAGCGCGCAAGTTTGCAAGAGCGCCAGACGGCCGATCCGCGTCAGCGTCCGCATGGCGAAGCCGTACGCGCCATGCGCGACGGCGCGGTCGAGGCGGCGTGCGGGCGGCGCCGCGGATATCGTGGAAAGCTCGTTGCGATGCGGCTCCATGGCCTTCGTCGAGTGATCGGATGAGAGCGAGCGAGTATACTTCGGGCTCTTCGCCCGTTCGACCGTCATGTCCTCCA
>JBCNPL010000235.1:0-4585 GCA_039593375.1 Paraburkholderia sp. | reverse complement strand
GTTCGAAGCTCGTCGAAGTGGGCCGCTCGTGCGTGCACGCCGATTACCGCAGCGGCTCGGTCATCATGTCGCTCTGGGGTGGCCTCGGGACCTATATGATGCAAAACGGCTACGAGACGATGCTCGGTTGCGCGAGCGTGCCGATGGCCGATGGCGGCCACTTCGCGGCGAATCTCTACGAATCGCTGCGCGACAGCGCGCTGACGGATCCCGAGTACCGCGCGTTCCCGCATACGCCGCTGCCCGTCGAAGAACTGCGCACGGGCGCCCGAGTCGCCCCGCCGCCGCTCGTAAAGGGCTACCTGCGTCTCGGCGCCAAAATCTGCGGCGCGCCGGCCTGGGATCCCGATTTCAACTGCGCCGACTTCCTGACGCTGTTCCGCCTCTCGGACATCAACGTCCGCTACGCCCGCCACTTCCTCGGCGAACCGACGTCGCGCTAAGGCGATAGACCTCACGACCCGATATGCGCCGCCCGTTGCGGCGCATATCGCGGCAACCGGCACTCAATCGTCGGTGTACACGACGCGATACCGAATGCCGACCTTCTCCCATTCAGCCGCTTCCTGAATCAAGCTGTAATCGGTGAGCGGATTGTTGGCGACCCACTCGTTGGGCAGATGCACTTCGTAACCGCCGGCCGCATGCGCGACGCGAATGCCGGGCAGCCCGATATCGGCGCGGCGCCGACACAACAACGCGGCAAGGCGCAGGCAGAAAAGCAGCGGCCATTCCACATCGCGGGTCTGTGAAAGCTTGCCGAGCTTGCCGGCGTGGCCGAGCACGAGCGCCGCAAGGCGCGCCTGATCGGTGCGCGAGAAGCCCGGCATGTCGGCGTTGCTGGCGATGTAGGCTGAATGCTTGTGATAAGCACTATGCGAAATCGACAGTCCGATCTCATGCAGCGATGCGGCCCAGCGCAGGAACATTCGTCCTTCCTCGGCACGCTCGGCGTCGGGCTCATCGCCGAGCTGGTCGAAGAAATTGATGGCGAGGTCGCGGATGCGCTCGGCCTGCGGGCGATCGACGCCATAGCGGCGCATGAATCCCTCGACCGTCACGGCCCGCATATCCTGATGCTGCGTCCGGCCCAGCAGGTCGTAGAGCACACCGAGACGCAAGGCGCCGTCGGTCGTGTCGACGTAGTCGATCCCGAGCTCTTCGAACACGGCCAGCATGATCGAGAGGCCGCCCGCCAATACGGGCACGCGATCGGGCTTGAGCGCGACGAGCTTGAGCCGGTTGACGTTCTCGGCCTTGATGAGCGCGCGCTTGAGCCGCTCGAGCCCGACGCGCGAAATGCCGTGCGTCACGCTCGAATCGTTGAATCCGTTGGCCTCGACGAGCTCGGCCAGCGCGCGTGCCGTGCCGGACGAGCCGATCGCCTGATCCCATCCCGCCTGCTTGTACTCGCGCGAGATGATCTGGATTTCGCGCTTGGCGGCGAGTTCGGCCTGGCGCATCGTGTACTCGTCGACGTTGCCGGCCGGAAAGAAAGCACGGCTGTGGCTCACGCAGCCAATATAAAGGCTCTCCATGATGAGCGGCGTGTAGTGCGAGCCGATGATGAACTCGGTCGAGCCCCCGCCGATGTCGACGACGAGCCGCTTGCCCGAAATGGCAGGCACCGAATGCGCGGCGCCGGCATAGATGAGGCGCGCCTCTTCACGGCCGGCAATCACTTCGATCGGAAACCCCAGCGACCGCTCGGCTTCGGCCAGGAACTCGCCGGCGTTCTTGGCGACGCGAACCGTGTTCGTCGCGACCGCCCGCACATGATCGGGATGGAAGTCGCGCAGCCGCTCGCCGAACCGCTTGAGCGCCGCCCACGCCCGTTCCTGCGAGGCACGGTCGAGCATCTTGTCAGGGGAAAGGCCGGCTGCGAGCCGCACAGGCTCGCGCAATGCGTCGACTTGATAGATCTGGCTGCCGGCCGGCGTCTCCTCGACGCGTCCGACAATGAGCCTGAAACTGTTCGAGCCAAGATCGACGGATGCAAGCAGATGCGGGCTGTTGGGCATGAATGAAAACGATTTCGTGCGCGAGTACGCCGATTCTTCCCGAGCTCGGGCCGGCGATTCCACGACGCGGTTCAAAGTCGCCATTTTACGCATAGAGCGGGGACCTCCGATAAGCGCGTGCAGGGAAACCGCGGCAATTTCATGCCGAGCGCATCAACTTCTTCGACTGACTATCTCAAATTAGATCAGTTACCCGTAAAATTCGTGACAATAACCATTCATCGAAGCGACACCAAACTGTGAGAATTTCCGAGCGTCCGTTCCTATCGCCTTCCGACCCCTCGTATTCGTCCTTGCCGATGTCGCTGCGCTATCCCCTCCTGAACCGGGAGTTGGGCATCCTGGGTTTCAACGAACGTGTGCTCGCGCAGGCGGCGGATCCGTCGATTCCGCTGCTCGAACGGCTCCGGTTCATCTGCATCACGAGCAGCAATCTCGATGAATTCTTCGAGATCCGGATGGCGGGACTGCAGGAACAGATGCAGGACAATCCCGGCACGCTTTCGCCGGACGGCATGTCGCTGCAGCATTGCTACGATCTCGTCGTCGAGCGCGCGCAAAAGCTCGTGCATCGGCAATACCGGCTCCTGCATGAGACGGTCCTGCCGGCCCTCGAAGAGGAAGGCATCTATTTCCATGGCACCGACAGCTGGACCGAGGAACAGACCCAGTGGGCGCGCCAGTATTTCGCCAACGAGCTGTTGCCGGTGCTGACGCCGATCGGCCTCGACCCTGCTCACCCGTTCCCGCGCGTGCTGAACAAGAGCCTGAACTTCGTCGTGGAGCTCGAAGGCAAGGACGCGTTCGGCCGCCAGGCCGTCATGGGCATCGTCCAGGCACCGCGCGCATTGCCGCGGCTCGTGCAGATGCCGCAAGCGCTATCGGGCTTCACCTATGGCTTCGTCCTGCTGAGTTCGCTGTTGCAGCGCTTCGTCAACGAGCTGTTCCCGAATCTCATCGTTCGCAGTTGCAATCAATTTCGCATCACGCGCAACAGCGAGCTCTTCGTCGACGAGGACGAGATCACGAACCTTCGCGTTGCATTGCAAGGCGAACTGCCGGCGCGCCATCTCGGCAATGCCGTGCGGCTCGAAGTCTCGGCCGAGACGCCGGCTCACATCGTGCGGCGCCTGCTCGACGAGAGCGGCCTCTCGGAAAAGGATTGCTATCGCGTCGACGGGCCCGTCAATCTGGTTCGCCTCATGCAGTTGCCGGAGATGGTGGACCGCCCCGACCTCAAGTTCGTCCCTCATGTGCCCGCCACGCCCGATCGACTGATCAAGACGGCGAACCTCTTCGACGCGATCGATCAGGGCGACGTCCTCCTGCACCACCCGTACGAAAGCTTCCAGCCGGTGCTCGAACTGCTGCTGCAGGCCGCGCAGGATCCGAGCGTCGTCGCGATCAAGCAGACGATCTATCGCACGGGCACCGATTCGCCGCTCATGAACGCGCTGATGCAGGCCGCGCGCAACGGCAAGGAAGTGACGGTCGTCGTCGAGCTGCTCGCGCGCTTCGATGAAGAAACCAACATCAATTGGGCCTCGCAGCTCGAAGCGGTCGGCGCGCACGTGGTCTATGGCGTGGTCGGCCACAAGTGCCACGCGAAGATGATGCTGATCGTGCGCCGCGTCACCGAGAACGGAAAGTCGGTACTCAAGCGCTATGCTCACCTGGGCACGGGCAACTATCACCCGCGCACGGCGCGGCTCTATTCCGACTTCGGGCTGATGACGTCCGATCAGATCATCTGCGAAGACGTGCACCATGTCTTCCAGCAACTGACGGGCATCGGCGGCGAGCTCAAGCTGCACGAGCTCTGGCAGTCGCCGTTCACGCTGCATCCGAAGCTCGTCGACGCCATCCGCGCCGAGAGCGAAAACGCGCGGGCAGGCAAGAAGGCGCGCATCGTCGCGAAAATGAACGCACTGCTCGAGCCGACCGTCATCGCCGAGCTTTACGAGGCTTCGCAGGCGGGCGTCAAAATCGATCTGATCGTGCGAGGCGTTTGCTCGCTCCAGCCGGGTGTCGCGGGATTGTCCGAGAACATCACGGTGCGTTCGGTCGTCGGACGCTTCCTCGAGCACCACCGCATCTTCTACTTCTTCTCGAACGGCGAAGAAAAGGTCTACCTCTCGAGCGCCGATTGGATGGATCGCAACTTCTTCCGGCGCGTCGAGGTAGCGTTCCCGATCAAGGACCGGCGCCTCAAGCGCCGCGTGATCGCCGAAGGGCTGTCAGCGTTCCTCGGCGACAATCAGGCAGCATGGATCATGCAAAGCGACGGCCACTATCGGCGCTCGCGCCCCGGCAAGACTTCGCGGAACGCGCAGGCGAGCCTGCTCGTGAAGTTCGGCTGCTAGCCAAGGAAAGCACGAGATGCCGGCTTCGGCCGGCGACCGCGTGCCCAGCGGGCCATCAGGAGGACTAAATAACTGTCAGGCGTGAATCGTCTGCTGCCGCATGCTGCGCTGCGGCGGGAAGCGGACCGTGAACGTACTGCCGCGGCCCTCCTCGCTGCTCACGTCGAGCACTGCATCGTGCCGTTGCAGCACGTGCTTGAC
>JBCNPL010000234.1:0-4589 GCA_039593375.1 Paraburkholderia sp. | reverse complement strand
CCGGGATCGTCGAGCAGGAATGCCAGGTAGTCTTCGAGGTGGCTGGCTGCCTCGTTGCCAGTCGACACTGCATACGACAGCGGCAGATGGCGACTCGCCAGCGTCGTATTGAGCACGGCCATCATCGCGCCGCTCTGCGACAGGATGCCGATCGCAGGACGCGCGCGGTTGTACCGCGCCTGCGCGTCGCTCACCTCGGTTTCGATGAACGTCAGCGGCACGCGGTCGAGATAGTTGATGGCGCCAAGACAATTGGGCCCCTCGACGAGCATGCCCGCAGCTGCGGCAATGCTGGCGATCTCACGCTGCTGCTCGACGCCTTCCCGCCCGGCCTCGGCGAACCCCGCTGAAAAGATCACGACCGCCCCGACCTTGCGCGTCGCGAGCGCGCGCACAGCTTCGAGCACCGCAGGCTGCGGAATCGCGAGCACGGCGACGTCGATGCCGTCGGGCAACTGATCGATCGCTTTCACACACGGCCGGCCGTCGATTTCGTCGCGCTTGGGATTGACGAGATAAATTCGTCCCCGGTAGTCGTTGCGCTCGAGATTGGCCAACACCGAGGCGCCAAGCGCGCCGGGTGTCGGCGACGCGCCGACTATGGCGATCGAAGCAGGCCGCAGCAAACGTCCCACGGCGTGCGCAGTCGGGGTGGATCGCGCGTCGGATCGTGTCGGGTTCATATCGGCTGGCTCCTCGCCTCAGTCGCGCTGACGTGTCAGGTCGTACGTGCCAAGACCGGGCTTGTAGGTCTTGTCGTCGAGAAACTGGCGCAGGCCTTCCTTGCGGCCGTCGTCGTCGTAGCTGTTGGCAGCCTCCTGGGCGCGCACGAGGAAATCCTCGGCGTTGTCGTAAGTCATTTCACGCACGCGGCGGATCGCGTCCTTGGTCGCCTTCAGTGCAACCGGATTTTTTTTCAGCAATGCCTGCGCGACCTCCACGACGCGCGCGCGCAGCTGCGCCGCAGGCACCGCCTCGTTGACGAGCCCCCATTCCTCGGCCTTGCGGCCATCGATGCGCTCGCCGAGCATCGCGTGATACATCGCGCGACGAAACGACAGCAACTCTGTCGCAACCTTCGACGCACCGCCGCCCGGCAAAATGCCCCAGTTGATTTCCGACAGGCCGAAGTGCGCGTCCTCGGCGCAGAACGCGAGATCGCACGCAAACAGCGGACCGTAGCCGCCGCCGAAACACCAGCCGTTGATCATTGCAATGGTGGGCTTCTGATACCAGCGCAGGCGCCTCCACCAGCCGTAGCTCTCGCGTTGCGCCTTGCGCGTACCTGCAAGCCCATTGGCTTCCGTGTCGCGGAAGTACTCCTGGAGATCCATCCCAGCCGTCCACGCCGCCCCTTCTCCGCTGAGCACCAGCACGCCGACGTCCTGATGGAATTCCAGTTCGTCGAGCACTTCCATCATGCGCCGGTTCAGCGCGGGGCTCATCGCATTACGCTTTTCGGGGCGGTTGAACTTCACCCATGCTATGCCGTCTTCGATGCTGAAAACGACGGTCTGTACCTCTGCCTGACTGCTCATTGCCGATACCTTGTTCGAAAAGAAATGAGTGACCGGGGCGCCGGACTCCGCGCGATAGCGGCGCCCCACCGTTACCTAGAACGGATACTGCGGCACGGCATCCTTCACCGTGACCCACTGCCAGTGGGTGTACTGCTCCCAGTCCGCGGGGCCGCCCACGCTCGTGCCGTTGCCCGAGGCCCCCGTGCCGCCGAACGGGTTGATCACCTCGTCGGCCACGGTCTGATCGTTGATGTGCAGGAGGCCAGTGTGCAGCCGCTCGCCGAGGGCCATCGCGCGCCCGACCGAGGCCGAAATCACGCCCGCGGACAGCCCGTATTCGGTTTGATTGGCCAGTTCCACGGCTTCGTCGTCCGTATCGAACGGAATCACGCTGGCGACGGGCCCGAAGATTTCTTCGTCGAATGCACGCATGCCAGGCTTCACGTTGGATAGCACCGTCGGCGCGTAGAACAGGCCCCGGTGCGTCGCCCCCGCCTCGACTACCGCGCCGGCCGCGACCGACTCGCCGACGATGTCGATCACATTTTGCAGCTGCCGCTGGTCAATGATGGGCCCGAGCGCCACCGGTTCGACAGCGGGGTCGCCCACCGGCAGATGCCGGGCCTTGTCGGCCAGACGACGCGTCAGTTCCGCGGCGATGCCGCGCTGCGCCAGCACGCGGCCGGTCGCCATGCAGATCTGCCCCTGGTGAAACCAGGCGCCGAAAGCGATCGCCGAAACTGCGCGGTCCAGATCGGCATCGTCGAGCACGATCAGCGAATTCTTGCCGCCCAGTTCCAGCGATACTTTCTTCAAGTGCCGTCCGGCCAGTTCCCCAATCTTGCGGCCGGCGGCCGTCGACCCGGTGAATGCGAGCATCGGCACGCCGGGCGCTTCGACAAGCGCCTGCCCGACCTCCGCGCCGCCGGGCAACACGTGCAACAGACCCTTGGGCAGGCCCGCGGCCGCCAATACTTCGGCGATCACGAAACCGCCTGCGTATGGGGTGCGCGGATCAGGCTTGACCACGACCGCATTGCCGACCGCGAGCGCAGGCGCGACCGAGCGCAACGACAGCACCAGCGGAAAATTGAATGGCGAAATCACGCCTATCACGCCGAGCGGCAGTTGGCGCGCGATGCTGAGCCTGCCGGGCGCACTCGGCAGCACGCGGCCGGTCGCCTCCAGCGGCATCGCCGCGGCGCGCTGCAACAGCACGATCGCTTCGCGCACCTCGTGTTCGCCCTTGGCGAGGATGGCGCCGGTCTCGCGGGCGATCAGCGCCGCCGCTGCGGACGCGTGTTCCTGCAGCAGCGCCGCGGCGCGGTGAAACACGGCCGCGCGCTCGCGCGGCGGCGTCGCGGCCCACGCGCGCTGTGCAGCACGCGCCGCGCGCACCGCGAGCGTGACCTCTTCCTGTGTGGCCTTGCCCACCTGATGCAGCAGTCGCCCGGATGCCGGCTCGACGACGTCCAGCGCGGCCGACGCGCGGACCCAGTCGCCGTTGAAGATCGCGCCGCGCCACGTATCGGCGTTGGCAAGCGGAAGGCCTGACGGATTGCTCATGACGAATGTCTCCAGTTGATATTGAACCGCCGCTTCTCAGATCACCGTTGCGGCGAGGCCGCCGTCGACCGGCAGATTGACACCGTTGATCCAGCGCGCGGCATCGGAAGCGAGGAAGACGATGGCTTCGGCCACCTCATCGGCGTATGCGGGCCGTTTCATTTTTGCGGCATCCGCCTCGACGCGCTCCGGGCCGAGCATCGTGACGAAATCGCCCAGAATCGGAGTGAACACGGGACCGGGCGCAACACTGTTGACGCGCACCGAATGCTTCGCGAACCAGTCCTGCGAGCGACGGGCGCTCCAGACGATCAGCGCTTCCTTGAAATACTGGTAGCAGGTGGCTTGGGGCACGGGATGCGCGGCGAGCCAGCGCGAGCCGGCGTCGAACCCGTCGGTCTCGGCCAGCTCCCGATGCAGGTCGAGCCGCTGCGGCCACTCGGCGCCGAGGATCGACGCGACGTTGATGATGTTGCCGCCCGGCGCGAGACGCGGCAGCAAGGCTTCGCACAAGTGACGCAAACCCAGGAAGTTCACGCGCGCAACGACATCGACCGGCGCTGTGCCGGGCACCCCCGCGATATTCGCCAATGCATCGATTCGCCCGGGCAGACGGTCGACCAGCGCATCGATCGCGGCCGGGTCGCCCAGGTCGGCCTGGTGGAATGCATCGAGCGTCATGTTGACGGGCTGACGGTCCACGCCGATTACGCGCGCTCCATGAAATCGGGCGAGCCGCGCGGTCTCGGCGCCGATACCGGACGCCACGCCCGTGACGATCAGGGTCTTGCCATGCAGGTTCATCGAGCTTGTCTCCTTGGTTGCTTGATGCCGGTCGAGTGCCGCTTGTTTGTTTTATACCATAATAGTTACATCTCATAACTATTTTTTTCAAGCTGCATTGCAACATCCGAAGGAAACAGAATGCGAAGCGCTAGAGGTCGAGCACGAGAACGGGCGAACGCGCTCGTGAACAGCACGGCAGGAAGAACTCGCCCGCGGCCCGCTCTTCGTCGGTCAGGTAGCTGTCGCGGTGATCGGGCTGGCCTTCGAGCACACGCGTCATACAGGTGCCGCACACCCCTTGTTCGCACGATGTCGGTACGTCCACGCCGTGCCGCGCCAGCGATTCGACGACCGTGCACCCGGGCGGCACCTCGACCGACATGCCGCTGCTCGCGATGCGCACCTGGAAGGTGGTCTCGTCGGGCACGTCTGCGCTTGCAGCGGCAATCACGCCGGAGAAAGATTCGTAATGCAGTCGATGATCGGCCCAACCTTGCGCGCGTGCTTCGGCCAGCACGGCCTCCATGAAGCCACGCGGGCCGCACACGTAGAGGTGCGTATGTGCGGGCGCCGACGCAATCGCCGCCGCGACGTCGAAAGCCTGTACGCCAGTCGCGTCGTCGAAATGAAATCGCACGCGCTCGTGAAACGTGGAGGCCGCCAGCCGCCCGATGAATGCCGTCCGTTCGCGCGAGCGTGCGCAATAGTGCATATCGA
>JBCNPL010000233.1:0-4592 GCA_039593375.1 Paraburkholderia sp. | reverse complement strand
GGCGATCGGATGAGGCAGCAGCAGGCCCTCGCCCTTCCGATCCTCTGTAATGAGCACGATGCCGTGCCGCACCGCGTCGGCCGGTGAGCTGATCCGCACGGGCACGGGCGGCCGGCCCACGGACACCGTGCCGCGATCGGCCGTGTCGGCGCCGTAGATGAGCCGCATCAGCTCCGTGCGACCGGCCCCGATGAGGCCGCTCACGCCGAAAATTTCTCCCTCGCGGACTTCGAACGAGACGTCGCGGACAACGTCGCCGCGTCCGAGCCCGTCGACCTTGAGGAGCGGCGCTCCGAGCTTGCGAACGCCCAACTCGATGCGTTCGCCGAGTTCTCGCCCTACCATCTTCGCCACGAGTCGCTCGGTCGTGACGTCCGCCATGGCGCCCGCGTGCACGAGTCGACCGTCGCGCAGAACGGCCACGCGCTCGGCAATCCGAGCGAGTTCCTCGAGCCTGTGTGAAATGTAGACGACCGCGACGCCGCTCGCCTTCAACCGTTCGATCTGATCGAACAGCAGATCGACCTCGCGCGCGGTCAGCATCGCTGTCGGCTCGTCAAAAATCAGGATGCGCGTCTCACCGATCAGGTTGCGCGCGATCTCGACCATCTGCTGATGGCCGATGCCGAGAGAGCCGACGGGCGTGCCGGGATCGATCGAGTCCAGTCCGACCCGCGCCATCGCGGCGCGCGCGTCGTCAGCGAGGCGGCGGCGATCGATCCAGCCAAGCGCATGGGGTCCGCGCCGCGGCAGCCGGTCGAAAAACAGGTTCTCGGCGACCGAAAGCGTGGGCAACAGGTTCAACTCCTGCATCACCATGCGCACGCCCTGCGCTTCCGCCTGTTGGCGGCTGGCCGGCGCATAGGGTCGGCCGTCGAGCCTCATCGCGCCCGTGGAAGGCGCCACGAGTCCGCCCACGATCTTGGAAAGCGTACTCTTGCCGGCGCCGTTTTCGCCGGTCAGGGCAAGCACTTCGCCGGCCTGAAGCGCAAGCGTCACGTCGGCGAGAACGGGCTCGGCGTAGGTCTTGCCTATGCCGATCACTTCGAGCACTGCGTTCGTTTCGTCGTGGTCGATCGAATCCATCATCCGTGTTCTCGAGGCCGCCGTGGTCGCGGCGACATCGCGCGCGGCGTCGCCGCATGACTTGCTCGGTCCCGGGTTGGGCCGGCCGGGGGCGCAGCGTCCGATTCGTGCTTCCTCCGGCCCCATACAACGCTAACGGCAGCGGCCCGCTTTTCTTGAGTAATCGCCTGACAAATTCGGCGCGGCCCCGCGAATTCGCCGGAAAGCGGTTCGTTACATTACGACGTCAGGGCGGGGGCGGCAATCGCCACCCCAGCTCGCCGCGAGCCGAGGCGACGGGGAGCCGGCCCGCGACCAACATTCCTCGTTACTTCGAGGCCGTTTGCGTGCCCGCCTTCGTCACCAGATCGACTGGCGTCTCGACGACCTGGGAGAGCTCGGACTGCTTTTTGTGCTCCTGGATGGCCTTCAGCGCGACGTCGATCCCGAACACGGCCTGCTTCGCCGCGTACTGGTCCGCCGTCGCGAGCACGCGCCCGTCCTTGAGCATCGGCTTGATCGCGCCGATGTTGTCGTAGCCGACGACGTACACCTTGCCCTGCTTGCCCGCCGCACGCACGGCCGAGACGGCGCCGATCGCCATATTGTCGTTGCCGCAGAGAAGCGCCTTCAGGTTCGGGTATTGGTTCAGCATCGCCGAGGCGATCGCATTGCCCTTGTCGATTTCCCACTCGCCGGATTGGACCGAATCGATCTTGGCGCCGATCTTTTGCATCGCTTCCTTGAAGCCGGCCGTGCGCTGCTGAGCGTTCGTCGTCGTCGAGACGCCCTCGATGATGCCCACTTCGTCGCCGGCCTTCAGCTTCTGCGCGAGATAGTCGCCGACCTTTTCGGCCCCTTTGGCGTTATCGGGGCCGACGAACGGTACGTTGAGATCCTTCGATTTCAAGACCTCGGGGTCGAGCCGGTTGTCGATGTTGACGACGATGATGCCGGCGTCGACCGCTTTCTTGACGACGGGCACGAGTGCTTTCGAGTCCGCCGGCGCGAGCACGATCGCATCGACGTGCGAATTGATCATCTGCTCGACGATGTTGATCTGCGCCGCGGTGTCGGTTTCGTTCTTGATGCCGTTCGTGATCAGATCGAATTTGCTGGAATTGTGCTTTTGATAATCCTTCGCGCCGGTCTCCATCGTCAGGAAGAACTCGTTGGCAAGCGATTTCATCACAAGCGCCACCTTGGGTTTCTTCGCTGTCTGCGCCAGCGCTTCTGTCGTGCCGAGCGGCGCGAGCGTGACGGCGACGAGCGCCGCGGCGGCGGCAATGAGGCGGCGACGGGTGCGACTATTCATGAGGTGCTCCTTTTCCTTTTATTCGGGCTCGCAAGAGCCGCGGTTTTTGATTCGAACGCCTGCGGGAAACGTTTGCGGCGGCTGCGATGCAATGAAAGCGCCGCGCCGACGCGCGCGATCCGGCCCGCCTATGCTGTACCGTTTTAGCAGTGCACGCAAGGAGGGTTGGCACCGGTCAGGGTTTCCCTGAGCGGTGCGGGAAGAAAGATGCGAAATCGCCGAGCCATGCGCCGCGCTCGGCTCGAAGAGAATGGGACGGTCGCTAGAGTTTGTCGACCGACGATCCGTCGATCTTGCCGTCGATGATGTCGCGCGCGTATTGGAGACCGATCTTGTGAGCCTCCAACTGGTCGCCGAGCGGGGCATGCTCGGGAACACCGAACATCTCCGCCTTCGCGCGCTCGCCACGTGATTTGCGCGCGATCGTCACGACGATGTCGAAGCGGCGCGGCGCATCGGACGGCTCGTCCGGCTCCTTCGCTCGCCGTAATGCCTGCACGCCGATCGCGTATCCCTTGTACTGCTCGGTGAACGGCTCCAACATGACTAGAACCCCCGTGCCACGGCACGAATGGATCGGCGCAAACGGGCGGTCGATGTTGCCATCGCCGTCGCCCGGCCCGCGCGCGCCTGGTGTGCGGGTCGGTTGTCGCACTTGCAAGAGGCATTCCCTCCGCGGTGCAGAGCCGGCGGTGCTTGCCGCCTTCAAGCGGAGCGGACGCGCCCTCCGGCGAACGGGGGCGTGCGGTGCCCGAAATGCCGGAAACGTTGAAGAATTTACCGGTTCCTGTCCGCTGGGCGGCCACAGCCGCGACGATTCGTCGCATTTCTTCTATGATGGCTGCCAAGACGGCCCCTTCCCAAATCGAAAACGAGACGCCAAGGGCCGCCCTCTCGTCGTTGATGCGCGATGCATAGCGGAGGCAGGAATGGCATGGAGACACAACCGGTGGGTGAAACGCTGGATCGTCACGATCCTCGTTTGGGCCGTGCCGGTGGCGATCGTCGCGGTTCACGAGATCCGCGAGGAAATGAGCTACAACATCGTCGATCGCGACCGCGCGTTGACGAGCTGGACGTTCACCGACGTTCAGCGGGCGGCCGGTGCGCCCGCGCGTTGCCACGGCACGCCTGACGAGGCGCGCGCCGCGGGTTGCCCGGCGGACATTCTCGCGGCGAATGCGCCGGCCCATCAGGCTGCGCTCGATGAATACGCGCTCAGGCGCAGCACGCTCGCGAGCTACCTCTGGCACGCTTTCGTCGGCTACTGGGTCGTGCCGGCGGCGTTTCTGTTCGCGGTCGGCCTCGTCATCGCGGGAATACGACGCGCGCTGCGACGGCCTCCGATTCCAAAGAGCACGGCGCCGCGCTGAACCGAATTCGGGACAGGTCCGGGCATGCACTGTGCTTCCCTCTTTTCGTCAGTGCCCGTGCGTGCGCGCAACGAGGCGTGACGAATGCGTCGCGATTATCGTCCAGACCTGCCGTTGCGGGTTTGACCGACGGATCCCCACGGAGAGAGCCATGCAAAAAGGAAGTTTCGTACTGAAGGCGGCGGGTGCCGTCATGGCCGCCAGCCTTGTGCTCGCGGGCTGCACGGCCACCACCAACAAAGGCAATCCGGTGGGCGAAAGCCCCGGCTCCAATGCGTCCAAGCGCCAGGACATCAACGCGGGCGTCGATGCGACGCTGTCGCGCATGTATGCTCAAGTGCCCGGTTCGCGCGAACTGGTTTCGCGGGCGCGCGGCGTCCTCGTGTTCCCACGCGTTCTGCAGGCCGGTTTCGTCGTCGGCGGCGAATACGGGGAAGGCGCGCTGCGCACGGGCGGATCGACTTTCGGCTACTACAATCTCGTTTCCGGTTCGTTCGGCCTTCAGGCCGGCGCGCAATCCAAAGCCGTCATCTTCCTCTTCATGACCGACGATGCGCTCAAATCGTTCGAATCGCGCAAAGGCTGGTCCGCGGGCGGCGATGCATCGGTTGCGCTGCTGAAGATGGGCGCCAACGGGGCCGTCGATACGACATCGGCGACCAAGCCGGTTCAGGTCATCGTGCTGACGAACGCGGGGCTCATGGCCGACCTTTCGCTGCAAGGCATGAAGATCACACGCATGAACATCTGATGCGTGTCACCCTCGCACGGCGCGCTTGCGCCGTGCGTTGTCCCCGAAGCCAGGGCCCCTTTGCATCGGGGCCCGCCTGCTCTCAAGT
>JBCNPL010000232.1:0-4596 GCA_039593375.1 Paraburkholderia sp. | reverse complement strand
GCGCGACGAAACGCGCTCGAATCGAAGTTCGGGGGGCTGGCGCGTTTCATCAGGCGCACGCTCCGTATTTTCTTTGCCGGCTCGGTCTGGTCGGCGGTCGCGGCGTCGTTGGCGGCAGCAAATGGGAAACCATGGCATAAGTGAGCAGATAGTCGGGATTTTAATGGAATCCTGGCGTTCCGCCCGCGACGCATGAGAACGCAGTGCCGATGAGGGGCGGCCGCGCGGCGCCGCGAGAGGGAGCGGCACGCGCTCACGACGCGGCTTCGGAGGCCGCTGGCGCGGCGACGCCGCGTGCTTGCCGTCGCAGGCACGAAAAACGCACTAAGCTGTTTGGGCGGCGCGGTTCGCCGCCGGATCGACCGTTCCCACGAAATCGAAGGAGCAACAGCCATGTCTGAGGCAAGCGAAACCGCCACGCTGGGCGGCGGATGTTTCTGGTGTCTCGAGGCAGTCTATCTCGACGTCGACGGCGTGAAGTCCGTCGAGTCGGGGTATGCGGGCGGTACTGTCGAGCGGCCCACCTACGAGCAGGTTTGCGACGGCGACACCGGTCATGCCGAAGTCGTCAAGGTCGAGTTCGATTCGGCCAAGATCAGCTATCGTGAAATCCTGCAGATCTTTTTCTCGATCCACGATCCGACCCAGCTCAACCGGCAGGGCAACGACGTCGGCACGCAGTATCGCTCGGTCATCTTCACGCACTCCGACGCGCAGCGCGAAATCGCCGACGAACTGATTCGCGAGCTCACGCGCGAAGGCCTCTTCGATCGCCCGATCGTCACCGAAGTCGAGCCGCTCAACGGCAACTATTGGCCGGCCGAAGCGTACCACCAGAACTATTTCGCCCAGCATCCCGAGCAGGGCTACTGTACGTTCGTCGTCGCACCGAAAGTCGCGAAGTTCCGGGCCAAATTCGCCGCTTGGATGCGCTCCGGCGCCTGATCTAATGCCGGCTGCACGCCGCCGCGATTTCGCGTGCAAGCTCGACGCAGGTGAGCGGGGCCGAGCCTTCGGCCTTGTTGTTCGCGATGATGAGAACGGGCTGCCCGGCTAGCGCGTAACGCGCGGCCAGCTCCGCCAGCGCCGCGCGCGTGCCCGGGTCTTCGTCGACGAGACGGTTGAACGGCTCGTACTTCGCCTTGGCCTGCTCGTACTTGAACCCACTATGAAGGCTCCAGCGCACGATGAGCGGCCCGGCGGGCTCGTCGCCGTCGAGCAGCGCGAGCGCCGCCGCCTGCCGCAGCGGATCGGGCATGCGCGCATGCAGTCCGACGCAGTAGCGCACGCCGCGCTCGCGCAGCATGCGGACGAATCGCGGGGTGAGGAGGCATGCGTCGCGGATCTCGACCGCATAGCAAGGGCCGGACATACCGCCGGCGGCTGTCGGCAGCGGCGGCAGCGCGGCGAGAAAGTCCGCCAGCCGCGCGACGAACGCGGCCGGATCGGCGAGCAGGCGCTCGGGTAGCGGCGAAAACTGGAACACGAGCGCGCCGGCCTTTGCGCCAAGCCCCGCGAGGCACGGCTCGACGAACTCGCTCGTGGCGAGCCGAGCGTCGAGAAAGCACGGATTGTCGGCGACAGGCTCGCCGCGCTCGGCGCGCAGCGTCGCGTCGGTGACGGAGGCGGGTGCTTTGACGATGAAGCGAAAATCGTCGGGCACCTGTTGGGCATAGCGGAGATAGTCGGCGATGCCGAGCGGCGCGTAGAACGAACGGTCGATGCTGACCGTGCGCAGCAGAGGATGCGCGCCATAGGCCGACAGCCCGTCGCGGGCGAGCTTCGATTCGCTATACGCGTCGCCGTAGACGATGCCTTCCCAGCCCGGAAACGACCACGACGAGGTGCCGAGGTGCACCTGCGGGGGCAACCCCTCGGCCGCCGCGAGCGCATCGGCCGACGCGGGGGCGGGCAGGACGTCGCGCGCGCGGCGCTTCGGTTTCGTGGGCTCCGCGCGCGCGGTCGCGACAGACTGCGGCGCGGGCGTCCCGAACAAGTCCAGTTGCGGCTTCAGTGGCGGATCGCCTTCTCTTTCGTCCATCGATGGCCGCGCGACGCGGTCGAACGCTCAAAGCGCCTGATCGTACATGTAGCGGCGGGACCAAGGCAACGTCTGCGCGCTCCGGCCGGCCTTGCGGCAGACCACCTGATAGAGCGAGACATCGTCGTGCTCGAACGCGTAGGCACAGCCGGCGAGATAGACGCGCCAGATGCGGAACTTCTCGTCGTCGACGAGCTTTCTCGCCTCTTCGGCATGCGCCTCGAAATTCTCCGACCAGATATCGAGCGTGTGCTTGTAGTGACGGCGCAGGCTTTCCACGTCGACGGCCTCGAGCCCGCCGCGCTGCATCGATTCGAGCGCCAGGCTGATATGCGGCAGCTCGCCGTCGGGGAATACGTAGCGGTCGATGAACTCGCCGCCGCCGAGCGCAGTCTCGCCGCTTTCGTAATCGGTCGAGGTGATGCCGTGATTCATTGCGATTCCGTCGTCGACGAGCAGGTCGCGGATCTTGCCGAAATAAGTGGGCAGGTTCTTGCGGCCGACGTGCTCGAACATGCCGACGCTCGTGATCCGGTCGAACTGCCCATCGATGTCACGATAGTCCTGCAGGCGAATTTCGATCCGATCGGCGAGACCGGCGGCCTTGACGCGCTCCGTCGCGAGGTCGAACTGGTTTTGCGAAAGCGTCACGCCGACGCAGCGCGCGCCGAACTTGCTCGCCGCGCGCAGCACGAGCGCGCCCCAGCCGCAGCCGATGTCCAGCAGGCGGTGGCCCGGCTCGACGCGGATCTTGCGCAGAATATGGTCGATCTTCTTCAACTGCGCCGTGCCGAGGTCCTCGTCGCCGTTTTCAAAATAGGCGCACGAGTAGACCATGTTCTCGTCGAGCCAAAGCTTGTAGAACTCGTTCGAGACGTCGTAGTGGTATTGGATCGCCTTCTTGTCCGACGTTTTCGTGTGATTGAAGTAGCGGCGCACCCGAGCGAGCTTGCTCGCGTTCGTCACGGTGCTGCGCGCGAGCGAGTAGCCGATGTTGATGATGTCGGAGAGCTTGCCCTCGATGTCGATCTTGCCCTTGACGTAGGCTTCACCGAGATTGTCGAGACTCGGCTCGAGCAAGAGCGGCAGCGCCGATGCGGTATTGACCTTCAGCGTGACCTGCGGCGCCGAGAAGTTGCCGAAATCGAGTTGTTGACCGTTCCACAAGACGAGACGCGCCGGCAAGTTCGTCTTCGTCTTCACATCTTCCACCCACTGAGCCAGCTTCTTTTCCCAGAACATGCGTGTTCTCCGTGTCTTATCCGTTGACTTCAACATCAAAAAGCACAGCAAACGCGCCGTGCGCCCGGTCCGATCAGACGGACGGCACGGCGGGACCTGCGAAAACGGTCGGCCCTTCTCGGGCGGCGCGTCGAGCAGGCAGGCAACGCAGTGAGCGTCAGGCCGCCCTCAAGGCGAAAGCCGGCCGATCCGCCAGCGGCCGTCGCTTTCGCGCGTGTAAAGAATGCGGTCGTGCAGCCGCGAGGGGCGGCCTTGCCAGAACTCGATTCGCTCGGGCACGAGCCGGTAGCCGCCCCAGTGGGGGGGGCGCGGCGGGCTTTCGCCGAAGCGTTCGGCATACGCTTTCTCACGCGCTTCGAGCTCGGCGCGGCTCGCGATTTCGCGGCTTTGCTCGGACGCCCAGGCCCCGATGCGCGAGCCGAGCGGACGTGACGCGAAGTAGGCGTCGCTTTCCTCCGTGCTCGTCTTCTCGACGGCGCCCTCGATTCGAACCTGGCGTTCGAGCTCGGTCCAGAAAAAGAGGAGGCTCGCATGTGGGTTGGCGGCAAGTTCCCGCCCCTTGCGGCTTTCGTAGTTCGTAAAGAAGACGAAGCCGCGGTCGTCGACGCCCTTGATGAGCAAAATGCGCGCCGACGGGCGGCCGTCGGCGTCGACGGTGGCGACCGTCATGGCATTGGGTTCGGGCAATTCAGCATCGAGCGCCTGCTGGAACCAGAGCTGAAATTGCCGGAGCGGATCGCGCTCGACACTGGCTTCGTCGAGCGACCCGCGCGCGTAGTCTTTGCGAAGTTCGGCAAGGGTGAGCATTTTCTTTTATGCGACCGCTTCAGTCGGGCACAGTATAGCCAAGGCCGGAAAATCTTGCCGGGAGGCGATCAGAGCCGGGGCATGCAAAAATACACGTTTCCACTGCGCTCCGCCCGACGCATCATGTCCAGGACCTTGATGACAACCACCGATCTTACTCCCGAGCAGGCGCGCGATGAGGATGGCGACGACGCCGATCGCGCGCGCCGCTTCGGCGGTGTCGCGCGGCTTTATGGGGCGCCGGCGCTCGCCGCGTTCGAGCGCGCGCACGTGGCCGTGATCGGGATTGGGGGCGTGGGCTCGTGGGCCGCCGAGGCGCTGGCGCGCAGCGCGATCGGGAAGCTCACGCTCGTCGACCTCGACAACGTCGCCGTCAGCAACACGAATCGGCAGATCCACGCACTCGACGGCAACTACGGCAAACCGAAAGTCGAGGCGATGGCCGAGCGTATCGCGCTGATCGACCGCGCCTGCGAGGTCCGCCTCGTCGAGGATTTCGCGGAGCC
>JBCNPL010000231.1:0-4619 GCA_039593375.1 Paraburkholderia sp. | reverse complement strand
TCCAGCTCGATAATTGGCTCGACTTACGCTGTACGTATACGCACCTTTTGGCTCATGAGTATTCGACACCGGAACCCCTATGTGGCGCCGGTGACCTTGCCGCAACCAAGAGCATTGGGGAGACGATATGCCTTGCGCTTGTTCTCGGCGACTCGACCGAAGATCCCGCGGCGAGAAGGAGCGGGCCCCACGCCGGCGCCCGCTCCTTGGCCATGATTAAGCGGGCACGGTCGCGCCCGCTTTGCTCTTCGTCTTGCCCGCACGCATCGGATAGACGAGCCAGGCATCCCCGTCGATCTCGCGCCACACGGCGCCCAGCGACTCATACGCGCGCACGAGTCGCTGCCGCTCCGCGGTGAGCTCGGGATTCGTGAGCGATTCGAAGAACATTCCGCGTACGCAGGCAAGCTGCGGGACCGCCCGCTCGATGCGGTGAACGAAGCGGATGAACGCCATGACCGCTCCGTTCGAACCGCCGTCGTCCGCCGTCGGCTGAAAGTCACAGACGATCAATTGATCGCCTTCGACGCGGTAGACGAGCTCGAAGCCAGTCATGCGAACGCGCCATCCGATCACGAAATCGCTCGACTCGAAGCAGGCGACCCTGGGCTCGACGCCCTGCGACCTCAGAAAGAGCGTTACCGGATCAAGAGCATCATTGCTCACGTGCGTTTCTCCGCTCAGAACCGGACGGCGTCTTGAATACGTCCTTGCAGCTCGACGAGATCCTTCGTCGCCTGGATCAATTGACGCGAAGCCTCCTGAGTCCGCTCGATCGCATCGTCCACGGCCTTGTCCAATAGCTTTGCGTTCTTCTCCTGAATCTCGCCATTCAACTGACTCGTGTCGGCAGCGCGCTTGAGAGAAGCGCTACCGATATCGGCCGCGCCCTCGACGCCCTTGCCCACGGATGCCGAGATGCCGCCCAGGGCTTCGCTGCCGGTCGCAGCGGTCAGGATCGAACCGCCCGCGCTGAGACCGCCCGAAGCGATTTCGCCGACTGCATGAGTGATGGACGCATCGAAGCTCTTCAGAATCGCTTCTTTCTTAGCCTCAATGGCGGCGACCTCCCTATCGAAGGACGCGACCATCATCGTGCCCGCGAATTTCCGCTCCATGTCGCGCATGTCGATGTTGAGCTTTTGCACGAGAAAAATCAGTTGTTCGATCGACTCCGCCGCGCTGTCAAAGTCGTAATCGTCCTGTGTCGGCTTCGTTTGCGGCTGCGCCACACCCTGATCCTGACCGGCATGGACGGCTGTCGAAGATTGAATCGTTGCCATGTTGTTGCTCCATGAAAATTCGAATGACGTCACACCGCACCGGCGACGACGCCAGCCATCGACGCTGCGCCTTGCTGAGCCACCTGAGCGCCTCGTCTCATCTGCGCCACTCCACCCTCCATCGCCGTGCCTTGCCCCTGGATCAGGTCTTTCATGCCTTGCTCGGCGTCTTTTTTCGTTCGCTCGTACATGTCGAACAGAGCCTGGAGCCACTCCTGGTCGAGAATGAGCTGGTCGATCTCCTTTTGCAGCTTCGCCTTTTCCAGCTCGATCACGCCCGAATACATCCGGTTCGCTCCGCCAACGACGCCGCGCGTCACGTCGATGACAGAGACCGACGCTTTGACGACCGCCAGGATCACGGAGCGGCGAATTTCCTTGACGATCTCCTTGGTCAGCTTCTTCGTGGCCACTTCGACGCCTTTTTCGGCTGCGTGCTCCGCGACGTTCTTGATGGCGTTCTGAACGATCTTTTCGATCGCTTGTTGCCCGAGCGCGTCGAGTGCTTCCTTGGACACCTCTTTGACGATTTGCTCGGTAACCTGTTTCGCGGCGCTCTCGATGGCCTCCTTCGAACCGGCCTTCACCGCGGCGGCCACCACGCGTTCGGCACCGTCTTCCAGCACCGTCTTCGCCGCCTTCGGAATCACCTTGCTCACGATCATGTTCTGCGCGGCGTTCGTAATGTCGACCACCGCCCCCGCGATCTCGAACGCGAGCTGGATCTTGCCAGCCGTGGCGGCGATAGACCGCCACTTGTCGGCGTGCTCGGTATCGATCAGCGCCATCGTTTCCGACACCGCCTTCACGAGACCGGCCGTCCCCGCCGCCAAGTCCATGGCTCCGCCCGCGACCATCATCGCGTCGCCGCTCAGCGTGCCACCCACGATCCTCGCCACGCCGGAAACGACTTCGACCGCGGACACGACCCAGTCGCATATCGCGCCGAAAATGCCCGCCTTCTTTGCTTTATGCTGCTGCTCGATGGCCTTGTCGATCTGCTGGCGCAGCTCCTGCGCCTCGTGGTCGCGAACCCGACGCTCGCCCTGCGCCATGATCTCGAGCGCCTTGCCCTTCCCTTCGGCAAGCGTGCCCAGCGCCTGCACCGTCAACATCGTCGCCGCAAGCATCAGCGTCTCCATCGGCTGCTTTTCCACTTCTCGCAGCGTCGATGCACCGATATGCGGCTGCACATGCTCCTGTCGCGATGCGCCGAGGCGCTCGAAGACTCGTTGCAGGGCGTCGGCCGCCGCTTGGAGTGTTACGGCCTCCGCGGGCGTGGGCTTCGCCCAGCGCGAGCGCAGCGCTTTGTCGACGGGTGGCGGCGCTTCGCGCAATCGCGTGACCACGGTAGATGCACGGACGCGTTTCTTGGATTCATCGAGCGACAGCACCGACGGGTCGCATGCAATCAAGTCCGGGAACCGGACGTTCGTTATAACAGACACCTCATTTCTCCCCAATTGAGCAATACGAAAGCTGCTCGGCCGCGCTTTGCCTGATTTCCCGGTACTTCGATTGCTCAGCGCACCACCTGATCGCCGCGTTGAAAGCCTTGCACGCGTATGCGTCATTGCCGAGCGCGCGGTGGCTGATCCCCGCGAAAAACGATGCGCGCGGATCGTCGATGCGGATCATTCCCGCCCTGCCGAAGCAAAAGACTGCGTCTTCATGAGCAGCGAGACGTTGAAAGCTAAGACCGAGTGAGAACCAGTACTCCGCATTCCAATGATCGACCCGCGCGAGAATCAAGTAGACGTTGCGCGCCGCCGCGAATTCGCCTGCCTCGAACAATTGCGTCGCGTGGGCGTACAAGGTATCGAGGTCTGCCTTCGAGATATCGGTCAGCATCCATACGGAGCCTCCGCGCGCAAAGAACTTTTGCAGCACGTCGTAATCGTCGTTGGGGTTTGAATTCGGCATCATCATTGAAATTTCTGCGTTGATCGAGCCACGACGAGCGCAGCGAAGCTGTGCTCGTCGAACTCTCACGTTTAGCGGATCGACGACGCGATCGACTTGTTCATTTCCGCGCCAATGGACAGGAGGCTGTTGACCATCTGCGTGGCAATGTTGTACGTCTGCATGACCTGCTGGATCTTCAACTGGGCTGTCTGCACGAAGTTGGACGCGGACGTCTGGACATTGTCGATCGCATTCTTGACGAGTTGAAGCGTCGCCTTGTCGTAGGTATTCCCTGGACTGTTGAGGTCGACGCCGTCGACGCTGATGCCGTTCTCTTTTAGATAGGCGATGATGTCGGGCGTAAGCGCCTCCTTGTCCTTCGCTGGGTCGCTGATTTTCGCAATGATCGCAGCCACATCATTCGATCTGTTTTGCGCCTCTTTGGCGACATTCTGTTCGGCGTCGATGTCGTTCATAACAGCGTTCGCCACGTAATTTAGCAACGCCATCATCTGCGACATCGTCAGGATGCCTCGCCCAAACGGGGAGTCCTGGTTCCTCAGCGGGATCGTGGAATCCGAGGAGGATGTCCCCATGAGCTCGGTTCGCAAATCCGAATGAAAGCCTTTTAGCCGGTTCGCGGCTTCCGCATCACTGATGTTCGGGTTGGTAAATTTCACCAACCGGATGAAACCGTCGGTGGGCGGCGGAGCGTTGTCGCTCGGCGATCCGCCTACGTCCTTCGACATGTACTTCGCGAGCTGATCCTTTGCATCTTTCCCGAGGCGCGAGCCGAGACGCTCAAGCACATTCACGTCCTCCGGCTCGTAAAAGGTCGGCACGTTATATGTCGGCATCCGGCCGGTTTCGATGGTCATCTTTTTCTCTCCTTCTTTCAGTCATTAAACAAAAGTGCGTGCCGCCTTCTTTGCGGCCGCGGGCTTTGGCGATGGCTTGCTTTCGGTGCAACGCCTACCGCCTTGGGGTAACAGATCCGCGAATTGCTCCGCCAATCCGTTGAGGATCGATCCAAGCCGGTTGGTGTTCTTTTGTATTCGCTCTTGCAATTGCCGGCCGCCCGAACTCATGTACTCGTCGAGCCGCGCCAGCTTCTTGCGCGCGTCGGCATCGAACGCGGCGCGCTCCCTCAACGCGTCGATTTCACGCTGCAACGCTTCGTACTCCCGCGCCTGCTTCTTCAACGCGAATTCCTGTTTCTTGAAGTCGTCAGCCGCTTTTTTGAATCGATCGAGCTGCTCCATGATTTCCTCCTCGCAGTCACCTTCCCGTCGATATCGATGCGGACCGTGCCGAGCCGATAGCAGCGGCAAGTCGATGATCGAATCGTAGAAACCTCCGCCGGCGCCGACTTCCGAAAGTCCGCCACGCTTTGTGCTTTTTGAATTTGCGTCGACTGCCGTTCTCACGTCG
>JBCNPL010000230.1:0-4625 GCA_039593375.1 Paraburkholderia sp. | reverse complement strand
GAACGCGTAAAGACCGAGCATGCGCCTGAACCGTAACAGCGCATTGATGCCGGTCAGCTTGCGCAGCGGCGTCACGGCAAGCGTGATGCAGAGAAAGACGAGCGTCCAGGTTCCCGTCGACCATGTGATGAAACGGATCGGATCCGCGGTGAGCCGATCGGTCAATCCGTACGCGACAAGCCGCAAAAGCGGATACCAGGCCGCCACGAAGACTGCGATCTTGACCGGTGCGACCCAGCGTTCGCCTTTGCGTGCGGGAGTAGCCGCACGTGAGGGACGGCCCGCGTTCGCGGTAGCGCGAACCGTCGCCGAGCGGCCGTCATCGCCGTGCGTTCCGGTCGTAGGTGACCCGGTCATGGTGGGTGTTTCGGTCGTCATGGTTGCGATTCGCCAGGATATCTCAGGGCCGCCGGTGCTCAGAAGTACTTGCGCAGGTCCATGCCCTGGTACATCGAGGCAACGAGATTGCCATACCCGTTGTACATCAGCGTCTTGCGCTTCGGCGTGAAGAACCCATCCTCGCCGATGCGTCGCTCGGTGGCCTGGCTCCACCGCGGGTGGTCGACGTTGGGGTTCACGTTCGAGTAAAACCCGTACTCGTTCGGCGCATAGGTGTTCCACGACGTCGGCGGCTGCTTCTCGACGAAGCGAATCTTCACGATCGACTTGGCGCTCTTGAAGCCGTACTTCCATGGCACGACGATGCGGATCGGCGCTCCGTTCTGATTCGGCAGCACCTGCCCATAAAGACCCATCGTCAGCAGCGTCAACGGATTCATAGCCTCGTCCATGCGCAGTCCTTCCGAGTACGGCCAATTGAGAATTGGATCCGAAATGCCCGGCATCTGCGACGGGTCGGCAAGCGTGATGAACTGCACGAACTTGGCGTTGCCGGTCGGCTGAGCTCGTCTGATCAGTTCGGCGAGCGGGTAGCCGATCCACGGAACGACGATCGACCACCCCTCCACGCATCGATGCCGATAGACGCGCTCCTCGAGCGGCGCGAGCTTCAGCAGTTCGTCGATGTCGTAGACCTTCGCGTTCTTGACCTCGCCCTCCACGCTGACCCGCCACGGACGCGGGCGCAACGTGCCCGCGTTCTGCGAGGGGTCGCTCTTGTCGGTGCCGAACTCGTAGAAATTGTTGTAAGTGGTGATGTCTTTGTACGACGTTACCTTGTCGGGCACGACGAACTTGTTGTTCGTCGCCGCCGCAAGCTTCATCGCCTTCGGATCCGGAGAAGCATATTCGGCGCGAGCGTCCTGACTCGCAAGGCCGAGCATCCCGCCCGCCGCGGCCAGGCCGGCGACGCCGGCGGCCTGCAACATTCGCCGACGATTCTCGAACACCGCGCGCGGCGCGATCTCGCTCGGGCGCAGGTCCTCGCCCGTCAGGAGCCGGCTCCGCTCTCGTTTGATCAACACCATGATGGTTCCTCGTAGAAGACGTCGGGCCGCCTACCTTGGGGCAGGATTGACCCATCGCCAGGCCCGTCGCTTTCATATACCGATCGTGTCGGCATTTGGATGCACCCGAATGCGCTGACGAATGAAAAAACCGCCGGGAGCCAAGGCTCATCCGGCGGTTTCGCTTATGAAACCGGCATCCCGTTGGACGGCTTACAGCTTTCCGTAGCTATGGAGGCCCGACAGGAACATATTGACACCAAGGAAGGCGAATGTCGTCACTAGCAGCCCCGTGAGCGCCCACCAGGCGGCCACGGCCCCGCGCAAACCCTTCATGAGCCGCATATGCAGCCAGGCGGCGTAGTTGAGCCAGACGATGAGCGCCCAGGTCTCCTTCGGGTCCCAGCTCCAATAGCCGCCCCATGCCTCGGCGGCCCAGAGCGCGCCGAGAATCGTCGCGATCGTGAAGAACGCAAAGCCGACGGCGATCGACTTGTACATCACGTCGTCGAGCACCTCGAGCGGCGGCAAGCGGTCGACGAGCACGCCGCGCTCCTTCACGAGATAGGCCACGCCGACCATCGCCGACAGAGCGAAACTGCCGTAGCCGATGAAGTTGGCCGGCACATGGATCTTCATCCACCAGCTTTGCAGCGCCGGCACGAGCGGCTGGATCTGCTGCGCGTCGCGCGCGATCGAATACCACATCAGGAAGCCGACGGCCGCGCTGATCACGAGCATGACGAACGCGCCGAGCGCGCGCGTGGCGTAGTGCTGCTCGTAATACAAATAGAACAGCGACGTGATCAGGCAGAAAAGAACGAAGACTTCGTAGAGGTTCGAAATCGGAATATGGCCGACGTCGGCGCCGATCAGGTACGACTCGTACCAGCGCACCATCATTCCCGTGAATCCCATGAGGACGGCGAACCAGGTCAGCCTGGTGCCGATCGCACCGCCCGAGGGCGAGCGAGAGAGCATGCCGATCCAGTAAAAGACCGTGGCGAGCACGAAAAGCGCGCTCATCCAGAGAATCGCGGACTGGCTCGAGAGAAAGTACTTGAGCAGGAACGCACTGTCGGCGCGCGCGAGGTCGCCCTGATAGAGGTCGATCGACAGCAACGAGAACACCGCGATCGCGGCCATCAAGGGCCGCGCGGATTTCCAGCGCCAGCCGAGCACCACCAGAGCGGGCGTCGCGCCGATCAGCACGAGCTTGTCGTAGTAGCTCATGAACGCGTGATAGCGCGACAGCGCGAAGCCCGCGCCCGCTACCAGCGCGAGCGCGAAGAGCCAGTCGAACGAGCTCAGACGCCGAAGAAACGAACGATCGTCGAAGACGTTGCGCGCGGCGACGGGAGAGTCGTCCACCGTGGGTTCGGAGCGGGAGACGTTTGTCAGATCCATGCTGTTACCGGTGAGATCGTGGCCCGCGCGTTCAAGCGGGCGAACTTGCATCACGGGGCGCCGCACCGAGCGTGGCGCCCACCGTATCGCGCGTGCGCGCGAATTCTTTCTCGAAATCGAGTGTCTTGCGCGCCGACGACATGGCCATCACGACGCTGGTACCCGCACCCGTATCCTTGAGCCAGAACCAGACGCGCCGCTCGCGCACGTAGAACATCGAAAAGATGCCGGCGACGAGCATCAGGCTGCCAAGATACACCACTTTTTTGCCGGGCGCGCGGGTCAGCTGAAATACCGAAGCCTGCACCTGCTTGAACGAATCGAGCTGAAGATAGACAGGAGATCCATACAAGAAGCTGTCAGAAAGCGCATTGATCGAGCTTTGCACGAACCGGCTCGTTGCCGCGTCGGGCTGCGCGTCGGGCTCGCCCGCCTGCTCGCGCGCGAGCTGCCAGAGATCCCACGTCGCCCCTTCGAGCATGCGCAGCAACAACGATGCCGCCTTTTCCTGCTCGGCCTTCGGCACCGAGTGATCGATAAAAGTCGCGATCGCCTGGAAGCCCGCGTCCGCTTGCCCCGCGCCGGCCTGTGCACCGTTGGCCGTGCTGGAGCCGGCCGCCGCGTGTTCGTCCGCCCCCGCGAAAAGCGTCAGGACACGCAGCGCGCTCTCTTCGAGGTGCTGACGCAGCACGGCATTGCTCGCGGGCACCGAGCGCTCGGCGAAGCGGCGCGCGGCTTTCTCTCGCAGCGACGGATTCTCGAGCGCCGCTCGCAGCATCATCCATTCTTTGACCGTGCCGGCGCTGTCGGCCGGAATGCGCAGATAGCGGAACGGATCGTCGGGTGCGAGCCGCACCCCGGCCAGGAACACACGCTCCCCGCCGATCTCGACGGGCAGCATGTAGTTGTTGAACTCACGTGCTTGGCCGTCCGTGCCGCGCACCTTGTACTGCACCGACGGGCCGATGTTGCGGAGGTCGACGGGCTTGTCCGTCTTCGCGCCCGAGCCGAGCCGATCGTCGAAGAACTTCTCCAGCGTCTTGTGCGACGTTACGCCGCGCGCGTCGGCTTTGCCGCTCGCGTCGGTGATGTTCTCGACGTTGATCGCCCTGAAATCGGCGAACTCGACGGTCTGGCCGGCGACGCCCGGCATCGAGGCCGAAAGCGGCGCCGAGGAGCCGATGGTGCCATCCATCGGCATGGTCTTCGCGGTCGCGCCCGTCATGGGCCATGCCGTCATCGACAGTCGCGACCCACCGTCCTGGAAGCTCGATTGGTAAATCGAGACGCCGTCGTACTCGAACGGCTTGTTGACTTCGACGCGGGCCGGAATGCGCTTGCCTGTCTTGTGGTCGACCACGACGATGTCGCTCGCGAAGAGCTTCGGCATGCCCGTCGAATAGTAGTCGACGATGAACTTCTCGAGCTCGATCGAAAACGGCAGGTCCTGAATCAGCGAGCCGCTCGGTTGATTGAGGATCGCCGTCGATACATGCTGCCCCTCGGGCACCCATGCGTAGCCGCGGAACGTCGGATTGGAGGACGACAGCCGATGCTCGGGCGAGATGTCGGCGATCGCCGCATTGCTTGCGATCGGCGATTTGCCGAACAGCCACATCTGGAATCGGATAGGCAGATTACTGTCGAGCAGCCCGCCGAGGCAGATCACGACGATGGCCAGATGCGCGAGGATGTAGCCGATTTTCGTGAGCGCGCCGCGCTTCGCGGAGACGAGCGTCGCGCCCTCGCTCTCGCGAACGACGTAGCGGTAGCCGAGCTTGCGCAGCAGCGATGCGAGCCGCGTCGCGGTCT
>JBCNPL010000023.1:0-19424 GCA_039593375.1 Paraburkholderia sp. | reverse complement strand
TTGTCGAGCGTCAGCGCGAGCACCTCGACGACGAGCGCCTCGTAACTGATGCCGACCGCGCGCGCCGCCTTCGGCGGCAACGAGTGATCGGTCATCCCCGGCGCCGTGTTCACTTCGAGGAAGTACGGGTTGCCGGCCGCATCGAGCATGAAATCGGCCCGCCCCCAGTCGGTACAGCCGAGCACGTCGAACGCGCGACGCGAAAGCGCCTGCAGGCGCGCTTCCTCTTCGGGAGCGAGGCCGCACGGAATCAGATATTGCGTGTCGTTCGCGATGTACTTCGCGTGATAGTCGTAGAACTCACCGGCCGGCACGATCTTGATGATCGGCAACTGGAGCTTGCCCGCGATGCAGGCCGTGTACTCGCCGCCCTCGATGCTTTTCTCGACGATCACGATCTTGTCGAAGTTCGCCGCTTCCGCGAGCGCGGCGGGCAGCGCGTCGGCGGCCTTCACCTTGATCACGGCGACGCTAGAGCCCTCGCTCGCCGGCTTCACGAAGAGCGGCAAGCCGAGCTTGGCGACGATGGCCTCGGCCCGCGCCGCATAATCGTCGCCGCGCATCACCGCCTCGAACGGCGGCGTCGGAATGCCCAATTGCTGCCAGACGAGCTTCGTGCGGAACTTGTCGAGACCGAGCGCCGAGCCGAGCACGCCGCTGCCCGTATAGCGGATCCCGTAGAAGTCGAGCGCCCCCTGCAGTTGGCCGTTCTCGCCGTAGCCGCCGTGCAGCGCGTTGAACGCACGCACGAAGCCCTCTTCCTTCAAAGCCGACAGCGGCCGCTCGGCCGGATCGAACGGGTGCGCGTCGATGCCGGCCGAGCGCAGTCCCTGCAGGACGAGGCGCCCGGAATTGAGCGAGACTTCGCGCTCGGCGGATTCTCCACCGAGCAGCACGGCCACTTTGCCGAAACGTTTTGGATCGATGTTGCTCATGTCATCCCTTCGCGTCTTGGACGAGCCGCGCCGGCACCGCGCCGATCGAGCCCGCTCCCATCGTGATCACCACATCGCCGTCGCCCGCGAGCGCGGCGAGTGCCGCCGGCACGTCGTCGGCCGTTTCGACGAACACCGGCTCGACCTTGCCCGCCACGCGAATCGCGCGCGCGAGCGCGCGTCCGTCCGCCGCGACGATCGGCGCCTCGCCGGCCGCATAGACTTCGGTCAGGACGAGCGCATCGACGCTCGAGAGCACGCTGACGAAGTCCTCGAAGCAATCGCGCGTGCGCGTGTAACGGTGCGGCTGAAACGCAAGCACGATCCTGCGCTCGGGGAACGCCCCGCGCGCGGCCGCGATCGTCGCCGCCATTTCGACCGGGTGATGCCCGTAGTCGTCGATGAGCGTGTAGCGGCCGCCCGAGCCGATCTCTATTTCGCCGTACCGCTGAAAACGCCGGCCGACGCCCGTGAACTCGGCGAGCGCACGCTGGATATCGGCATCGGCGACTTCGAGTTCAGTCGCGATCGCGATGGCCGCGAGCGCGTTTTGCACATTGTGCGTGCCCGGCATGTTCAGAACGATGTCGAGCGGCGGCGCATCCTCGCGCATCGCCGTGAAGTACATCTTGCCGTCGCGCGCGACGACGTTGACGCCGCGCACCTGCGCATCGGCCGCGAAGCCGTACCGGATGATCGGCTTCGAGACGAACGGCAGGATCTCTCGAACGTTCGAGTCGTCGACGCATAGCACCGCGATGCCGTAGAACGGCAACCGCTGCGTGAACTCGATGAACGCCTGCTTGAGCCGCGCGAAGTCGTGCCCGTAGGTGTCCATGTGATCGGCATCGATGTTCGTCACGACCTCGATGACGGGCAAGAGGTTCAGGAACGACGCGTCGGATTCGTCTGCTTCGGCGACGATGAAATCGCCCGTGCCTAGCCGCGCGTTCGCACCGGCGCTCGTCAAGCGCCCGCCGATGACGAAGGTCGGATCGAGCCCCCCCGCGGCGAGCACGCTCGCGACGAGACTCGTCGTCGTCGTCTTGCCGTGCGTGCCGGCGATCGCGATGCCCTGCTTCAAGCGCATCAGTTCAGCGAGCATGACGGCGCGCGGCACGATCGGCACACGCAGGCGGCGGGCGGCGAGCACTTCGGGGTTGTCACTGCGCACGGCCGTCGACACGACGACGGCGTCCGCACCTTCGATGTGCGCCGCGTCATGGCCGAGCGCGATGCGCGCGCCGAGCGAGGCAAGACGATCGGTCGTGGCGCTGCGCGCGAGGTCCGAACCGCTCACGCGATAGCCGAGCGTGACGAGCACCTCCGCGATGCCGCTCATGCCTGCACCGCCGATGCCGACGAAATGAATGTGTTTGACGATGTGTTTCATTGCTTTCCTTCCTGGCGCGCCTGCGCCACGGCCGCGCAAACCTGCGCGACCCGATCCGTCGCCTCGGGCTTCGCGAGCGAACGCGCGCGCTCGGCCATCTCCGCGAGCGTTTCGCGCGTTTGGCCGCGCAGCCAATCGGCCAGCGCTTCGGGCGACAAGTCGCGCTGCTGCACGAGTACCGCCGCGTCGCGTTCCGAGAGAAACCGCGCATTCGTCGTCTGGTGGTCGTCGACCGCGTATGGAAACGGCACGAAGAGCGCCGCCACGCCGACGGCCGCAATCTCGGCCACCGTCATGGCGCCCGAGCGGCAGATGACGAGATCCGCATCGGCGTAGGCCGCGGCCATGTCGTCGATGAACGGAACGAGCCGCAGCCCTTCGCCGGTCGCGAGGCCGGCCGCTTCGTAATTCGCGCGCAGCGCATCGATATGTTTCGCGCCCGCCTGGTGCACGACGCGCGGCCGCGATTCGGGCGACAGCAAAGCGAGCGCGCGCGGCACGACTTCGTTGAGCGCGGCGGCGCCGAGGCTGCCGCCGACCACGAGCAGATTGAGTGGGCCGCCGCGGCTCGCATAACGCGCCTTCGGCTCGGCCGTCTGCGTGAGCGTGTCGCGCAGCGGATTGCCGGTCCACTCGGCGTTCGGCAGCGCGTCGGGAAACGCGACCAGCACGCGCCGCGCGAGCTTCGCGAGCACCTTGTTCGCGAGCCCAGGCACCGAATTCTGCTCGTGCAGGACGAGCGGACGCCGCTCGAGCGCCGTCATGACGCCGGCAGGAAACGTGATGTAGCCGCCCATGCCGAGCACGACGTCGGGCCGCACGCGCCGCAACGCGCGCCGGCTCTCGAGGCAGGCGCGCAGCAGATTGACGGGCAGCATCAGCAGCGTCTTGAGCCCTTTGCCGCGCAAACCGCCGAAGCGCACGTACTCCATCGGAATGCCGTGCTTCGGGACGAGCGACGCCTCCATGCCGGCCGGATTGCCGAGCCAGACCACGCGCCAGCCCCACGCGCGCATCCGGTGCGCGACCGCGAGCCCGGGGAACACGTGGCCCCCCGTGCCGCCGGCCATCACCATCAGCGTCAGCGTCCGCTGGGGGGACATGCTCATACCTTCCCCCCACGCATCAGCTTGCGATTTTGGCTACGGCCGCTGCGCTTAACTTCGCCCGCTACGCGCGCGAAGTTAGCCTGCGCCGAAATCGTGCGCTGCTGCATGGGGCTCATACCTTCCCCCCACGCATCAGCACACGATTTTCGTAATCGACTCGCATGAGGATGGCGATCGCGATGCAGTTGAGCACGATCCCGGAGCCCCCATAGCTCACGAGCGGCAACGTCAGGCCCTTCGTCGGCAGGATGCCGAGATTGACACCGATGTTGATGAACGTCTGGACGCCGAACCAGAGCCCAACGCCCTTGGCGACGAGGCCCGCAAACGTGCGGTCGAGCGCGAGCGCCTGCCGGCCGATCTCGAACGCGCGGCGTACGATCCAGTAAAAAAGCAGGATCACGGCGAGCACGCCGACGAAACCCAGTTCCTCGCCGATGACCGCGAGAATGAAGTCAGTGTGCGCTTCCGGCAGGTAGTTGAGCTTCTCGACGCTGCCGCCGAGGCCGACACCGAACCATTCGCCGCGTCCGAACGCAATCAGCGAGTGCGTGAGCTGGTAGGCCTTGCCCTGCGCATAGCGATCGTCCCACGGATCGAGGTAGGCGAAAATCCGCTCGCGTCGCCACGGCGAAGCCCAGACCAACAGCGCAAACGTGCCGACGGCCGTGGCGACGAGCCCGCCGAAGAGCTTGCCGTTCACGCCTCCCAGGAAAAGCAGCCCCATCGCGATGGCGGCGATCACCATGAAGGCGCCCATATCGGGCTCGAGCAGCAACAGCGCGCCGACGACGCCGACGGCGAACGCCATCGGCAGAAAGCCCTTCGCGAAGCTGCCCATGTACTCCTGCTTGCGCACCGTGTAATTCGCCGCGTAGATGGTGACGGCAAGCTTCATGATCTCGGACGGCTGCATATTCATGAGGCCGAGCGGCAGCCAACGGCGCGCGCCGTTCACACCCTTGCCGATATGCGGAATCAGCACGATCACGAGCCCGACCAGCGCGATCAGAAAGAACTTCGGCGCCTGCTTGTCCCAGACGGAGATCGGGATCTTGAATACGACGACCGAGGCGATCGTCGCCACGACGATCGACGCGATATGGCGCACGAGGAATGCATACGTGTGATACGACGCGTACTTCGGGGAATCGGGCATCGCGATCGACGCCGAGTAGACCATCACGACGCCTAGCCCCAGCAGGGCGATGACAGCCCACAGCAACGAATGATCGTAGTCGAGCATGCGCGAGCGCGTCGGCCGCATGCCGCTCACGACACTCGCGAGGCCGCCCGTGCGACCGCGCGCGTCCGAGTCCGCGCCCGATCTGGCGGCGCCGCGCCCGAGAGCCGTGCCGCTGCGCTCCGTGAAGAACCGTTGTCCGGTGCGTTCCGTCCAGCTCATAGCATCGTCCCCCGTTCCGCCGCGATGTCGGCGACCGCGCCGCGGAATACCTCCGCGCGATGCGCATAGTGCTTGAACATGTCGAGGCTCGCGCACGCGGGCGACAGCAGCACCGCATCGCCCGCCTGCGCCACGGTGGCGGCCGCGCGCGTCGCCGCTTCGAGCGTCGGGTGGTCTTCGAGCGGAACGCCGGCGTCGGCGAGCGCGGCGCGAATGAGCGGCGCGTCGCGGCCGATCAACATGACCGCGCGACACCAGCGCGCCACGGGCCTTGCGAGCGGGGCGAAATCCTGTCCCTTGCCCTCTCCGCCCGCGATCAGCACCGTCCGTTGCGCGAGTCCGTCGAGCGCGGCGACCGTGGCGCCGACGTTCGTCCCTTTACTGTCGTCGACGTAGTCGACACCATCGAGCGACGCGATCAGTTCCACGCGGTGCGGCTCGCCGCGATACTCGCGCAGCCCGTGCAGCAACGGCGCGGCGGGCAAGCCAATCGCGCGCGCGAGCGCGAGCGCGGCAAGCGCATTCGCCGCGTTATGCAGTCCGCGGATGCGCAGCGCATCGGCCGGCATCAGGCGCTTCATCGCAAGATCGGTCGGGACGGATGCCGCGCCCTCGTGCTTGCGGCGCCGCGCCGTCGAACTCGGCTCGTCGGCGGGATCGCGCTCTTCGGCCTGTGCCAGCCAGTTCATGCCGTTCTCGCGCACGAGACCGTAGTCGCCGACGCGCTGCGGCTCGTCGAGGCCGAACGTGATCAAGCCCCCGCCGCCACTCGCCTTGGCCGGCTCGGTCGCACCCGCGAGCGTCATCGCGCGCTCGTCGTCGCGATTGAGCACGCGTGCCGTATGCGCGCCGAAGATGCGTCCTTTCGCGGCCGTGTAGGCCTCGAAGCTGCCATGCCAGTCCAGATGATCCTGCGTGACGTTGAGCACGGCTGCCGCGTCGGGATCGAACGTCAGCGCCGTTTCGAGTTGAAAGCTCGAGAGCTCGAGCACCCAGACGTCGGGGAGCTCCGTCTGGTCGATCGCCTGGGACAGCGTGTCGAGCATCGTGGGGCTGATGTTGCCCGCCACGGCGACGCGTTTGCCGGCGCGCCGGCAAAGAAGCCCGGTGAGACTCGTGGTGGTCGTCTTGCCGTTCGTGCCGGTGATCGCCACCACCTTCGGCGCATAGCCGCTCTCGCCGAGGTGCCGCAGCGCGCGCGCGAAGAGTTCGAGTTCGCCCCAGACGGGAACGCCGCGCTCGCGCGCGCTCGCGAGCAGTGCGGCGAGGTCGGGCGCGAGCGGAGAAAGGCCAGGGCTCACCAGGACGAGCTCGACGCCGCCTTCGATCAGCGCGGACGTGAACGCACCGCCGACGAATTCGGCCTCGATGCGCTCGGCCGCGAGCAGCGACAAGTTCGGCGGGGCCTCTCGCGTGTCGGCGACGCGCAGCCGGCACCCGTGGCGCGCGCACCAGCGCGCCATCGCGAGGCCGGATTCGCCGAGCCCCAACACGAGCACCATCGGACTTTGCCGATCACGAAACATCTCGCCGAACATCGCTTGCTTTTCCTTCCTTTAGCGCAACTTGAGAGTGGACAGACCGAAGAGACACAGCATCAACGTAATGATCCAGAAGCGCACGACGACCTGGGTCTCCTTCCATCCGGAGAGCTCGAAGTGGTGATGCAGCGGTGCCATCTTGAAGATGCGCCGCCCTTCGCCGAACCGCCGCTTCGTATACTTGAACCACGTCACTTGCAGCATCACCGACAACGTCTCGGCGACAAAAATGCCGCCCATGATGAAAAGCACGATTTCCTGGCGCACGATCACGGCGACCGTGCCGAGCGCGCCGCCCAAAGCCAGCGCGCCGACGTCGCCCATGAACACCTGCGCGGGATGCGTGTTGTACCAGAGGAAGGCGAGGCCCGCGCCGCCCATCGCCGAGCAGAAGACCATGAGCTCGCCCGCGCCGGCGATATGCGGGAACAGCAGGTACTTCGAGTAGACCGAGCTGCCCATCACATAAGCGAACACGCCGAGCGAAGCGCCGACGAGCACGACCGGCATGATGACGAGGCCGTCGAGACCGTCCGTCAGGTTGACCGCATTGCTCGCGCCGACGATGACGAAGTAGGTGAGCGCGATGAAACCCCAGACACCGAGCGGATAACTGACCGACTTCAGGAACGGCAGGAGCAGGTCCGCTTTCGGCGGCAGCCCCATCGAGAGTCCGCTGCGAACCCAGGCCATGAAAAGATCGAACACGCGCACGTTGCTCGCTTCCGAGACGCTGAACGCGAGGTAGACGGCCGCGAAAATCCCGATCACCGATTGCCAGAAATACTTCTCGCGCGAAGACATTCCGCGCGGATCCTTGTAGACGACCTTGCGATAGTCATCGACCCAGCCGATCACGCCATAGCCGAACGTGACGAGCATCACGATCCAGATGAAGCGGTTGGTGAGATCGGCCCAAAGCAACGTCGACACGGCGATACCGATGAGGATCAGCACGCCGCCCATCGTCGGCGTGCCGGACTTCACGAGGTGGCTCTGCGGCCCATTCGTCCGCACGGCCTGGCCGACCTTCATCGCGGTGAGCTTGCGAATCACCCACGGGCCGCAGACGAGCCCGATCAGCAGCGCGGTGATCGTCGCCGCGACCGCGCGAAACGTCAGATAGTTGAACACGCGCAAAAAGCTTGCGTCGTTCTGCAGCCATTGCGCCAACACCAGCAGCATGCTCGTCCTTCTCTCAGTGCGTACCGGGCTCGGCGCCCGGCACGTTCGGTTGTAATTGAGTCAATGCGTCGACGACGCGCTCCATGCGCATGAAGCGCGATCCCTTCACCAATAGCGTCGCGCTCGCGTCGAAGCCGGCCTGCCCCAACGCGTCGATCAAAGCGTCGACTTCGTCGAAATGGCGGGCTCGCGGGGCTGAAGCCGCGGCGGCGGTGGCGACGTCGAATGCCGCGCAGGCCTCGCGCGTCGCGTCGCCGAGCCCGAAGAGCGCATCGATGCCGCGCTCGCGCGCATAGGCGCCGATCTCGCGATGAAACGCCGGTCCGTGATCGCCGACCTCGCCCATATCGCCCATCACGAGCACGCGCGGCGTCGGGCCCGCGGCGAGCACGTCGATCGCCGCGCGCATCGAGTCGGGATTCGCGTTGTAGGTATCGTCGATGACGGTCGCGCCGGCGAGCGAGCCGGTCACGGCGCGCTTCACTTGCAACCTGCCCTTCACGGGGGAAAACGCCTCGAGGCCTCGGCGGATCGCATCGAGCGACACGCCGGAAGCAAGCGCCGCCGCCGTCGCCGCAAGCGCATTGCGGGCGTTGTGCGCGCCCAGCACCTGCAGCGCCGCTTCGAACTCGCCGGCCGGCGTGCGGGCGCGCAAACGGTTGCCCGCGAACTCGCCGGTGACCGCGGCACGATTCGCGGCTTGCGTCTCGCCGCTCGGCACGAGCGCGAAATCGACGATGCGATTGCCGGTCGCCGCAACGCGCCAAATTCCCGCGTAGGCGTCGTCGGCGGGAAAGACAGCGACGCCATCTGGACCGAGCGCGTGAATGACGCTCGCATGCTCGAGCGCGACGGCTTCGACCGTCTCCATGAACTCCTGATGCTCGCGCTGCGCGTTGTTGACGAGCGCAACCGTCGGCTCGGCGATTTTCGCGAGCGTATCGGTCTCTCCGGGGTGATTCATCCCGAGTTCGACGACGGCGAGCTCATGGCCCGCGTTCAACCGGAAGAGCGTGAGCGGCAGCCCGATCTCGTTGTTGAAGTTGCCGGCCGTGGCGAGGCGCTGGTCGGCGCCGACCGCCGCCGCGAAGATCGACGCGATCATCTCCTTCACGGTCGTCTTCCCATTGCTGCCCGTCACCGCCACGAGCGGAATCTCGAAGCGCCGGCGCCAGCCGCGCGCCAGCGCGCCGAGCGCCGAGCGCGTGTCGGCCACGACGAGCGTCGGCAGGCTCCAGCCGGACGGCGGTACGCGTGCCGCGAGGACGGCGGATACGCCGCGCGCGGCGACATCGGGAAGGAAGTCGTGCGCGTCGAATCGCTCGCCCTTCAGCGCGACGAACAGGTCGCCGGGGCCGGCCGCGCGGCTATCGGTAGCGATGCGCTCGAACGCGGCGGCGCCGTCGCCGAGGATGGTAGCGCCGGGAATGAGACGAGCTGCTTCGATCAGCGTCAGCATGGTCATTCGCCGCCTCCGCGCGTATGAGTCGCGCGCGCCGCGAGGGCGAGCCGTGCATGGTCCTGATCCGAGAAAACGCGCTTCTTGCCCATGATTTCCTGTGTTGCTTCGTGCCCCTTGCCCGCCAGCACAACCACATCCTCGCGCGCGGCGCTGCGCACCGCTTGCAGAATCGCGTTCGCGCGGTCCTCGATGGCGCGCGCTAGCGTGGCATCGCGCATGCCGGCGAGAATCTGCTCGATGATCGATTGCGGATTCTCGCTGCGCGGGTTGTCGCTCGTCACGACGACGACGTCGGCAAAGCGCTCGGCGATCGCGCCCATCAACGGCCGCTTCGTTGCATCGCGGTCGCCGCCACAGCCGAACATGCAGACGAGTTTGCCGCCGCGCGCCTCGGCGATCGGCCGCAGCGCTTCGAGCGTTTTCTCGAGCGCATCGGGCGTATGCGCGTAGTCGACGACGACGAGCGGCTCGTCGCTCGCGAGCCGCCCGCCGAGCCGCTGCATGCGTCCGTTGACGGGCTCGAGCCTGGCCAGTTGGGCAAGCGCATCGGCGAGCGGCACGTCCGCCGCAAGCAGTGCGCCGAGCACGGCGAGCAGGTTGCTCACGTTGAATGCGCCGAGCGTTCCGACTTCGACATCGGCATCGCCCCAGTCCGAGGACAGGTGGAACGCCGTCCCCGTCGCCGTCGCGCGCACGTTCGCGGCGACGAGCCGCGCGTCGGCCCCCGGGGCGTCGAACCGCTTCCCGGCGCCATCGCCGTCGATGCCGTAGGCGATCGTACGGACACGTCCCTGCGTACGCCCGATCAAGCGCCGGCCTGCCGCGTCGTCATGGTTGATGATGGCCGCGCGCAGCGTCGCCCAGTCGAAAAGCCGAGCCTTGGCGGCTTCGTAAGCCTCGAAAGTTCGGTGATAGTCGAGATGATCCTGGGTGAGATTCGTGAAGACGGCGATATCGAATGCGGTTCCGTTCACTCGCCCCTGATGAAGCGCGTGCGACGATACCTCCATTGCCACGGCACGCGCGCCGCCGGCAACGAGCTCTGCAAGACTGCGCTGCAGTTGCGGCGCATCGGGTGTCGTGAACCCGGTCTGCACGAGATGGCCCGGCATCCCGCTGCCGAGCGTGCCGATCAACGCGCATGGCGTACCGAGCGCCGTCAGCGCCGCCGCGATCCAGTGCGTGCACGACGTCTTGCCGTTCGTCCCCGTCACGCCAACTGTCAGAAGCCGCTCGCTGGGTGCGCCGTACCAGAGGCTCGCGATCTCGCCCGCGCGCTCGTTCAGCGCGGGCACGGCGAGCATGCGCGCCGCATCGACGCTGCCGGCGAACCCTTCAGGCTGATAGAGAACGGCCGCCGCGCCCGACTCGAACGCGCGCGCGATATGGGGACGATTGTCGGCACCGTCGACGGCATAGGCGAGGAACGCGTCCCCGGCGACGAGCGTGCGCGTATCGGAATGCAGATGCGCACCCGGCGCGACGCGCGCGCGCAACCACGCGAGCGCGTCGGCGACTTGCCGTTCGGTCGGCGCGCTCATCGGACGACTCCCGGATTGGTGCGAGCATCGGCCGATACCGCGAGCGGCCGCCCTGCCGCCCGCGCGGCCTCCGTGACCACCGCGGTCGTTTTGGCCGGGTCGTCGGAAACGACCAGCTGTTTCACGGGCATATCGGGCGGCACGTTCAACGTGCGCAGCGTATCGCCCACGATCGAGGCAAAGACCGGCCCCGATACATAGCCGCCGAAGTGGCTGCCCGATGTCGGCTCGTCGATCGAGACCGCAACGACGACGCGCGGATTCGGCATCGGCGCCATTCCGACGAACGAGGCCCGATATTTCGAGTGGTCATAGCCGCGGCCGGAATGCTTGTAGGCCGTGCCGCTCTTGCCGCCGACGCGGTAGCCGGGCACCGCGGCCTCGGGCGACGTACCCTGCGCGGACACGACCGATTCGAGCATGGCCCGCACTTCGCGCGCCGTAGTCGGAGAAAAGATCTGCGGTCCCGTCACGGGTTGAGTCGGATCGACCTTGAAAATCGATACAGGCATCAGCATGCCGTCATGCGCGATCGCCGTGTAGGCGCGCGCAAGCTGGAACAGCGACGCCGAAAGCCCGTAGCCGTACGACATCGTGGCCTGTTCGATGCGGCGCCAGCTCTTCCAGGGCCGCAGCCGCCCCGCGGCAGCGCCGGGAAATCCCACCTTCGGCGCCTGGCCGAGACCGATGCTCGTATACATATCCCACATTTCTTCGGGCTTGAGCGTCATGGCGATCTTCGTCGCGCCGATATTGCTCGACTTCTGGATCACCCCGCCGACGGTCAGTACGCCGAAGCCGGAATCGTCGGTGATCGTCGCGCCGTCGAGCGTGAAGTGACCGTTGCCCGTATCGACGAGCGTATTCGGCGTGACGCGGTGCAGGTCGAGCGCAAGCGAGACGGTAAACGGCTTCATGATCGAGCCGGGCTCGAAAACGTCGGTGAGGATCCGGTTGCGCAACTGCTCGCCGGTCAGATGCGAGCGATCGTTCGGGTTATAGGTCGGATAGTTGACGAGCGCGAGCACTTCGCCGGTGCGCACGTCGATCACCATCGCCGCGCCGGCCTTCGCTTTCGATTTCTCGACCGCGGCCTTCAGATCGGTGTAGGCGATGTACTGAATCTTGCTGTCGATCGAGAGCTCGACGTCCTTGCCGTTGCGCGGCGGCACCTGCTGATCGACATCCTCGACGATGCGCCCCATGCGATCCTTGATGACATGGCGCATGCCGGGCATTCCCGACAGAATCTTCTGGTCGCCCAGCTCGATTCCCTCTTGCCCCTCGTCCTCGATGTTCGTGAAGCCGACGAGGTGCGCCGTGATCTCGCCCTCGGGATAAAAGCGCTTGTACTCGTCGCGCTGATAAATTCCGGGAATGTCGAGTGCGATGACCTTCTCGGCCACGTCGACGGGCACTTGCCGCTTGACGTAGACGAACGTCTTGTCGCCGGAGAGCTTCGCCCGCAGCTCTTTCTGGCTCATGCCGAGCAGCGATCCGAGCGCGGCGAGCTTGCTCGGGTCGAGATCCTCCGGCACCGACTCCGGAATGGCCCAGATGGCACGCACGGGCAGGCTCGTCGCCAGCACGAGGCCGTCGCGATCGAGTATCTTGCCGCGCGTCGCCGGCAGCTCGATCGTGCGCTGATAGCGGCTTTCGCCCTGTTTCAGATAGAACGCGTTGCCGGGCCCCTGAATCCAGAATGCGCGCCCGAGGAGCACGACGAACGCAAGGAACAGCAGGAACACGACGAGCTTCGAGCGCCACATCGGCAGCCGCACCGAAAGCACCGGGCTGGCGGAAAACGTGACGCTCTTGCGATTGCCCGGCAGCTTCATCGAGCGCCTCCGCGGCTTCTCGGCGCGACGCGCTTCGTCGCGCGAGCTGCCGTATTGGCGAAGCTAGGCGCACTGGCCGCCGTCGGAATCGCCGCATCCTGCGCCTCGGCCGCGCCGGGCGCGAGCGTCAGATATTGCGTGCTGCCGCTTGCGACCGAGCGCATCTTCAACGAATCGGAGGCGAGCCCTTCGATTCGCGAAGTCTTGGACAGCGCGCTTTGCTCGTATTGCAGTTGAGCGTAGTCCTGCTGCAACTGGCGCTCCTCGGCCTGCTCGCGCTCGAGCTGCACGAAAAGCCGCCGCTGCTGGTTGGTCGCATTGACGACCGACAACGCACAACCCAGGACGACGATCAGCAGAAGGATGTTGAGACGGCTCATGGCGCGACGCGCTCCGCGACGCGCATCACGGCCGAACGAGCGCGCGGGTTCGCCTCGACTTCGACGGCGCCGGCGAACACACGATCGACGATTTTGAGCGGGGGGCTCGGCAGATCGGCGGCACGAATCGGCAAGCGACGGTCGACGGCAGGCGCCTTCGCGTGCGCCTGCATGAATCGCTTCACGATTCGATCCTCGAGCGAATGAAAGCTGATGACCACCAGCCGCCCCCCTTGCTCCAACAACGACAATGCAGCCTCTAAAACGACTTGCAGCTCCGCAAGCTCTTGATTGACGTGAATCCGTATAGCCTGAAAGGTGCGGGTTGCCGGATCCTTACCCTTCTCACGTGTCTTGACGGCGTGAGCCACGATTTGGGCAAGCTCGCCCGTGCTGACGAGAGGCCCGAGACGGTCGGACTCTGCCCGGCGAGCAACAATCGCCTTTGCAATCTGAACAGCAAACCGTTCTTCCCCATAATCTCGAATCACCTCCGTCAGTTCCTGCTGCGTTGCTCGCGCGAGCCATTCGGCCGCCGATTCCCCGCGCGTCGGGTCCATTCGCATGTCGAGCGGACCGTCGGCGCGAAAGCTGAATCCCCGTTCGGGATCGTCGAGCTGCGGCGACGACACGCCGAGATCGAGCAATACGCCCGAGACTCGCGTGACGCCGCGCGCGGCGAGCGCCGGGGAAAGCGCGGCGAAGCTGTCGTGCACGATCTCGAATCGCGTGTCCGCAATCGCTCGCGCCTTCTCGATCGCCTGCGGATCCTTGTCGAACGCGATCAGCCGGCCCGCGACACCTAGCCGCGCCAACAGAGCCCGGCTGTGCCCGCCGCGCCCGAACGTGCCGTCGACATAGATGCCATCGGCGCGCGTCACGAGCGCATTTACCGCTTCCTCCAGCAACACCGTCTGATGTCGCAGCTCGTTTCCCATCGCAGCGTCCTTCGATAAACCGCGATCAGAACGTGAAATTCTTCAGCGCTTCCGGCATGCCTTGCGCCATCGCGGCCTGCTCCTTGGCCGCGTACGTCTGCGCGTCCCACAGTTCGAAGTGGCTTCCCATGCCGAGCAACATGACTTCTTTTTCCAGTCCCGCGGCCATTCGCAATTCAGGAGAGACGAGGATGCGGCCCGCGCTGTCGAGGTCGACGTCGGACGCATTGCCGAGAAAAATCCGCCGCCACCAATGCGCGTCCATCGGCAGCGCCGCGATCTTGGTGCGAAAGACTTCCCACTCGGGGCGAGGAAACAGCAAAAGGCAGCCGTCCGGGTGCTTCGTCAGCGTCACCCGTCCTTGTGCCTCGCCTTGCAGCGCTTCGCGATAGCGAGAAGGCACCGACATGCGGCCTTTCGCATCGAGCGTCAGCGCCGACGCCCCTTGGAACACGTCCTTTTCCCCTCGGGGCGCCCTGCCCCGTTCCGCTCTCGAAATTCGGCCGAAATGGTCCGATCAATCCACAAAAATACACTTTCTCACACTGTCTCCCACTTTAGAGTAACGCTCTGGGCCGGTCAAGTGAGAAGGACCGTTTTTTCGACCAATTTTGTTTGAAAGAACAAGGACTTACGTGCCCTTCCTCACACAACCGTTGACCGGGAAAAACGTTATAAATGAATGAACTACTGCATGTTCTGAAGGTGATACCTGAGAAGCACGCGGCAAACACCGGGGTGATAAGCGCGAAAGCGGCCGAAACGAGGGAAGGATGGGCGGGTGGCGGAACCGAAAATCAGGCGAGCGGCGGGCGATGCTCGAGCGCACCGCCCTGACGGCACTTCAGACGTAGTACGCGGTACGGGTCATGACTTTCGACGCCGCCCGCATCAGCGCGCGGACAGGCCGTGGCAGATCCACGCCGCCGGCGTCCGTTGCGGCTTTTGCGTGCGCCATCTCATCAGTGCGCATCTGCTCCACGATCGCGCGCGATTCGACATCGGCTTGCGGAAGCGACGATAGGTGCCCGTCGAGATGATGCTCGACCTGCCGCTCGGTCTCGGCCATGAACCCCAGGCTGATTTTGTCGCCCAGACAGCCGGCCGCGAGGCCGATGGCGAGCGAGCCCGCGTACCAGAGCGGGTTGAGCACGCTCGGGCGCGAATCGAGTTGCTTTAGCCGATGCGCGGTCCAAGCAAGGTGGTCTTCCTCCTCACGGGCCGCGCGATCGAAAGCAGCTTTGAGCGTGGGCGAGCGAGCGGAGAGCTTTTGCGCCTGATAAAGCGCCTGCGCGCAGATTTCGCCGACATGGTTCACGCGCATCAGCCCGGCCGCATGGCTCTGCTCGGCGAGTGTCATTGCCTCGCTCGACTCGGTTGACGGCAACGGAACGGGGCGGCTCATCCGGCTCACGCCTGCCATCGAGCGCAACCCTCGATCGAATTCGGTGACCAACTCATCCAGCGTCATGCATTTCTCCGATGCGCCGCCATCCAACGCGCCATCGCACGACCCGCATCCGCCTGCTGCACAGGCGCGCTGCGTCACGGCAACGCGAAGTTGATGACAAAAAAGCGGCTAACCGTGCATTTTAGACGATGTTGAACGATGCAGACAGCCGAGTCTAGTCGCTCGCCCTGCGCTCACTCGTTGCGGGCCGTCGCGAGCGGCGCTCTGGCGGGAGCCGAGGCGGCCGTGTCGCGCAATTCCCGCCGAAGGATCTTGCCGACGTTCGTCTTCGGCAATTCGCTGCGGAACTCGATGAACTTCGGGCGCTTGTAGCCTGTCAACTGCTCCTTGCAAAAAGCCAGCACGTCCGCCTCCGTGAGCGCCGGGTCCTTCTTGACCACGAAGAGCTTGACCGCTTCGCCCGAATGGACGTCGGGCACGCCGACGGCGGCCACCTCGAAAACGCCCGGGTGCTTCGCGACGACGTCCTCGACTTCGTTCGGATAGACATTGAAGCCCGACACGAGAATCATGTCCTTCTTCCGATCGACGATCTTGAAATATCCGCGCGCGTCCATGACGCCGATGTCGCCCGTCTTGAGAAAGCCGTCGGCCGTCATCACTTTCGCCGTCTCGTCGGGCCGATTCCAATAACCGGCCATGACCTGGGGGCCACGAACGCAGACTTCGCCGGGCTCACCGATCGGCATCGGATTGCCGCTGTCGTCACGAATCGAAACTTCGGTCGAGGGCAGCGGCACGCCGATCGTCCCGCTGTATTCCGTGGCAGTGACGGGATTGCAGACCGCGGACGGCGACGTTTCCGACAAACCGTACCCTTCGACGATCGGCTTGCCCGTGCGCTCGTACCAGCGCTTCGCCACCGCTTCCTGAACGGCCATGCCGCCGGCGTTCGCGACCCTCAGCTTCGAAAAATCGAGTTGGCCGAAGTCCGGGTGATTGAGCAAGGCGTTATAGAGTGTGTTGACTGCCGGAAACGTACTGATCGCATAGCCTTTCAACTGCTTGATCGTGCCGCCGATGTCGCGCGGATTGGGAATGAGGATGCCGAGGCCGCCGCCGCGCACAGTCAGCAGGAAGCAGACCGTCAATGCGTAGATGTGATAAAGCGGAAGTGCAACGACGTTGATGATTTGCTCGGAATCGGCTCCGTCCGGATGCGCCGGTTCGTGCCAGGCGGCGGACTGCAGGACGTTCGCGACGATGTTCCCGTGCGTGAGCATCGCGCCCTTGGCGACGCCCGTCGTGCCGCCCGTGTACTGCAGGAAGGCGAGGTCCGAATGCGTGGGCCGCGCCGGCACGAACGTTTGTCGCGCTCCGGCGGCCAAGGCATCGTTGAATTTCACGTGACCCGGCAGGCTCCAGGCCGGAACCATCTTCTTCACGCGGCGCACGACCAGGTTGACGAGCAGGCCTTTCGCACCCATCAGATCGCCCATCGACGTGACTACGATGTGCTTGACCGATGTATTACGCACGACAGCCTGCACCGTAGCCGCGAAGTTCTCGAGCACCACGATCGCCTCGGCGCCGCTGTCCTTGAGCTGATGCTCGAGCTCGCGCGGCGTGTAAAGCGGATTCACGTTCACGACGACATAGCCGGCTCGCAACACGGCCGCGGTGGCAACCGGATACTGGAGCACGTTCGGCATCATCAGCGCGATTCGAGCGCCGCGGGCGAGGCCCTTCGACTGAAACCAGGCGCCGAGCTTGCGGGAAAGATCGTCGAGCTCGCCGTAGGTAATCGCCCGACCCATGCAGACGAAAGCGCGCCGTTCCCGGTAATCGCGAAAACTCTCTTCGAGCAATTCGCCGACCGATGCGTAGGCGGATGCGTCGATTTCCGCCGGGACGCCGGGTGGATACGACTTGAGCCAGATTTTTTCCATACGGCGCCCTCCCGTGATTTTTGAATGTCTTTCGAATGAGAATATCTTTCGAATGATCGTGCGAAAACCGGCATCCTAGCCGGTCGCCCTTCATGGAACAATCGAATTAGATTTCGACTTCCAATTCAAGCGGTTGAACCACACTTAAATTCGGACAGGTTCGACCTCGACGAGGCAGTCGTAGAAAGTGGCCGATCCGCCGAGGTCGGTCAACGCCTGGCTGGTCACTTGATTGGCATTGCGGCCGTCCGGCGAGAGCTTTTTCCACCAGACGGAGAGCCCCACGACGACGCCCTTGCGCGCTCGCTCCGTGAGACGGGCACGCGCGGTCAGTGTGCCCCGATCGTTATAGACGCGGACGAAGTCGCCTTCGCCGATCCCGCGCGAAGCCGCATCCGCGGGATGGATGTCGAGATGCGGCTCGCTTTCGGTTGCCCGAAGGCTTTCCACGTTCACGAAGCTGCTATTGAGGAAATGGCGCGCAGGCGGCAAAATCATCGCGAGCGGGTAGCGGGCGGCGAGTTCGGGGGAACCGTCGGGCGATTCATGAGGCGGGAGATAGTCGGGCAAAGGGTCTGCGCCGAGGCCGGCGAGCACCGTGCTCGCAAACTCGCACTTGCCGGACGGCGTCTGAAATCCGCCCTCGGCGAACGGCGCGTCGGGCAGCTTCAGCTTCGCCCAGCCGGCCGCGTGGAGCGTTTCCCAGTCGACGCCGGCGAGCGCCGGGTCGTCCCAACGCAACGAAATTCTCGCCACCTCTTCGTCGCTCTCGTAGATCGACGGCTCGTCGACGCCCATACGCCGGGCGATCCCCCGAAATATCTCGGTATTGGGCCGGGCCTCGCCGACCGGCGCCATGAACGGACGATTGACCATCACGTAGGTATGGCCGTAGGACTTGTGCACGTCGAGGTGTTCAAACTGCATCGTGGCGGGCAGCAGAAGGTCCGCATAGTCGGCGGTGTCCGTCTGGAAGTGCTCGAGCACCACTGTGAATAGATCGTCTCTCGCGAAACCGGCCGCGACGCGCTCCGAATCGGGAGCGACGGCGACGGGATTCGAGTTGTAGACGACGAGCGCCTCGATTTTGGGGCCAAAACCGCCGCCGCCCGGATGGAGCAGTGCGTCGCCAATTGCGTTCATATTGACGATGCGCGGCAAACGGTTGGGCCAGCCCGGCAATAAATCGGGGCGCTGCAGCGCGTGATGATCGATGGGGGCCCAGTTTGACGACGAGAGCAGCAAGCCACCCGCACGATCGCGCCATGCTCCCGTCAGCGCGGGCAGGCTCGCGATTGCGCGCGTGGCGTTGCCGCCCCCTCGCACCCGCTGCATGCCGTAGTTGAGACGAATCGCGGCCTTGCGCGTCTTGCCGTAAAGGCGGGCAAGATCGACGATTTCGCGCGCTTCGATCCCGCAGATCTCGGCGACGCGTGCCGGCGGATATGCGCTTGCACGCTCCTTTAGTCCCTCGAAGCCGGACGTATGCGCGTGAATGTAGGCGTGGTCGAGCAGGTCTTCCTCGATCAGAACGTTCATCATGCCGAGCGCGAGCGCCGCGTCGGTGCCAGGTCGCAATGCGATGTGCTGATGACACTTCTCGGCAGTCAGCGATCGGTAAGGATCGATCGCCACGAGTCTCGCGCCGCGCCGTTTGGCCTCTTGCGCACGCGTCCAGAAATGCAGGCTCGAAGCGATCGGATTCGCGCCCCAAATGAGGATCAGCTCGCTTTCCTCGAAGAACTCGACGTGCATGCCAAGGCTGCCGCCGTATGTGTACTTGAGACCGGCCGCGCCCGCCGCCGAGCAGATCGTGCGGTCGAGCCGCGACGCGCCAAGCTTGTGAAAGAAACGCTGCGCGATGCTTTCGCCTTGCACGAGACCCATCGTGCCCGCATAGCTGTACGGAAGCAGTGCCTCCGGTTCCCGTCGCACGACATCGCCGAGGCGTTCGGCCGCGATCGAAAGGGCTTCGTCCCAACCGATCGCTTCGAACCGCCCTTCGCCTTTGCGCCCAACCCGCTTCATCGGGACCGTCAGGCGCTCGCGGTGATGAACACGCTCCGCGTAGCGGCTGACCTTGGTGCAAAGCACGCCTTGCGTCGGGGGATGATCGGGGTCGCCAACCACCTTCACCGCCATCCCGTCCTTGACGACCACCCGCATCGCACAAGTGTCGGGGCAGTCATGCGGGCAAACGGCACGGGCGAATTCAGTCGGAGCATTCATCGTGAGGATCGATCGTGGAGCAAGCAGGCGAATTCGCCGGATCAAGCCAAAATTCTAACCGCTAGTCGCGGCCTCCAGGCCCAAAACGTCGCAACGGCGGTTGGGCGT
>JBCNPL010000229.1:0-4628 GCA_039593375.1 Paraburkholderia sp. | reverse complement strand
GGTCAGATCATGTCGGCCGCGGCGCTGCTCGCGCAAAATCCCGCGCCCACGGATGCCGACATCGACGCCGCGATGAGCGGCAACATCTGCCGATGCGCGACCTACACGCGCATTCGGGCAGCCATTCACGATGCCGCTCAAGAGATCAAGGGGTAACGACTCATGACCACCGATATCGCTCCAATATCACGCCCGGCGCGACGCGAGTTTCTGAAGGGCGTCGGCACGGCGGCGGCGCTCGCGCTCACCATCGGATTCGAATGGGGCGGCTCGATGAAGAGCGCGCTTGCCGCGACATCCGCCTCGGGTAGCCCGGGCGGCGGCGCGTTCATGCCGAACGCGTTTTTGCGGATCGGCACGGACAATCGCGTGACCGTCATCGCAAAGCACGTCGAATTGGGTCAGGGCGCGTATACGGGCATCGCGACGATCGTCGCCGAAGAGCTCGACGCCGACTGGTCGCAAATCGGCGTCGAGAGCGCGCCGGCCGACGCAACACGCTATGCGAACCTCGCGTTCGGCAAGCTACAGGGTACCGGCGGCAGCTCGGCGATGTCGAACTCGTGGATGCAGCTTCGCGAAGCCGGCGCCAAGGCGCGCGCCATGCTGATCACCGCGGCCGCGCAGCAATGGAACGTACCCGCGACGGAGCTGCGCACCGAACGCGGCAGCGTCCATCATTCCGCAAGCGGCAAGCATGCGACTTACGGATCGCTGGTGCCCGCCGCCGCGAAGCTTCCCGTGCCCGAGACCGTCACGCTGAAGGATCCGAAGACGTTCAAGCTGGTCGGCGCGAAGCCGCTGCCGCGCGTAGATGTACCGCCGAAAACCAATGGCACCGCGCAATTCACGATCGACGTCGCATTGCCCGGCATGCTCGTCGCCGTGATGCAGCGGCCGCCGCTGTTCGGCGGCACGGTCAAGTCGTTCGACGCCTCGGCGGCGAAGGCGGTCCCCGGCGTCGTCGACGTCGTGCAGGTTCCGCGTGGCATCGCCGTCGTCGCGAAAAGCTTCTGGGCCGCCAAGAAAGGACGCGATGCGCTCAAGGTCGAATGGGACGACAGCCACGCCGAAAAGCGCGGTTCGCCTGCCATCATGGCCGATTACCGCCGCATCGCCGACAAGCCGGGCCTACCTGCTCGCGTGGTCGGCGATGCGCCGAAGGCCATCGCCGGTGCCGCGCGAAAAGTTTCGGCCTCCTATGAATTCCCCTATCTTGCCCACGCTCCGATGGAGCCGCTCGACGCTGTCGTGAAGCTCACCGCCGACAGCTGCGAGATCTGGGCGGGCGATCAATTTCAGACGGTCGATCAAGGCAACGCCGCGCGCATCGCGGGGCTGCGGCCGGAGCAAGTGCAGATTCACACGCTTTATGCGGGCGGCAGCTTCGGCCGGCGCGCCAATGCGGAGTCGGACTACATCGTCGAAGCCGTATCGATCGCCAAGGCGCTCGGCGCCAACGGCACGCCGGTCAAGCTTCAGTGGACGCGCGAGGACGACATTCACGGCGGCCGCTACCGCCCGATGTATTTTCACAAGCTGGAGGCGGGACTCTCAGCCGACGGACAGTTGACCGGATGGAGACATCTGATCGTCGGGCAGTCGATTCTCGCGGGCACGCCGTTCGAGGGCGTCATGGTCAAGAACGGTGTGGACGCAACCTCGGTGGAAGGTGCGGCGAACATCGCCTATGCTATTCCCAACATCGCCGTCGAGCTCTCCACGACACAATCTGCCGTACCGGTTCTATGGTGGCGAGTCGTCGGCAGCTCGCACACGGCCTTTGCCGTCGAGGCGTTCATCGACGAAGTCGCCCACGCGGCCGGTCAAGACCCTTACACGTTCCGGCGCAACTTGCTCGCGCACGAGCCACGCATGAGAGCCGTGCTCGACCTCGCCGCCGAGCGCGCCGGCTGGAGCAATGGGCCGCTACCGGCCGGCAAGGGTCGTGGCATCGCCGTGGCCGAAGCTTTCCATTCGTTCGTCGCGCAAGTGGCTGAAGTCACGGTCGACAAGGACGGAAAGGTCAAGGTCGACCGCGTCGTCTGCGCGGTGGACTGCGGCACGCCGATCAATCCCGACATCATCGCCGCGCAGATGGAGGGAGGCATCGGCTTCGGGCTCGGGGCAGCGCTGCACAGCGCGATCACGCTCAAGGACGGTCGCGTCGAGCAGAACAACTTCGACGGCTATCAAGTGCTTCGTATCGACGAGATGCCGAAGGTCGAGGTGCATATCGTGCCTTCGAGCGAAGCACCGACCGGCGTCGGCGAGCCGGGTGTCGCGCCGATCGGCCCCGCCGTCGCGAACGCGATATTCGCGGCGACGGGCAAGCGCGTCCATGCGCTGCCGTTCGGCACGAAAGTCGAAGCGTGAGAGCCAGGCTCGCTGAGTCGATCGGGCAATAGCAAGGAACAATTGTTGCGTCGAGCTAGATTGCTCTATGGTAGTGGCAAGGGCGACGTTGCGACGCCCCGAGGCTGACTGCGCTCGCGCCAACGAGGCCGGGCGCGGCCGCGCTTCTCGCCCTGCTCGAACGATTTCCTTTGCAGTTGAGGAGGCTCACATGGCAACTAGTCGTGATGAAAAGGAAAAGGCAGCCGGCGCTGAAAACCCGCAAGCACCCGACCAAACGACGTCGGCCGACGCCAGAGACCGTGGCGCCAAGTATGGACTGCGCGGCCCGGCGCGGGTCGCGTCGGAAGAATTCGGCGGGCCGATCATCGGCTTCGTCTGCGACACGCTGACAGGCACGCTGCGCGCCACCGGCACGGTCGCGAACGACGCGGTCGATATCGCGCGCGATGTGCTGACAGGAGCGGTGCGCGCGACGGAGGAAGTCGGCACCGAAACGCTCGGTGCCGTCGGAACGCTCGGAAACGGGGTCGTGGCGACCGCGCGTGACATTCTCATGGGCGGCGTCGGCGGCGTCAGGGAAATACTCGGGTCCGCCGTACCGCTGCGGCGCGGATCAGCGCGAGAGGAAGCCGAGAGTACGCGCCAATCGGCGGCGAGCAAAACCTGATCACGCGCAGATGCGGGGGTAAGCGCCCCGCATCGATGAGCCCGTCGGACGGCGGGCCTGCGTTGCCTCAGATCAAGGCCCCGAGCGCGTGCAGAACGAGGCCCACGATTCCTCCGATCAACGTGCCGTTGACGCGAACGAACTGCAGATCGCGCCCCACCTCCAACTCGAGTTTTTCCGTCACGGTTGCGGTATCCCATCGCCGCACCGTGTCGGCAATCAGCCGCGCAAGCTCGTGCCGCTGAGCCGGCATCATGTCGAGGATCGCCTCGCGCGCGCGCTCATTCAGCCGTGACCTCAACGATTCGTCGCGCAGCGCTTCTCGCGACCATTGCGCGATGAGCTCTTGCAGTCGCGCTTTCACGACCGAATCGGGCGCCTGCGTATCGGTACGCAGTCGTTGAACGAGCTCGTTCCGGAGACTGCTTACCCACGTTGCGAACGCGGGATGCGCGAGCAGCTGCTCGCGCCACGCCTCGCATTTCGCCAAGTAGGCCGGCGACGCCGCCAGCCCGGCTACGAACTCATGGGCGAACTCGCCGAAGCGGTGCCGCCACGGATGATCCGGATTGTCACGTACGTCTCTCATCGCTTCGTCGATGACGCGAATGACCGCGTCGGCCACCTTGTCGTCGAGCGCGATCCGCTGCCATATCCACCCGGTGCCCTCTCGCACGCGGCGGCGAATCACGTCATGGTTCTCGTGAAAAAGCAGCGCCAATTCCTCGAGCGCCGGCGTGATCAGCGCGTCATAGTCGACGCTTTGCGCGATCTCCGTGAGCACGCCAGCCACGAGCGGCGCAAGCTCGATCTCGCGCACGCGCGCCGCGAGCGCACGGCGCGTGAACTGCTCGACGTCCTCGGTGCCCACGCGGGCCAGGAAGTCCGGCATCAGCCCCGCCAGGTAATCGGCGATCTGCGAGGTCTGCTCGGGCTTGCCGATCCATCGCATGAACGCGCCCGAAAGGTCGACGTCCGCGAGTTTGGCCGCTATGTCTTCCCGCGATAGAAAATTCTGCTCGAAGAAGTTGCCGAGGTTCTCGCCGATACGATCCTTGTTGCGCGGGATGATCGCGGTGTGCGGCAGCGGCAGACGAAGCGGATGCCGGAACAAGGCCGTGACCGCGAACCAGTCGGCAATGCCGCCCGCCATGCCGGCCTCGGCGAACGCGCGAACGAATCCGAGCACGGGATATGCTCGCTCATAGAACGCCGAACCGGCGAAGAGCGCGATCATCGCAACGAGAAGTCCTGTCGCGGACGCTTTCATCCGCCGCAGATCGCGCGCTTTATCGGGTCGTGTCTGTCGCTCGTCTCGTTTCATACCTGGTCGATCGCGAGAAGCTCGTGAATGGCCGTCATTCTAGGCGAGCCACGGCATCCCCAGGCGGCTGGAATTCGCATCAGATTGCTCTATGCTTGGACTTTCACCCGCTTACTGCAAAGAAGAACCATGAACAGGCGCTCCGTTGCGGCTCTCGCAACCGCGCTTCCGCGTGCGTCGGGCGAATCGGTCGCGCTGCCCGGTGCAATCGACTCGGCCGTCGTTCTCCATTCGGCCGTCCCCGGACGCGCACGGCTGCATGTCCCGCGACTCTATCGC